>CABUVH010000007.1 GCA_902494935.1 uncultured Collinsella sp.
AGACACTCACCATTGTCGGCCTAATCCGCGGTCTTTCATGCAGCAGGGGCTCTCAATGTTTTTATGTCCTGCTCATATCGTCTCTGCCGGCACTTGGGGACACTCCTCGGCGCGCCAGAGCCGGTCGCCTGGGGATGGAGAGGCCATTTTGGCCCTTGGCAGTCACCCAAGGTAAACCTTTACCGCCCGCCTATATTTGCCGAAATTACACTTGAAGGCGGGGTACAATAAACCCGCATGCGGATTTCCGTTGCGGGCGCTTCCCATCGCCGGGGCGTGCCCGGGAGCATCCGGCATGCGGCCTTTGCGGCGCTCGGTCATGTGCAAGACGGGCGGTCGGGCCTGTAGGGCGCATCAGCTGCCCCTCGCCTCGGCATGTCTTCTCTCCACGCCATGTACCTGCTGCTGAGCCTGCCTGCCAGATGATTGGAAGCAACAGCGTAAATCCCATCACGCCAACATCCCGGCGATCGCCGGGGCCTGTATACCTATATGAGAGGAGAGGGGTATATGGCGCGTAAGTTTAAGTCTATGGACGGCAACGAGGCGGCCGCATATGTTTCGTATGCGTACACCGAGGTAGCGGGAATCTATCCCATTACGCCGTCCAGCCCGATGGCCGACCATGTCGACCAGTGGGCGGCCCAGGGTCGCAAGAATATCTTCGGCACCCCGGTCAAGGTCGTCGAGATGGAGTCCGAGGCAGGTGCAGCCGGTACCGTTCACGGTTCGCTGGGCGCCGGTGCTCTGACCACCACCTACACGGCTTCTCAGGGTCTGCTCCTGATGATCCCGAACATGTACAAGATCGCGGGCGAGCAGCTCCCGGGCGTCTTCCACGTCTCCGCGCGTTGCGTCGCTTCCCACGCCCTGAACATTTTTGGCGATCACTCCGACGTCATGGCCTGCCGTCAGACCGGCTTCGCCATGCTCGCCGAGGGCAACGTCCAGGAGGTCATGGACCTCTCGCCGGTGGCCCACCTTGCCGCCATCGAGGGCAAGACTCCGTTCCTTAACTTCTTCGACGGCTTCCGCACCAGCCACGAGATCCAGAAGGTCGCCATGTGGGACTACAAGGATCTGGCCGAGATGTGCGACATGGACGCTGTCCAGGCTTTCCGCGACCACGCGCTCAACCCTGAGCACCCGCACACCCGCGGTAGCCACGAGAACGGCGACATCTTCTTCCAGAACCGCGAGGCCTGCAACAAGGTCTACGACGAGCTTCCCGCCGTCGTCGAGGGCTACATGAAGAAGATCAACGAGAAGCTCGGCACCGATTACGGCCTGTTCAACTACTACGGCGCTCCCGATGCCGATCGCGTCGTCGTGTGCATGGGCTCCTTCTGCGACGTGCTCGAGGAAGTCATCGACTACCTCAACGCTCACGGCGAGAAGGTCGGCCTGGTCAAGGTTCGCCTGTTCCGTCCGTTCTCCATCAAGCACTTTGTCGACGTTCTCCCCGAGACCGTCAAGAAGATTGCCGTCATGGACCGCACCAAGGAGCCGGGTTCCATCGGCGAGCCGCTCTACCAGGACGTCGTCTCCGCTCTCTACGAGGCCGGCAAGACGGGCATCAAGGTCGTCGGCGGCCGTTATGGCCTGGGCAGCAAGGATACGCCTCCCGCGTCCGCGTTCGCTGTCTTCGAGGAGCTCAAGAAGGACGAGCCCAAGCGCGAGTTCACCATCGGCATTGTCGATGACGTGACCAACCTGAGCCTGCCCGAGGCCGAGGATGCGCCCAACACCGCAGCCCCCGGCACCATCGAGTGCAAGTTCTGGGGTCTGGGTGGCGACGGTACCGTCGGCGCCAACAAGAACTCGATTAAGATCATCGGCGACCACACCGACAAGTACGTCCAGGCCTACTTCCAGTACGACTCCAAGAAGACCGGCGGCGTCACCGTCTCGCACCTGCGCTTTGGTGATTCCCCGATTCGCTCGCCGTACTACGTGACCAAGGCCGACTTTGTCGCCTGCCATAACCCCAGCTACATCGTTAAGGGCTTCAAGATGGTCCGCGACGTCAAGCCGGGCGGCACCTTCCTGGTCAACTGCCAGTGGAGCGACGAGGAGTTCGCCGAGCACATGCCCGCCGTGGCCAAGCGCTACATCGCGAACAACAACGTCAACGTTTACCTGATTGACGCTATCGACCTGGCCGCCAAGGTCGGCATGGGCAAGCGCACCAACACGGTGCTCCAGTCCGCCTTCTTCGCGCTGGCCAAGGTCCTGCCCGCCGAGGACGCCCTGCAGTACATGAAGGACGCGGCTACCAAGTCCTACATGAAGAAGGGCCAGGCCATCGTCGACGCCAACCATAAGGCCATCGATGCCGGCGCTACCGCCTTCCGTAAGTTCGAGGTTCCGGCCGACTGGGCTACCGCCGAGGATGCCGCTCCCGTCGAGCTCTCCGAGGAGACCAAGTCCGCCATCGCCCAGCAGGTCAAGAACCTGCTCGAGCCCATCGATCGCATGGATGGCGACAGCCTGCCTGTTTCCGCCTTCGTCGATTGCGCTGACGGCCAGTTTGAGCTGGGCGCCTCCGCATACGAGAAGCGCGGCGTCGCCGTGGTCGTTCCCCACTGGGACGAGACCAAGTGCATCCAGTGCAACCAGTGCGCCTATGTGTGCCCGCATGCCACCATCCGTCCGTTCGCGATGACCGAGGACGAGGCCGCCGCCGCGCCCGAGGCTACCCGCACGCTCGACGCCATGGGCCCCAAGGCCAAGGGCATGAAGTTCACCATGGCCGTGTCCCCGCTCGACTGCATGGGTTGCACCAACTGCGTCAAGGTCTGCCCCAAGGGCGCCCTCGAGATGGTTCCCACCGAGCAGGAGATGGACCAGCAGCCCGTTTGGGACTACATGGTCGAGAACGTCTCCGAGAAGAAGGAGCTCATCGCGGCCAACGTCAAGGGCAGCCAGTTTAAGCAGCCCTACCTGGAGTTCTCCGGCTCCTGCGCCGGCTGCGCCGAGACCGCCTATGCACGTCTGGTGACCCAGGTTGCCGGCGACCGCATGTTCATCTCCAACGCCACCGGCTGCTCCTCCATTTGGGGCAACCCCGCTGCCACCGCTCCTTACTGCAAGGACAAGGACGGTCACGGCCCGGCGTGGAACAACTCCCTGTTCGAGGACAATGCCGAGCACGGTCTGGGCATGGCCGTCGGTTACGAGGCCGTCCAGAAGAAGCTGATCGCCGCTACCCAGGACATCATCGCTGCCGATGGTCCGTCCGATGAGCTCAAGGCCGCCGGCCAGGCTTGGATCGACTCCGTCAACGACGCCGAGGCCTCCAAGACCGCTGCTGCTGCCTACGTTGCCGAGCTCGAGAAGTGCGGCTGCGACGCTTCCAAGGCGATCCTCGCTGACAAGGCTTACCTCACCAAGAAGTCCTTCTGGATCTTCGGCGGCGACGGCTGGGCCTACGACATCGGCTTCGGTGGCCTGGACCACGTCTTGGCTTCCGGCCACAACGTCAACGTCTTCGTCTTCGACACCGAGGTCTACTCCAACACCGGCGGTCAGGCCTCCAAGGCCTCGAACCTGGGCCAGGTCGCTCAGTTCGCCGCTGCCGGTAAGGTGACCAAGAAGAAGTCCCTGGCCGAGATTGCCATGAGCTACGGCTACGTCTACGTGGCGCAGGTCGCCATGGGCGCCAACCCGGCTCAGACCCTCAAGGCCATTCACGAGGCCGAGGCCTACGACGGCCCGTCCCTCATCATCGGCTACAGCCCCTGCGAGATGCACTCCATCAAGAAGGGCGGCATGCAGAACTGCCAGGCCGAGATGAAGAAGGCTGTCGAGTGCGGTTACTGGAACCTCTTCCGCTTCAACCCCGAGGCTGCTGCCGGCAAGAAGTTCTCGCTCGATTCCAAGGAGCCCGCGGGCGGTTATCAGGAGTTCCTGATGAACGAGGCCCGTTACGCTTCGCTGACGCGTTCCTTCCCCGAGCGCGCCGAGGAGCTCTTCAAGGAGAACGAGCAGGCCGCTATGGACCGCTACGCTCACCTGCTGAAGCTCAAGACGGTGTACAACGAGGCCTAGGTCTCCCACCGCAGGATCTGAGGGCTAACCTTCGCGTACGTCCTCGGACATGAAAGAACCCCCGCTGCGCACATACGTGCGGCGGGGGTTCTTTCGTTCTGCGGAGTGTCCGCGAAGGTTAGCCCTCAGATCCTGCTACGACTACGTCCTTGGATTGTGTGGCTGAATGAAGGACGTGGTTGGTGGGGCCTTTTGTCCCGGTCGCTGTTTCGCGGCTTTGCCGCGAAACCTCGCGCCACTTTGGGGATGGATGGGGGCGTGGTTGTTGCGGCTTCTTATCCCTTTGCTTTTTCGCGCCTTTGGCGCGAAACGCGCAGCGCCTTGGGAAATGCATTGATGTGTGGACGGGGCTGGATTGCGGATTCAAATGGCTAGAGAGATATGGGTGCGAACGAGAAATCGTTATTGGGGTCATCCTTTTCCATAAACTCATCGAGACAAAACGTCATGTAGATTGGAACGTACAGAACCTTGCCCTCTTTGCTGAGATTCTCGTGGCTTAGTACAACGGCCTCGGGAATTTTGTACTCGCCCACACTCATCAGACGATCGAGGGCCGCGTGCGCTCGAACTTTCTTGCCCGATTTGACCTCGATTGGGACAACATGACCGTGGACGCCTTCGATCACAAAGTCAACTTCACCGACCTCACGCGTTTGGTAGTACCATGCATCCGCCCCGAGGGCAACGAGTTCCTGCGCGACCACGTTCTCATAGAGACCACCAAGGTTGGGAGTTTTCATATCAAGATAGACAGCGCGTGCAGTGCTGCCAGGGTATCGCGATGCGAGCATGCCTGTATCAGACTCGTATAGTTTGAAGGCTGTCGTTTTCTCCGTCCTCTTGAGAGGACTCCGTGGCTCCGTCACCCTGGCGACCATCAATCCAACACCTGCGTTAACAAGCCACAGGAAATCCTGCTCATATTTTTTAAGGCGAGCTCCCTCACCCAGAGACGAAACAACAAAGCGATGAGACTCCGCCTCAAGCTGAACGGGAATTTGCTCAAAAATCGACCGAACGTTAAACGCGCGAGTCGATGCATATTTTGAGATATCGCTTTTGTACTGATCGACCAGCTGAGTTTGAAGCTCACGTGTGCTTACGAGCGAATAACCCGAATCAATATAGTTCTGAACGACCTCCGGCATACCGCCGCAAACGATATAAGCTCTATAGTTCTTGAGCATCGCCTCATGAATATAGTTCTCGACAGGATGTTTCTCGACAAGGCAGCTGCGAATGCCTGCAAGCACATTCTCGCTGACGCTGTTTGCCCAACAAAACTCTTCAAAATCCATCGGGCGCATAACAATGTGCTCTACATACCCCACCGGAAAAGAAGAGATCCCCTTAAACTCAGTCCCAAGCATAGACCCCGAGAAGACATAGCTAAAGCGCCCATCCTCGACCAACGCCTTCATGAGTGTAACGATCTGCGGATACTCCTGAATCTCATCGACAAAGACAAGCGTATCGCCCTCAACAAGCGGCGCATCCGCAAGAAGGGCTACGCGGTTGATAAAGTCAACGGAGTTCTTTGCGCCAACAAGTGCATTCCTTGCTTCGACATCGAGTAGTAAATTGACCTCAAAATACGACGCGTAGTTGCTTTTTCCAAACGCGCGAATCGCATAGCTCTTGCCAATCTGACGCGCACCAGTAACGAGTAATGCCTTATTGGAGTTATTCTTCCAGCTCAAAAGCCTATCAGTGACCTTACGGCGTAGCATTAAACCCCCAAATGACAAAAATTAACAGATAGAATCGCCTAAAATCATACAAAAATTGGCAGATAATAATGTCGTAAATATACAAAAATTGGGAGATAGCAAAGGTTCGAATAGGCCTCAAAGCCACTGAAACAGTGCTCTACTTTGCGAAGGGGCTGGGGACGCTGTTGGGTGCGTCTCCAGCCCTCTGATTCTTACTTTGGATCCCGATGGTGGGGTGTTGTCGGTGCTGCTTGCTTGGTTACCTTGTCTCGCCGCTCTCTGTGCGTAGGCGGTAGCCGTGGACGAGGTCGCTAATGGCCGGCCAGGGAATCTGGCGGTCGACCCAAAATTGGAGCTGGACCAGATAGCGCTCGGTGGCGCGGGTGAGGGCTGCAAACTGTTCGTGAGTCTCTACCTGGGCGTAGAGGTCGCGGCTGTGGGCGAGGATTGCCGTGGTGTCATCCATTTTGCCGGTGACGTCGAAGGCGCCCGAGAACCAGTCGCACAGGCGTGCGGCACTGTTTTTGATCGTTGCGAGGTCGGCGGTGCCGTCGTTGGCGTTTTCGTTGGCCTGGGCTCGCAGGAGGGAGAGGGCGTCGGCGGCGTTCATGCAGTAACCGACGGTGAAGTTCCAGACGGCGAATTCGCGGCCGGTGTCGAGTTTGCGGCGGCGCATGTAGTCGATGTCACGCGGTTCCTCGAGCATCATTTGATCGGCGAGGGCCTCAAGTGCAGTGGTGTACTCGGCAAGGTCGAGCGTGAGCAGATTGTTGATATCCATCATCTTTAGGCCTCCGTTTCGATCTCGACGATTTCGTTTTTAATGTACATGCCCTGGTTGTCCCAGACATTGCGGCAGGCGGCGGCAAAACGCTCGCGGTCGGCTTCGCAGATGCGGGCGAACATGTTGCAGGTGCCAAAGGGCTCGCACACGTCAAAGAAGATGCAGATTGACGACCATCCGCCATACCAGCTCACGGCGCCCGCTGGCTCGTGAAAGACGGGGTTCTCGATGTGCTCGTAATTGGCGATGGGGCCCGAGACAGGATAGGTTACCTCGGCATCGCAGATCTTGGCCGAAAAGATACGTGACTCGACTGGACAGGATGATTCGAACAGCTTGCATGCCTCGGGAGCCTTGTCCCAGAGCATGTCGGCGAGAAACGTCTCGCCATTTAGCGTGATCTTGAGCATTTTTGTCATAGTAAGGACCTCCTCAATCCGTCGCTCAAGGGGTTCGCTGGCGGATAAGGAGAAGACAGCAGCGGGGTCGCCGAACCCAAACTTCACGACAGATCTCTGTCGCCCCAGCCCGCGCTGTTCTTCGCTAAAGTACCATGCAGCAATTGCGCGCGCAATATCAGTTTTTGATTTTCTGGAAGCGGCAATCGACGAGACGGCTCGCCGGCTGCCGGCCGACGCGCGGTATGGGCGCTCGTCTATTCCTTAAGTTGGATGAAAAACGCCATGTTATTGCAGGGCTGCATACTCGTCCAATAAGTGCATAGAATCTCGTATAGTGCGAGTAAGATATTACGCTGCCTGTTTTGTGTTTAGCAAAGATACAGTTTGCATAATCTGGTCTAATCCCTGCTCTATTAAAATAAAGTCGCACGTAAATGGCGTAAACATATCTGAGCTGGGGTTCTGTACGCTGAGCGGATAAAAACGACCGTTCACCGTTCAACTATTTTCAAAATGAATAAAATGAGCGATAAAGAGAATATAAACCTTAATAAACTCGCGTATTGCACGGACGCGGGTTATTAATGGGTTGTAGGCCTTTTACAGAAAGGATTCCAGCAATGTCTAAGCCTCTTGGCAAGCCCGATCGTATTGTCGTCGCCCTTGGCGGCAACGCCCTCGGCAACAACCCCGTTGAGCAGATCGAGGCCGTGAGCAACACCGCTCACGCCCTTCTCGGCCTGATTGAGCAGGGTAACGAAATCATCATCACCCACGGCAACGGTCCGCAGGTCGGCATGATCCAGAACGCCTTCGCCGCCGCCCACGACGCCATCGGCACCCCCGAGATGCCGCTGCCCGAGTGCGGCGCCATGTCCCAGGGCTACATCGGCTATCACCTGCAGCAGGGCATTGGCCGCGAGATGCACAAGCGCTATAAGCGTTGGCACGCCGCAACCGTCGTCACCCAGATCGAGTGCGACCCCGACGATCCCGCGTTCAAGAACCCGACCAAGCCGATCGGCCCCTTCTACACCGAGGAGCAGGCCAAGGAGTTCATGGCCGAGGATCCTTCCAAGGTCTTCGTCGAGGATTCCGGCCGCGGCTGGCGTCGCGTTGTCGCTTCCCCCGATCCCAAGAAGATCGTCGAGGCTGACTCCATCCTCAACCTGCTCGACAACGAGTTCATCGTCATCGCCTGCGGTGGCGGCGGTATCCCCGTCGTCCGCGACTACGAGAACAAGGGCTGCTACAAGGGCGTTCCCGCCGTCATCGACAAGGACCTGGGCGGCGAGCTGCTGGCCGAGGACTGCGACGCCGACGTTCTGTTCCTGCTGACCGCCGTTGAGCATGTCGCCATCAACTTTGGCAAGCCCAACCAGGAGGAGCTCGAGGACATCACCGCCGACGAGGCCGAGCGCCTGGCCGACGAGGGCCAGTTCGGCAAGGGTTCCATGGAGCCCAAGGTCCGCGCCGCCATCAAGTTTGCCCGCTCCCGCAAGGGTCGCACCTGCATCATCGGTGCCCTGGACAAGGCCGCCGAGACCATGGCCGGTCTCTCCGGTACCCGCATCCACGAGTAGTCTCTACTCTGTTGCCTCTCTCGTGGGCGCCAGGCAAGACGCCCACAAACTAGCCTCTCTTCATGAGCCCCGCGGCCCGCTCCGACCGCGGGGCTTTTGCTATTCACCTGGTCCCCGATGGGTGGGTAGTCATTGGGGACGTTCTTAAACGACTAGTCAAACAAGAACGTCCTCAATGACTACTAATTTAAATCTGTCCCCAATGACTGCGGAAAGCGCATCTCACACCGACGCATTGCTTTCGGGCCCTCTCTCCGTGCCCCCTATAAGTTCAGCTGGACTCCCCGCAACCTGTTCCGCGTTGGCGGAACGAGAGCGACGTGGAGTGTCATTCTTTACCGCGTTAGACTAGACGCAGGGAAAGGAGGAGGACATGGATGCTCGCGTCAAGCAGCTTGTAAATATGATCGAGGACGCTCAGCCTGTCGCTGTCGCGGTGCTTGCCAAGCGTCTCGAGGTAAGCGAGCGCGCCGTGAGAAACTATATCCATCGCGCAAACGACAATCTTGCGGGGGTTGCACGCATCGTTGGCAGCAAAGGGCAATATCGTATCGATGTTGCACATGCAGATGAGCTTGCTCGCTTGCTAGACGGTGCGGCTCTGGCCCATCCGGGCATTCCTGATACGCGCGACGGCCGTGTGTCCTTCCTTCTTAACGACCTCCTCATGCGGTCCCAGTGGGTGACGATTGAGGAGTATGCGGATTTACTCTACGTTTCGGCGCGAACTCTGTCCAATGACATGCGTCTGGTAGAGCAGAAACTCGCCCAATTTGACTTAACGCTCGAAAAGCGCCCACGCTACGGAATCCGCGTTGCGGGCGGGGAGTCGTAACGGCGCCTGTGCCTGGCCTCGCTGGTGAGGCCCGTGTTGCCCGACACCGACGATGCAAAGCTCGCCGAGCGCCTGCGGGCCATCGCCGCATGTGTGGACGATGCCCTGACGGCCTCGCCCGTCACGGTGAGCTCGCTGGCATCCCGCAATCTCATCATGCATCTTTACATTGCTCTTGGCCGCATCGAGCAGGGCTGCTATGTCCCAGCTGCAGAATCGGACGTTCAAAAACTGGAGGGAACGCGCGAATACGCCGCGGCTTTCCAGATTGCCGCAAACATCAAGGATGCCCTGGGCGTGAGCATGCCCCGAGAAGAGGTTGCCTTTATCGCAATCCATTTGCTCGGCAGGGGCACGGGCGTGCCCGAGAAGGGCTCTGCCGTTATCTCGGACGAGATGTGGGAGATTGCTTCCGAGATGGTACGTGCGGTCAACGATGAGTTTAGGTTTGACTTTAGCGGCGATCTTGAACTTCGCATGAACCTTGCTCGGCATATCGGCCCTCTGGGCTATCGCCTTGAATATCACATGCATATGGATAACCCCATGCTGCCCGATATCAAGACGAGGTTTCCGTTGGCCTATTCGATGGCAGCTGGCACCTCGCAGGTACTCGAGCGCCATTTTGGCAGCCAGCCCTCTGATGAAGAGCTCGGCTACATCGCCATGGCATTTGCCCTGGCCCTCGAGCAGCAAGCCGACCAGCCGCGTCGCAAGCGCATCCTGATCGTGTGCGCCTCGGGAGCGGGAAGCGCCCGTATGCTCGAGCACCAGTACCGCAAGCAGTTTGGCATGTATATCGATTCGATTGAGACATGCGATGTCGCCCGCGTGGGAACGTTCGATTTTTCGCACATCGACTACGTGTTCACAACGGTGCCGCTCAACGTCAAGTTGCCCGTGCCCGTCCGCGAGGCCGATTTCTTCTTGGAGACGAGCGATGTCAACGCTATCCGCAAGGTGCTGAGCGACGACACTGCGCAATCGGACTCCGTAAGCTCTTTCTTTAGCCGTGCCCTGTTCTTCAACCGCGTTGAGGCGTCGTCGAAGCAGGCCGTTCTCCGATATCTCTCCGAGCGCGCCGTCGAGAGCGGCCGTGTCGATGCCCAGTTTGCCCAAGAGGTCGCCGAGCGCGAGAGCGCGAGTGCCACCTCGTTTGGCAATGGGGTAGCCATGCCCCATGGGATGCATCCCTTGAGCGCCGAGGCCTTTGTTACCGTGGGCCTGCTCGAACACCCCATTCTTTGGGACGAATACGGCCATGAGGTCGATATCGTCTTTATGGTGTCGTTTGCCCGGTCGGGCGGCGATGAGGCGCGGATCTTGAGCTCACTGCTCGCCGAGATCTTTATGGACCGCCAGGGGGTCGAGCGCCTACGCGAGCGCCGGTCCTGGCATGAGCTGATGGCGCTTGTGCAAGCGCATACGGCTTAAGACTTCTTTTGTCGATAACCCTGTCTGTCTACCTGCAATAAACCTCGAGGATTGCGGGCGGGAGATAGGCGTTTCGAATATTCAAGTACAAACCAAACATCACGGGAGAGGAGACCGTTATGGACGATCAGGGAACCGAGATGGTTTCGTTTCAGCTGGTCGCTGCAGCGGGAGAGGCACGCAGCCTTGCCTTCGAAGCCCTTGAAAAGGCAAAAGCGGGGGATTTTGACGCCGCCGCCAAACTCATGAAGCAGTCAAAGGATGCGGGAATCAAGGCTCACCACATCCAAACGCAGCTGCTTTCGACTGAGGCAGCGGGCGAGCATCTGTCGGTGGATGTGTTGCTGGTCCATGCTCAGGACCACCTCATGTGCTCCATGCTTGCTCAGGAGCTCGTGCAGGAGCTGATCTGCCTGTATGAGTGCACTGCAACCAAGAACGCCTAGCGGCGTGCGGTGACTATCCAACCAATCAATGCGAAGGGAATCCCTTATGAAGATCCTTCTTGTTTGCGCAGCTGGTCTGTCTACAAGCATTCTGATGAAGAAACTCGAGAAATATGCGGAGCAAAACGGCATCGAGCTCGATATCGATGCGGTGGGTATCGGCGAGTATCAGGAGACGTGCGCCAATTATGACGTGCTGCTCTTGGGGCCGCAGGTGTCCTACCAGCTCAACACCGTCAAGCAGGGGAGCGGTAAGCCGACCGCGGTCATCCCCGCACAGGACTACGGCATGGGCAACGCCGCCAACGTGCTGGCACTCGCCCAGTCGCTGTTGGGTTAGGAGGCGACCATGGAGAAGTTCATGACCCTGCTTCAGGAAAAACTGACCCCTATCGCCAATTTCTGCGGCACCGAGCGCCACTTTGCCTCCATGCAAAAGGGCTTTATGAGCGCGATCAGCTTCATCTTGGTATCTGCCGTCTTTATGATCCTCGCCAACCCGCCGGTCACGGCCGACCTGGTGGCGCAGGGCGGGTTCTGGTCCGTCTTTGGCCCTTGGCTCGATTTTGCGACGGCCAATAAGCTCACGCTGCTCATCCCCTTCAATATGACGATGGGCATACTGTCGGTGATCGTGACGTTCGCAATCGCCTATAACCTGGCGGGCACCTACAAGATGCCCAAGCTTAACGCCGGCATGACCTCGCTGGTGATGTTCCTGATCGCCGCGGCGCCGTCGTCCTACTACCAGCTTGCTGACGAGTCCGTGCTCCAGGCGGTCCCCTGCACCTATCTGGGTGCGCAGGGCCTGTTTACCGCCATCATCGTTGCCTTGGTCTCCGTCGAGGTCACGCGCTTCTGCCAGACCAAGGGCATCACCATCAAGATGCCCGATGGCGTGCCGCCGTTTTTGTCCGAAACCTTTGGCGCCATCGTACCTATGCTCGCCAACATCCTCATCTTCTTTGGCGGCAACCTGCTGATCCAGATGATCGATCCCGCGCTGTCCATCCCCTCGGTTATCGAGAAGCTGCTCGCTGCCCCGCTTTCCGTCGCAGTTGACTCTGTGCCCGGCGCACTGCTTATCTGCTTCATGACGCTGCTGTTTTGGTGCTTTGGCGTCCACGGCAACATGATCGTAATGCCCATCACCGCCCCGGTCTCGCTTGCCGCCTTTGCCGCCAACGCCTCGCTCTATGCTGCCGGGCAGCCGCTTGAGTTCCACCCGGTGCTCATGTCGTTGGCCATCAACCTCATCGGCGGCACGGGTAATAC
Organism: uncultured Collinsella sp.; assembly: GCA_902494935.1. Lineage (GTDB taxonomy): Bacteria > Actinomycetota > Coriobacteriia > Coriobacteriales > Coriobacteriaceae > Collinsella. The sequence continues at coordinate 12,524 of CABUVH010000007.1, forward strand.
GTTCTCTTTTGTGGCGCTCTGCGCGTTTAGGGCAAAGTCGCAGCAGCTCAAGGCATTTGGCAGGGCATCGATCGTGCCGAGCTTCTTCCGTATCTCCGAGCCCGCGATCTTCGGCGCGCCCATCATCTTCAACCCGATCCTCATGATTCCGTTTGTGCTAGGCGGCATGATCTCGGCCCTGCTGTATTGGGGTGCGGTCTCACTGGGTCTTGTCTCTAACTTCTACATCTTGGTGAGCGGCACGTTCCCCATCTTCGTTCAGGGCTTTGTCCAGTGCCTCGACCCGCGCATCTGGGTGTTTACGATCGTTTTGATCGTGGTCATGGCTGTGGTCTGGTACCCGTTCTTTAAGGTGTACGATAACCAGCTCCTGGCTCAGGAGCAGGAGAACGCCGCGGCAGCTTCTGCCGAGGATGCTGAGTAGCATGAGTTACTTTGACAGAACGTCTGCCGCCGGTATGCCCGAGGGCTTTTTGTGGGGTGGTGCCCTCGCCGCCAACCAGGCCGAAGGGGGCTGGAACGAGGGCGGCCGCGGCATGTCGCACTCCGACCTGATCCCACAGGGTTCCGACCGCTGGGATGTAATGTTTGGCAGGCAAAAGCCCGTGGACGATCCGGACAGGCTGTATCCATGCCGCTGGGGCAACGACTTCTTCCATCATTGGCACGAGGATGTCGAGCTCTTTGCCGAGATGGGCTTTAAGTGCCTGCGTCTTTCAATTTGCTGGAGCCGTATTTTTCCCACAGGGATGGAGGCCGAGCCCAACGGCGAGGGCTTGGAGTTTTACCGTCAGGTATTCGAGGCGCTGCGCGAGCATGGAATCGAGCCGCTTGTGACGCTGTCGCACTACGACTATCCGTTGGCTCTGGTCGAGCGCTATGGTGGCTGGCAAAGCCGAGAGATGATCGAGCGGTATGCGCACTACGTCGAGACCGTCGGACGCGCGTACCAGGGCCTCGTGCGTTATTGGCTTACGTTCAACGAGATCAACAGCGTGGCGCTGTCCTATCTCAACGCGGGTGTCACGCTCGAGGATGAGCGTGACCGTGCAGCCGTGACTGCGGCGTTCTCGCACCATATGTTTATGGCGAGCGCTCGCGCTGTCGAGATTCTGCACAAGATCGATCCCGCAAACAAGGTGGGTTGCATGGTCGCTGCCGGTGCGACCTATCCGTACCGTTGTGCGCCCGAGGACGTATGGCTTGCGTATGAGGAGGACCGCGGCCGCTACTTCTACACAGACGTGATGGCTGCGGGCGCCTATCCTGCTTGGAAGCTGCGTGCACTCGAGAAAGAGGGTGTTCACGTGCCCTTTGAGCCGGGCGATACGGAGTATCTGGCAGAGCATACGGTCGACTTCATCTCGTTCTCGTACTATTGCTCGCGCTTGGTGTGCGCCGATGATCAGGTGATCGCCGAGAAGGCGGAGGGCAACGTGTTCCCGACGTTGCGCAATCCGTACCTCAAGGATAAAGAGACTGCCTGGAAGTGGCAGATCGATGCGCTGGGTTTGCGCGTGACGCTTGCCGGCTACCACGATCGTTACCATCTTCCGCTCTTTATCGCCGAGAACGGTGTGGGCGGACTCGATGCGCTGGAAGACGGCAAAGTCCACGATGCGTATCATATTGATTACCTGCGAAGGCATATTCTTGCGCTGCGCGATGCAATTGTCGAGGACGGTGTTGACCTGATGGGATACACGCCGTGGGGCTGTATCGATTTGGTGTCGGCCTCGACGGGGCAGATGAAGAAGCGCTATGGCTTTGTTTATGTTGATGCCGATGATATGGGCAAAGGCACGTTCGATCGCTACCGAAAGGACAGCTTCTGCTGGTACCAAAAGGTCATTGCATCAAATGGCGAGGACTTGAGTTAACTCTTGCAGGTCTGTTGCCCCCGCGGTCCGCTTCGTGAACTGCCTCCCATTTCTTGGACATGAGAAATGGGAGGCTTTCTTTATGCGTGTCGACTTGAGGGTGAAGCACGACATCGTGGCCAGGAAGGCGGCGATCGGGCTCTTCGAGCGAGGCCACGGCTCCGAGTCGGCGGCGAAGGCGCTGTCGGTCCCGCGCGACACCGTGAGACAATGGCTCTACGTATACCGGTCGTTCGGAAGCGAGGTGCTGCTATCCATGGACGGCAAGCAGGCCAGGTACACATACGAGCAGAAGGTCGCCGCCGCCTCGGCCGTGGTCGACGGCGGCATGAGCAAGCGGGACGCCATGGAGGCGTTCGGGGTCATGTCCCTGGCGCCGCTCAAGAGATGGTGCGCGCTCTACCGCGAGGGCGGGGCCGAGGCCCTGCGCCCGAGGCCCAAGGGCCGGCCGAGCGGTTCCAAGGCGAGGCCGCGCACGCGCGAGCAGGAGCTCGAGGAGCGCTGCCGAAGGCTCGAGACCGAGGTGGCCTACCTAAAAAAATTGCGTGCCCTGGTCGGGAGGGACGGACTCTGACCAGGGCGAAGGTCGAGGCCGTGAGCGCCCTGCGCGAAGAGGGGTACGGGCTGGGGTGCCTGCTGGAGTGCGCCGGCCTGGCGAGGTCGAGCTACTACTACGCGCTGTCGCACCCGAAGGCTCCCACCAGGCCCGAGCTCTGGGAGGCCGCCGCCGAGATATTCTCGCGCACCGCCAACGGGTGCGGCCACAGGCAGATCGCCATGTGCCTGCGCGCCGAGCGGGGCGTGCGCATAGCCTGCAAGACCGTGCTGAAGATGATGCGCGAGATGGGCATCAGCTGCGGGATCCGCCGCGAGACCGACTACCACAGGTACAACTCGTACAGGGGCAAGGTCGGAAAGACCTTCGAGAACGTCATCGGCAGGGACTTCGCCGCCGACGGGCCGTGGGAGAAGATGGGCACCGACGTCATCGAGTTCAAGCAGCCCTGGGGCAAGGCCTACTTCGCGCCGGTCTACGACTTCGGCAGCAAGGAGATCGTCGCCTGGTCCACGTCGCTGCACCCCAACATGGCTCAGCAGCACGAGCTGCTCGACCAGCTCGTGTCCAGGAAGCCCGAGGGCTCCAGGCCGATCCTGCACTCGGACATGGGCTGGCAGTACCAGCAGGCCGGTTGGTGCAGGCGGCTGGAGGAGGCCGGCGTGGTGCAGAGCATGTCCCGGAAGGGCAACTGCATCGACAACGGCGCGACGGAGCAGGTGTTCGGCCACATCAAGGACGAGTTCTTCCGCGGAAGGACGTGGCCGGACTTCGAGTCCTTCAAGGCGGACCTCGACGACTTCGTGGTCCATTGGAACACGAGGAGGCGCCAGGTTAAACTGAAGGGACTGACCCCGGAGGAGTTCCGGAGACAGTCCCTTGCGGCGTAGTTCTTATTTAAGCCGTCCAAGTTTTGGGGTGCAGTTCATCGGCCGCGGGGGCTTTTGCTATTTACCTAGTCCCCGATGAGACCCTCATTCTGTGGGTAGTCATTGGGGACGTTCTTAAAAGACTAGTCATTTAAGTCTGTCCCCAATGACTGCGGAAACCCGGCACTTGGGGACGTTCCTTTTCTGCTGGCAGCTTGGAACAGTCCTTAAAGCCCGCATCAATCAACTGCGGAAAGCGCATCCCAGAATGAGCGTCCAACATGGGACATAGTTTCCCTTGAGGGCCTCAACCGGAAAATGCATCCCGGAATGTTGCCGGAAAGTGGAACGTAGTTTCCCAAACGGGCCGCTAACGGAAAGTGCATCCCGCTATTGAGCTCCAAAATGGGATGCGCTTTCCGTGTCGGCAGTTCCTGGCAGCCTGGGGCTACTCATTTAAGTCTGTCCCCAATGATTATCCCCAATGACTAGTAGTAGGCCCACATGGCTTCGACTTCGTTGAGGACCTCTACGACGCCCCAGCGGCGGGCGCTGCGGCTGGCCGAGTTGGGGTCGTAGACGCCAATCTGGTTGGCGTCGTCGATGCCGTAGAGCACGATGTAGTGGCCTACGTTGGTAAACGTACCGGGGCGCACTGCGGCGATGACGGGCGCACCCGAGCGAAGTGCTTGGGTAATCGATTCGCGATCGTTATAGAGCTGTGTTCCGTTGAGCCCCAGCTGCCACGCGCCGCCTGTCATAAACGACCACTCGGTGGCACCAGTGGGGGCGTAGTTGCCGGCTTCGGCCAGTGCGCATACATCGACCGGCGTCTTATCGGTGTGGCCGGTCTTAAAGATATAGACCATGGTGAGGCAAGTGGGACCGCAAGCGTTTTCTCGAATAGTGCCACCGGCATAGGGCAGCTCCGACCATGCGGGGTCAATTTGGTAGATGTGGGGCATGGCGCCGGCCTGCCATTGCGAGCGTGGGGTCGAGAACGCAAAGGAGTAACCGGGCGCGACGGGAGCTTTAAGCAGCTTGTCCTCGGCAGTGGGCTCAAGACCGGCTGATCCGTGGGAGATACAGGATCCCAAAAACACAAAGACGAGGCAGGCGGCAATGGAGCAAAGCGCAAGGCGTAGGCGGCGGGCCGGAAGCGCGTGGCTTGTGGTGTGCGACGCGGGGTGAGGGGCGGAATTGCCGCGATCGCGTTGAGGTCGCGAAAAGGAGCGCTTGACGTAGTAGTCGGTCTTACGGCGATCGTAGCGGCGTGGCTGCGATGTGTCGGTCTGGCGTTGGCGCGTGCTCGTACTCACACGGTCTGACTGCTGCACGGTATGGCTTTGTTGCCGCGAAGAAGCCCCGGGCTGCTCTTGGGGGCGCTGCGGGTTGTCGTTGTCGGAGGTGCTTCTGGGCGTTGGCGTGGTGCGGCCGGCAAGGCGCACGCTTTGTGGCCGTTGGTCGCCGTCATTGTATCCGTATGCCATTCGAATCACCTTGCCTCATGTGTAACTTGTCTATCCTACATAAAAAGATGCACGACACATGGGCATGTGCGCCAAAAGCCTGACAAATGGTATGAACGTTGCCGCGCCGCGCGCCAAGCGTCACGGCAACAGGTATTCAAAAGCAGACAAGATGAAAGCGTCCAAGACGAATGACGTCTCCCGCCGTTCGTCCCAAAAACGGCGCCGCTCGTTTTGCAGTTCTGCCTTCGGTCGAGCTACAAGCGGCGCTGCTGTGCCAAGGCCGTATCTTAAAGCCACGAAATAAAAGCGCGCGGCAAAACAGACCGCGCAAGGGGTGACGTCAAGGGGCGTCAAAAAGGAAAGGAGGGGAACAATGGCGGACAAGAACGCAGAAGTTGCAGTCGAGGATAACGGCGGCATGAAGAAAACGCTCTCGCTCTGGAACTTCTTCACCATCGGCTTCGGTGCCATCATCGGTACCGGTTGGGTTCTGCAGGTCGGCGACTGGATGGTCGTGGGCGGCGGTCCCGTTCCCGCTATGATCGCATTCCTCTTGGGTGCAATCTTCCTCGTGCCCGTCGGAGCTGTTTTCGGTGAGCTCACGGCTGCTATCCCCATTTCGGGTGGCATCGTCGAGTATGTCGATCGTAGCTTTGGCCGTACGCTGAGCTACATCACCGGATGGCTTTTGGCCCTGGGCAACGGCATCCTGTGCCCGTGGGAGGCCATCGCCATCTCGACCCTCGTGTCCGAGATGTTCGGTAGCCTGCCCGGTCTTGAGTGGCTGCGCGCCGTCAAGCTCTACACCATCCTGGGCGCCGACGTTTACCTGTTCCCGACGCTGATCGCGCTCGGCTTTGCAGTCTACGTCATCTTCCTCAATTTCCGCGGTGCCAGCTCGGCCGCCAAGCTCCAGGCCTTCCTGACCAAGGCCCTGCTCTGCGGCATGCTGCTCGCCATGGGCGTCTCGCTGTTCACCGGCTCGCCGGACAACGCCATGCCCGTGTTCTCCCAGGTCACCGGCGCTGGCGGCGGCAAGGCCGCTACCGAGAGCACCAGTCTGTTCGCCGGCATCGTGTCAGTCCTGGTTCTGACTCCGTTCTTCTACGCCGGCTTCGACACCATTCCTCAGCAGGCTGAGGAAGCAGCCGAGGGCCTCAACTGGAACAAGTTCGGCAAGATCATCTCCCTGGCACTGCTGGCCGCCGGCGGCTTCTACATGGTCTGTATCTACTCGTTCGGCACCATCCTCGACTGGCATGAGTTCGTTAAGAGCCCGGTTCCCGCGCTCGCCTGCCTCAAGGGCATCAATATGCTCCTGTACCTGGCCATGCTCGTCATCGCAACGCTTGGACCCATGGGCCCGATGAACTCCTTCTACGGCGCCACAAGCCGCATCATGCTCGCCATGGGCCGCAAGGGCCAGCTGCCCGAGCAGTTCGCCGAGGTCGACCCCAAGTCCGGCGCTCCCAAGCTCGCCTGCGTCGTTCTGGGCGTCATCACCGTCGTCGGTCCGTTCCTGGGCAAGAACATGTTCATCCCCCTGACCAACGTGTCGGCTCTCGCCTTCATCTTCTCCTGCGGCATGGTCGCCCTCGCTTGCCTGCGCATGCGCTTCACCGAGCCCGACCTGCCTCGTCCCTACGAGGTGCCCGGCGGCAAGTTTGGCATCGGCCTCGCTATCGCTGCCTGCGCCATCATCATCGGCCTGCTCGTGATTCCGTTCTCTCCCGCTTCCCTCAACATGGTGGAGTGGAGCATCGTGATCGGCTGGTTGGCTATTGGCCTGGCCCTCATGGCTTTCACCAATTCCCGCAAAAAGTAACGCCTAGCCGGGGCGGATCAGGTGCGCGGGCCCCTCTCTTCCGCGCACCGAACCCGGCACCACTTGGGTAGCTTTGTGAGGCCTTAACCCAACACGGTCTCGCCCACTATATGGATCCATAAGGAGGAACCATGTCCACTAAGTATGCAATCGTTGGCGGCAAGCTCATCGACGGTACCGGTGCCGAGCCGGTCGAGAACTCCCTCGTTCTCGTCGACGACAACGGCAAGATCGAGTACGCCGGCGCCATGCAGGACCTTCCCGAGGGCGTTGAGGTCATCGACGCCGCCGGCAAGACCGTCCTTCCCGGCCTGATCGACACCCACCTGCACTTCTCGGGCAACTTGACCGACGATGACACCGACTGGGTCATGCAGCCGCTCCTCGAGAAGCAGGCCGTCGCCGTCAAGCAGGCCTACGACTGCCTCACCCACGGCCTCACCACCGTCTGCGAGATCGGCCGCTTTGGTATCCAGATCCGTGACTGCATCGACAAGGGCGTCTTCAAGGGCCCGCGCGTTCTGGCCACCGGCCTTGGCTTCTGCCGTGTTGCCGGCCACGGCGACTCCCACCACTGCAGCCAGGAGCTCAACAAGGAATCGCACCCCTGGGGCGATCAGGTCGACGGTCCTTGGGATCTGCGCAAGGCCGTCCGTCGTCGCCTGCGTGAGAACCCCGATGCCATCAAGATCTGGGCTACCGGTGGCGGCATCTGGCGCTGGGACTCCGGCCGCGACCAGCACTACTGCTCCGAGGAGATTCAGGCTGTGGTCGAAGAGGCAAAGATGGTCGGCATCCCCGTGTGGAGCCACTGCTACAACAACCACGCCGCTGCCTACGATTCCGTTCGCTTTGGCTGCGAGCAGCTGATTCACGGCTTCGATATCGATGAGCGTACCATGGACCTCATGGCCGAGCAGGGCACCTTCTTCACCCCGACGATCGCCTTCCTGCCCACCTGGTACGCCACCTATCCGCCCGTCTACGTCCCCGAGCTGCACGACAAGTACGAGGGCACCCTGGTCGAGAAGGAGCTGCAGCGCAACTACGACTGCCTGCGCGAGGCCAAGAAGCGCGGCGTCGTCATGACGATCGGCTCCGATTCCTTCTCCTTCGTCACCCCGTACGGCACCTGCTCCATCGAGGAGATGTACGAGTTCGTCGACAAGATCGGCTTCACCCCGGTCGAGACCATCACCTGTGCCACCCTCAACGGTGCCAAGATGTGCCACATCGAGGACGAGACCGGGTCCATCGAGGCCGGCAAGTGCGCCGACCTGCTGGTCGTCAACGGTGACGTCGCCGCCGACATCCACGTGCTCAACACCGACAACATGGACGTCATCATGAAGGACGGCTGGATTGTCGAGGGCGGCACCTTCGGCGAGGCAAACAAGTACAGCGCCTAAGCTACCGTTCATCGATGGCTTGATGTAAAACACAGTATTTGATTGCATAATGCAATGGAGAGGGTCGCTTGCGGCCCTCTTTATTGCTATGGGGTGCGTCGGTAAGAAGGAGATGACGGTGGATCTCAATAGGCTGATTCTGGGCAAGAGCTACAACTCTACCAAGGTCTTTCGTACCGCTCAGCATGTGGTTCAAGCCATCTTGCTCGGTATTGTCGTTCCGCTGCTTATCCTGCTGCTCATCTGGGATCTAACCGATAATCCCAATCCCGTTCCGGCCGTTGTCGTCATTGCCGGCTTGGTCATGCTGTGCTTCTTCTTCTCGTACGTCTTTGTCGTTCCCGACGACCTCACATCGAGCGCAACCGACCGCACGCTCGCCATCGCTTCAAAAATATTCGCCTACACGTCGCGCGGCCTTACGCCCGAAGCTGCTCTGGGCGCCTCTAAGATCATCCTGTCCGAAACGATCGCCTCTGCCATCTGCTTTACCGACGGCAGGCAGGTGTTGGCGAGCTGGGGCGAGGACTCGGCAAAATGCCCCGCGGGCACCCCGGTGGTACTGCGGACTACGCTCAACGTGATCAACAGCGGTGAGCAAAGCGTGTTCTCGCGCGATGCCTCGACCGAGACGGGTGGCTACTTTCCGCGCCTGCGCGCCGGTATTGTCGCGCCGCTTACCGTGCGCGGGCATTGCGTGGGCACGCTCGAGCTGTATTATCCCCGTCTGAGCAGCATCGATATGCGCCAGACGGCGCTTGCCTCGGGCTTTGCCGACCTCATTTCCACGCAGCTTGCGAGCTTTGAGCTCGAGCGCCAGGACGAGCTTACGGCCCGCGTGGAGCTGCGCGCCTTGCAATCGCAGGTCGATCCTCATTTTCTGTTTAACACCATCAGCACCATCGTGTCGCTCGTGCGTACCGAGCCGGACAAGGCCAGGTCGCTGCTGATCGACTTCTCCAACTACTACCGTCAGACGCTTTCTGATTCCGATACCCTCACAACGCTCGAGCACGAGGTGGAACAGGGCACTCGCTATATCAATCTTATGCAGGCTCGTTATGGCGACGGCCGTCTGCGCGTCTCGGTCGATATCGACTTTGAGGTGCGCGATTGCATGGTGCCGCCGTTTATCTTGCAGCCGTTGCTCGAAAACTGCATCAAGCACGCGCAGCGCGAGACCGAGCCGCTTTCTATTCATGTTAGGGCTTTCGAGACCGATGACGGTTTGGAGATCATCGTCGAGGACGATGGCATCGGTATGAGCGAAGAGGTCTGCGCGCATCTGTTTGAGCAACATCGCCTGGAGGAGCCCGAGAGCATTACCGCCGACGGCTCCGTCAAGCGAGGTTGCGGCCTGGCGCTCTTCAACGTGCTTCAGCGCATCCATTTCTTTTACGGAGAAGATTCCGGCATGCGCGTGAAGTCCCAGGAGGGCGTGGGAACGCAGGTCATCGTCGAGCTGAACGGCGAGCCGCATGAGCCTGCGCCGTTGACGGCGTAGCACGCGGTTGGATTGAGAGAAAAAGAGGGGAAGCACATATGTCCGAAGGCTGGAACATCTTGGTGGTTGATGACGAGCCTCCCATTAGGGCTGAGCTACGCTATCTGTTGGAAAAGGATACGCGTGTGGGTCAGATTGCCGAGGCGGGCAATGTCACCGAAGCCGTGGAGTCGATTCTGTCGAACAAGCCCGACGTGTTGTTTTTAGACATTACCATGCCCGGTCGCTCGGGAATTGAGCTTGCCGAGACGCTGCAGAACCTAAAGACGCCGCCGGTGGTTGTGTTTGTGACGGCGTTTGCCGAATTTGCCGCCGATGCGTATAACCTCGATGCGGTCGACTATGTCGTCAAGCCGGTCGAGGACGCACGCCTGTCAAAGGCACTCGACAAGATCGAGGCAGCCTTGGGTGCCCGTCGTGTTGCCCACGCTCCGCGCCAGCCTTTGCGTCTGACGGTGGACCGCGGGGGCAAAAAGGTGTTCATTCCCGCCGCAGACGTCTGCTACTTTGAGGCGCGCGCCGATTTTTGCAACGCCATCTGCGCCGAGGGAACGTACCTGATCAATGAGTCGATCTCTTCGCTCGAGCGTCGCTTGGTCTCCGAGGGCTTTATTCGCGTTCATCGCAGCTATCTGGTCAATTTGGAAGACGTGCACAATGTCGAGATTGGCTCCACGGGGTTGATGGAGCTCAGGCTCGACCGCGTGAACTCGACGGTACCGGTGTCCCGTCGTCGCGCCGCCGAGGTCAAGTCGCACCTGGGGCTTGCGTAAGAGGCTTGCGTGCCGTCGTTTACCATCGCAGGTTTGGCATGGGCGCGCGGTGGGCATAATGGGTGGCATCGAATGAAATCGAAAGGATCATTATGCCCGCGCTTATCACCCATCATCTGTTTGGCGAGGAAAGCATCGACCGTCTTCCGCAGGGCGTCATCACGTCCGATGAAGAGCGCATTGCCTTTATCTTGGGCAACCAAGGCCCCGACCCGTTTTTCTTTCACATTCTGACACCGCGTGTTTCCGACTGCACGCTGCTGGCGCAGGTCATGCATCGGTCGCGCATGTCTCGCCAGTTCGCGTGCCTGCGCGACGGCGTGTCGCATCTGCTGCCGCGCGACGCCAGCTTGGGTCGCGCTTTTGCGCTGGGCCTGCTGTCTCATTACGTGCTCGACCGCAACGCCCATCCCTTTGTCTATGAGCAGCAGTTTGGCATCGTGGAATCCGACTCAGAGCTTGAGGATTCGAGCAGTCAAGTTCATGCCGTGATCGAGAGCGACCTGGATGTACTGATGCTGCAGCTTAAACGCGCCGGCGCTACGGTCGACGATTACCCGCCGGCGGGCGAGATCGTCACCACCGATCGCATCAATCGCGTGGCCGGCGTGCTGATGAGCTATGTTGCCGGACGCGTGTACGGCATTGACATTCCGGCGGGGGAGTACGGTGCTGCCGTTGCCAATATGCAGCGACTTTACCGCGCGATTGAGCCGGCCGGCTCCGTAAAGACGCGCGCGATCTCGCTGGTTGAGGGCTTGGTGCACGACTACTCGCTGCTCGACGGCCTTGCCCATCGCGTGACGACGGAGCTGCCCGAGCGCACCGGTAACCTGGGCTATCTGACATGGAAGAATCCCTTTACCGACGAGGTCTCGAACGAGAGTTTCCCCGAGGTCTTTGATCGCGCGCTGGTCGATTACGAGTGCACGGTCGCACGTTTTATCGAGACCGGTGACATGGATGCCGTGACCAGTCACGTCAACTACAGCGGTCGCGTGCTCGAAGCCGATGAGGAGTTCGACCGCGAGGAATAGGGCCCGTGCGTGCCCCTTTGCCGAATCCTTACCGGCGGTTCTGGACAATTAGGGTACGATGAACTAACTGCATATCGGGCGAATACGAAGGGTCCCTGTCCATGAAATACACCAAGCTCGAGCGTAACTGGGTTATGTATGATGTGGGCAATTCGGCCCTCGTGCTGCTCAATACCTCGGTGGTGCCCATTTACTTTAACGCCATCAATACCGGTGCTTCCTCGGCCGACCTGGTGGTCGCCTGGGGCAATGCGCAGACGATCGCCTCGCTGGTCATCGCCATGCTCATGCCCATTCTGGGCGCGCTTGCCGACTATGCCGGCAACAAGATCAAGTTCTTCTTGGGCTTCTTCCTCACGGGCCTGGTGCTTTGCCTGGCGCAGGCTATCCCAATGTCCGCCATGGCATTTTTGACCGTGTACGTGCTGTGCACCATCGGCCTTAACTCTTCTATGACGTTCTACGACGCCATGCTGCCCGACATTACCACCGACGAGCGCATGGACGCCGTGTCCAGCTCGGGCTATGCCTGGGGCTACATCGGTTCCACCGTGCCGTTCGTCATCTGCCTGGCGCTCATCATGGGTGGCCCCGCTCTTGGCGTCCCTACCATGCTGGCAACGCGTCTGTCGTTTATCATCACTGGTGCCTGGTGGCTCATCTTTACCCTGCCGCTCATTCGCACCTATAAGCAAAAGTACGGTCGCGAGCGCGGTCCTGAGGACACTATCGGCCGCATCGTGGGCGGTGTGTTCTCCGAGGTCGGACACACCATGCGCGAGATCGCCCACAACAAGACCGTGCTGGTCTACATGATCGCGTTCTTCTTCTATATCGACGGTGTGCACACGGTCATTTCCATGGCAACCAGCTACGGATCGGCCTTGGGCATCGATTCGACCCAGTTGGTCCTGGCGCTGCTCGTTACGCAGTTCGTGGCCTTTCCGTCCGCCATCATCTACGGCAAGCTCGCCGGACGCGTGGGCACGCTCAACATGATCTTGGTGGCAGTCGCCGCCTATATGGGCATTGTGCTGTTCGCCGCGTTCTTCCTAAAGACCGCCTTTGAGTTTTGGGTGCTTGCCATTATGGTCGGCCTGTTCCAGGGCGGCGTGCAGGCGCTCAGCCGTAGCTACTTTGGCCGCATTATCCCCAAGGAAAAGTCCAACGAGTACTACGGCTTCTTTGACATCTTTGGTCGTTATGCAAGCGTTATGGGCACCTTCCTGGTGTCGGTCGTCACCTCGCTGACCGGCAACCCGTCGCTGGGCGTCCTTTCCATTGGCGTGCTGCTGATCGTTGGCTTTATGCTGCTGGTCCGCCTGTCCCGCATGACTCGGGCGGCAGAGCATGCCGCATAGGAGCGAGCGGCTATTGTGCCTGTCCACGGTACTCTTTTGGGGTTATCCGCAATAAACATTGCGACTTGCGAGCAATGATTTGCCCAAGTGGGTATGATGGAATCAGCTAGGTCGCGGGGCGTCGCCTGTGTTTGGCGGCGCCCCGTTTTTGTGTTGCAGGGAGGGTAAGGCATGAACGCCACAGTCGTGATTCCAACGTATTGGGCGGGCGATGACGCTTGCGCAAACGCCCCTGGCACCTATGACCATTCGACACGACTCAACGCCGACAATCCCGAACTCGACCGCTGCCTGGCCTCGCTTGAGCAGGTGCGCGACATCCCGCGCATCATCCTTTTGGTGGTCTGTCCCGTTTCTGCTACAGCCGATGTGTCGCTGCGCGTGCACGAGATTGTCGACGCGCATCCCACGCTCAAGGTCACCGTTGTCACCAACACCCAGGCCTCGCATATCGCAGACCGGGTTGCTCAGATCGCGCCCAAGGGTTCGGGCGAGTGCGTGAGCCTGCGAGGCTACGGTGCCATCCGCAATATGGGGCTAGCCTGTGCCGCTGTGCTGGGGCATGACGCGGTTATCTTTTTGGATGACGATGAGACTGTCATCGACGCCGACTTTATGAAGCGCGCGACCTATGCGTTGGGGCAGCAGACGCGTCAGGGCTTGCCGATCTTGGTCAAGAGCGGTTATTTCTACGATCGCGACGGCTCGCCGCTGGCTCCCACGGACAAGGCGGGCATCTGCCATCGTTGGTGGACCAAGCGCATCGAGTTCAACCGTTGGATGAAAAAGGCGCTCTCGGGCACCCGCATCTCGCGTTCCAACTACGTGTGCGGCGGCCTGATGGCCCTGCACGCCCGCGCCTTTACGCGTGTGGCCTTTGACCCGTTTATCACCCGCGGCGAGGACTTGGATTACCTCTTTAACATGCGCATGTTTGGCTACGACGTGTGGTTCGATAACGAGTGGACCGTGCGCCATCTGCCTCCGGAGTCCGAAAAGCGCTCACCGCGCTTTATGCAGGATGTATACCGTTGGTACTACGAACGGGCCAAGTTGACATTCGCCGCGCATCAAAAGGAGCTCATTCCCGTTACGGCGGCATCGCTCATGCCCTATCCAGGTCCGTGGATCTCGCGCGAGCTCGACGACCGCGTGCGCAAGACCGCTATGGTCCGCAGCGTGTTTACCCGCGAGCATGAGGGCTACCTGCGCATTTGGCGCCATGGTATCGGCGAGGCAAAGGCCTATGCGCGCCAAAACGCTGCAAGCTACCTGCGTTTCCAGAGCTTTTGGCCCAAGATCATGGACGGGCTTTGGCGTGACGCACAACTGATCAGTATCCTGGAGGGGGCCGAATGATCGACCGCCGCGCCCAGCGCGATAGTTCAATATCAATCTTTCGCATCATTGCCGTTGCCTGCGCCATTTGCGTGCTGGTGTACTTTATTTTTGCCTTGGTGACCGGTATCGAGCCGATCGCCACGGTGATTGCCTGCGCGCTGCTGTGCATCTTTCTGTGCATCTTTATCTTTTTGACGCTCAATCCCGATTCGGTGCGCTCCCAGTACACCGAGGAGACGCTCTCGGTGGCCTCGGCCATGCTCGAGGACATTAAGGGCGGTCTGACGCAGGAGTCGGCGCGTTTGGTGTGCCGGCGCATTTTGCCCGAGACGCGCGCCATGACGGTGGCCATCACCGACGAGGACAACGTGCTTGCCTGCGCGGGCGAGTTTGAGGAAAAACTGCTGCCCGATACTCCCATCCACACGCTTGCCACACGCTACGTTATCGAACATGGCATCGTGCAGTCGTTCAACCGTATGGTGGATGTCGTGGGCTCGGACGGCTCGCACAACCAAGTCCCCGCCGGCATTATCGCCCCCATCAAGGTGGGCGATCGTACCGTCGGCACGCTCAAGTTCTACTACAAGACCCCGCGCGCCGTCGACCGTACCCAGTATGCGCTTGCCTCGGGCTTTGCCGAGATCTTGTCCACGCAGCTCGCCATCCACGAGCTCGAGGTGCAAAAGGAACTCACAGCGCGCGCCGAGGTGCGTGCGCTGCAGGCGCAGATTAACCCGCACTTCCTGTTCAACACGCTGAACACCATTGCATCGTTTACGCGCACCGACCCGCTGCGGGCCCGCGAACTGCTTCGTGAGTTCTCATCGTTCTATCGTGCCACGCTCGACAACTCGGGATCGCTTATTCCGGTCTCGCGCGAGGTCGCACAGACCAAGCGCTACCTTACCTTTGAGAAGGCCCGCTTTGGCGAGGACCGCGTGCTTGCGACGTTCGATGTGTCCGAGGACGTGGAAGATACGCTGGTGCCGGCGTTCGTGATCCAGCCGATTGTCGAGAACGCCGTACGTCATGGCATGGGCGATGACGACGCCCTGAGGATCGACGTGACCGTTCACCAAGACGGCGAGGATGCAATCTTGATTGCCGTGGCCGATAATGGCGTGGGCATGGATGAGGGTACCGCCGCCAGACTGTTTGACGAGCGTTCTGCCCGTCCCGACGCCAGCTCTCCCCAGGGTGGCGGCGCCGGTGTGGCCATGCACAATATTTCGGAGCGCATCCATCGCTTTTATGGGCCGCACTCCTATACGCGTGTCGAATCGGCGCCGGGCAAGGGCACCAAAGTGCTCCTTCATCTTGATTTGTCAGAGAGCATCTTCGACATTCAAGAGTAAAATAAAAGGCTACGGGCTCAACGTCATGCGACGGATGCCCGGCGTAGTTAGTTGACGAAAGGTTTTATCCCTATGCTGCGTGCGATGATTGTGGATGATGAGGCGCCGGCTCGCTCGGAGCTTCGCTTCCTGCTCGAGCAAACGGGCAAGATCGGCACGATCACGGAGGCGTCGAGCGTCCGCTCCGCCATCGAGATGCTTATGGAAAGTCGCGTGGATGTCGTGTTTCTCGATATCTCGATGCCCGGTGCCTCGGGCCTGCAACTTGCCGAGGCGCTGCATAAGCTCAAAAATCCGCCGGCGATCGTGTTTGTGACTGCGTATAGTGACCATGCGGTCGAGGCATTCGACGTGGATGCCGTCGATTATCTGATGAAGCCGGTCGAGGAAGCTCGCTTGGATCGCGCGATCGAGAAGGTCATGCAACGCACCAAGCCGGTTACGGACAGCAAGGTGACCATCGAGCGTATCCCGGTGGAAAAGGGCGGCCGCAAGGTGCTCATTCCCGTGGACGACATTCGCTTTATCATGGCCAAGGACGATTACTCCTGCATCTATACCGTCGATGATCGCTTTTTGTCGACGACCTCGCTGGCGCAGTTTGAGGCCAAGCTCTGCGACTTTGGCTTCTTCCGTGTTCACCGCCGCTATATCGTCAACTTGGCGTGCGTTACGGACGTCGAGACGGTGCCCTCGGGCGCCATCCAGCTGGGCATTACGGGCGTCGACGAACGCGTGCCGGTTTCGCGCCGCCGCGTCGTGCCGCTCAAGAAGGCTCTGAGTCTCTAGCACACTGGCCCCGCAGCCCTGTAGACCCATCGTCTGCGGAGCCGTGGGGCTTTTTTGTATGTATCTGCCGAATCGTTTTTTGCGGAAGGGATCCCATGAACAGCGCAAGCGCCAAGCGCATCGACATCATCTCGGACACCCACGGCTATTTATCGCCTGCGCTCTTGGATGAGCTTGAGGGCGCAGACCTGATCATCCACGCCGGCGATCTCACGTCAGAGATGGACTACGAGCACCTATGCACCATCGCCCCCGTGCGGGCCGTACTGGGCAACAACGATTACTACCGCGACTACGGTCCCGATGTAGACCGTCTTGCGCTCTTTACCTACGAAGGCCTCAAATTCGCCGTAGCCCACTACCGCGAAGACCTTCCGGTGGGATCCGTAGACGTAGCCATCAATGGTCACACCCACGTAACCAAAGAAGCCCAAGTGGGCCGTTGTTTAGTCCTCAACCCGGGCAGCGCTAGCTACCCCAGAGGCACCCGAGGCCCCACCATGGCCAGAATGCTAGTAAAAGACGGCAAGATCATAAGCACCAAATTTATTGATCTAGAGTAACCACAACAAAAACGGGGGATGCAAATGCGTCCCCCGTTTCCATTTGAGCCAAAGGCAGAGCTTCAACAAAAACAATCAGACCAACCCCGCCGAGGAGCACGCGGGCTAGCCGCGCAGCGGCGCACGCCCGCAAAACTGGTTGAATAATGTGACGGCAGGGAGGGCTTCCGGGGCTGAGGGCGGGGGTTAAGTTTGTCGCGAGTTCCGCACGCAAAGGAAAGCACTTAATGTGCTTTCCGTCTTGCGCAGGACTGTAGA
>CABUVH010000008.1 GCA_902494935.1 uncultured Collinsella sp.
GTTCTTTCGTCCTGCGGAGTGCGCTGGGAAGTTACCCCATGCGGACGGCTGCGGGGTCTTTGCTGCGCTCGAGCAAGCAACCCAACATATATATCTGAATTTGGATGTGGTGGGCGCTTGTTGCTGGTGGGGGCGTTGAGGCGCGAGTGACACTTTGGGGTGCGCGGAGCCCTGGGTTGGGTCGATGATTTGGGATGAGCTTCTTACTTAGGTGAAGAGGGGCTTTATGGCTGAGAGGTAGTCTTTGGCTACGTCGGCTTTATCTGCTTGGAAATTGTGCCAGGCCCACCATTGGACCATTCCTACAAAGCTTGAGGCTATGTGGTGTAGTAGGAAGCTTCGGTCCATGGTGCCGGCGGGGCCTGAGGGGTCGACGGGCACGGTTTCGGCTGCTCGTGACATGATGGTCTTGCGTAAGCAGTCGGCGAAGACGCGTGAGCCGGCGCCAGCTACCAGCGCTCGGACGCCTTGGCGACGTTCCCAGAGGTTGTTGAGGATATGCTCGACCTGCACGAGCGGATCATCGAGGGGCGTACCGTCATCGTCGAGGGCATGGGTGCAGATATCGCACACGAGCTCAGCGAGTAGGTCATCTTTGCTCTTGAAGAGGCCGTAGAACGTGGCCCGACCCACATGGGCGCGAGCGATGATGTCACCGACGGTGATCTTGCCGTAGTCCTCTTCGCGCAGCAGCTCGGAGAACGCCGCGACGATCGCAGCGCGGCTTTTGGCCTTGCGGGCATCCATGGCTATGCGTCTGCGTGAACGAGCAGGCAGCGGAGCGTACCGGAGCAACCCTCGTAGGGGCGCTTGCCGGCGCCGTAGCCGACGGCTTCGATGCGGTAGCGTGAAGGCAGTTGGTCGGACGTGCGCAGCGCGGTGACGATGGCGGCGCCCGTGGGCGTCACGAGCTCGCCGGCGACCGGTGCAGGCGTGAGGGCGATATCGCCCGCCTGGCACAGGTTGACGACAGCGGGGACGGGAATAGGCATGAGGCCGTGGGCGCAGCGAATGGTGCCGTGGCCCTCGGAGAGCGACTCGACCACGATGTCCTCAATACCCAGGTCGTCGAGGCAGATGGCGACAGAGCAGACGTCGACGATGGAGTCGACGGCGCCCACCTCGTGAAACAGGACGGTGTCGGGCGTTTTGCCGTGAGCCTTGGCCTCGGCAGCAGCGAGTACGGAAAAAATGGCGAGGGCGCGACGCTTGGCGCCATCGCTTAGCTGCGAGCCGTCGATGATGGCGGTGACGTCTGCCAAAGAGCGGTGGTGATGGTGGTGGGCGTGATGATAGCCCTCGTGGCCATGGCCGTGGACCTCATGGTCATGGCCACGGCAGTGCTCGTGTCCGTGCTCGCCATGATCATGATGGTGGTGCTCGTGCGTGTGCTCGGCAGCTGCTTCATTGCCGTAGAGCCAGACCATATCGTGATCGTGGTTCTCGAGCTCCTCTGCAAGCTGGACATCGAAATCGCAGGCGTCGATGCCGTGCTTGTTTACGCGCGTCACGGCGATCGAAAAGCCGTCGACCGGCAGCGTGGCGAGCTGTTCGTGCAGATGCTCCTCGCTGGCGCCCAGGTCGAGTAGGGCCGCGACGGTCATATCGCCGCTGATGCCCGAGGTGCCGTCGATGATAAGCGTATGCTGATGGTTGAACATGGAATGCTCCTTAACGGGCGCGGGGTGTACCGGCGCTCAGATGATTGATAAGACTTGCCTGGTAGGCGGCGCCAAAGCCGTTGTCGATATTGACGACCGAAACGCCGCTGGCGCAGGAGTTGAGCATGGCGAGCAGCGCGGCTACGCCACCAAAGCTCGCGCCGTAGCCCACGCTGGTGGGAACGGCGATGACCGGACAGCTCACCAGACCACCGATAACGCTCGCCAGCGCGCCCTCCATGCCGGCGATGGCGATGACCACCTGTGCCTGGGCAAGTTCCTCGGCATGCGCGAGCAGGCGGTGCAGGCCGGCGACACCTACGTCGTAGAGGCGGTCGACCTCGTTGCCATAGAACTCGGCCGTCAATGCGGCTTCCTCGGCGACGAGCAGGTCGCTCGTCCCGGCGCAGGCGACAACGATGCGTCCGTTGCCGGTAGGGGAGGGCTTGTCTCCCACGAGGGCGAGCTGTGCGTCCGGGACATATCCCAGGTCGATGCCGTTGCCGAGAAGCTCAGCGGTGCGCGCGGCTTTTTCGGCATCCAGGCGCGTGACCAGGATGCGCTCCTGGCCGGCATCGCGCAGCGCTTTGATAATGGCGGCAATCTGCTCGGCGGTTTTACCGGCGCCGTAGACAACCTCGCCGGCTCCCTGGCGCACCCCGCGCGAAAGATCGAGCTGCGCAAAACCCAGATCGGCGGTTGGCGCCGTCTGGATGCGCGTGAGGGCGACTGCCGGGGCGACTGCTCCGCCGGCAACATCGCTCAGCAACTGCTCAAGATCTCGCTTATCCATATATGTTCCCTTCGACGGCGCAAAGTCTAGCACTCAAAGGGTATGTTTCCGAACACTAAGACAAAATTGTTCGGAAACTATAGGACAGACTGATTCAATTGTTAGACGGATCGGCTAGTCGCGCAGGATGATGTCCATGGCGAGCATCAGGTTGCGCTCGTCGATGGCAAACGGGGCGGCTTCGCGCGTCTTGGGCTTGGCGCAAAACGCGATGCCCGTGCCCGCGGCCTGAATCATGGGGATGTCGTTGGCGCCGTCGCCGATTGCCACGGTGTGTGCCATGTCGACACCGCACTCAACTGCCCAATCCAACAGCTGGATGAGCTTGGATTCCTTGGTCACAATGTTTGCCGCCAGCTTGCCGGTGAGCCTGTCGTCCACGACCTCCAGGCGGTTAGCGAGGCAAAAGTCGATGCCCGCGGCGGCCACGATCTTGTCGGCGACCTCGTGGAAGCCACCGCTTACCACGCCGACCTTCCAGCCCTTGCAGTGCGCCGATCGCACAAGCTCCAACGCGCCGGGGGTAAACGTCACGCGCGCAAAGGTGCGTTCGAACACGCTCTCATCCAGGCCGGCAAGCAGCCCCACGCGCTCCTCGAGCGCCTGCTTAAAGTCGAGCTCGCCGCGCATGGCGCGTTCGGTGATCTGTGCAACTTGCTCGCCCACGCCGGCCTCCTCGCCCAACAGGTCGATGACTTCTTGGTTGATGAGCGTGGAGTCGATATCCATAACGATGAGGCGTGCGGTCATGACGGGCCTTTCCGAGTGCGGTTGTATTGGGGCACATTGTCGCACGCGGCGCGCCTTGGCGACGGTCAGGCCGCGTCAATTGTTTCGTCTCCGTCAAGTCTTTGGGCAAGAGCTACTTTTTCGCGGCACATCGACGCGGGTGCGATAAGATAGAACGCCATGTCTGGCTGCGCGGTTTACGCAGGCTGGGCAAATCTGTACGACGCCGCCCGGAACGACACGGGGCGGCACAGATCCATAAAGGAGGATCACTGGTATGAGCCAGACCCGTCCCATCGATGAGCATTCCATGCACACCCGTACCTGCGGCGAGCTTCGCTTCGAGAACGTGGGCGAAGAGGTCACCCTCACCGGTTGGGTGAGCCGTCGTCGCGATCACGGCGGCCTTATCTTCTGCGACCTTCGCGACCGCGAGGGCATCACGCAGCTCACCTTCGACCCCGAGCACTCCGACGGCGATGCCTTTAAGATCGCCGAGACTATGCGTCCCGAGTGGCCCATCAAGATTCACGGCGTCGTGCGCGCCCGTGGCGAGGAGACCACCAACACCAAGCTCGCGACCGGCGAGATCGAGGTCCTGACCGACCACGCCGAGGTGCTCAACACGTCCGTCACCCCGCCGTTTCAGATCGAGGACGGCATCGAGACCAGCGAGGACACCCGCCTGCGCTATCGCTATCTGGACCTCCGCCGTCCCGAGATGATGGCCAACCTCAAGCTGCGCTCCGACTTCACCTTTGCCATTCGCGAGGCGCTGCACAACCGTGAGTTCATGGAGGTCGAGACGCCCTCCCTGTTTAAGTCCACGCCCGAGGGCGCTCGAGACTTCATCGTTCCCAGCCGTATCCAGCCGGGTAACTTCTACGCCCTGCCGCAGTCCCCGCAGCTCCTGAAGCAGCTGCTCATGGTCGGTGGCGTTGAGCGCTACTACCAGGTCGCCAAGTGCTTCCGCGACGAGGACCTGCGTGCCGACCGTCAGCCCGAGTTCACCCAGGTCGATATCGAGATGTCCTTCGTGGACCAGAACGACGTTATGAGTGCGCTCGAAGAGGTCCTGGCCGATGCCTTCGGCCGCATGGGCGTCGAGATGCCCACGCCGCTGCGTCGCATGAACTACTGGGAGGCCATGGACACCTATGGCTCCGACAAGCCCGATACCCGCTATGGCATGCACCTGATCGACCTGACCGACATCTTTGCCAACTCCAAGTTCAAGGTCTTTGCGACCGCCGCAAACGAGGAGGGCTCTGTCGTCAAGGCCATCAACGCCAAGGGCGCCGGCGCCTGGGCACGTGCCAAGATCGATAAGCTCGCCGGCGTGGCCTCCACGTTTGGCGCCAAGGGCCTGGCCTGGATCGCCTTCCGTGAGGACGGCTCCATCAACAGCCCCATCGTCAAGTTCTTCTCGGACGAGGAGATGGCGGCTCTGCGCGAGCGCATGGACGTCGAGCCTGGCGACCTCGTGATGTTCGCCGCCGGCCCGCGCCTGCTCTCTGACGAGATCCTGGGCGGCATGCGTTCCCACATGGCCAACGCACTCGAGATCAAGCGTGAGGGCCACGACTTCCTGTGGGTCGTCAACTTCCCGCTGTTCCACTGGGATGAGGACCGCAAGGCCTACGCTGCCGAGCATCAGCCCTTCACGCTGCCGACCGAGACCGACATCGCCAAGATCGAGGCCGACCCGCTGGCGGCCGGTTCCTGCACCTACGACTTTGTCATGGACGGCTTTGAGGCCGGCGGCGGCGGTATGCGTATCCACAACGCCGAGATGCAGATGTCTATGCTCAAGCTCCTGGGCTTCACCGAGGAGCGAGCCGAGTCGCAGTTCGGCTTCCTCATGGAGGCGCTCAAGTTTGGTGCACCCCCGATGGGTGGTTTTGCTCTGGGCCTGGACCGCGTGTGCATGCTGCTCACCGGTTCCGACTCCATCCGCGACGTCATGGCGTTCCCCAAGACGGCCAGCGGCTCCGACCTTATGTCGGGTGCTCCTAGTGCCGTTTCCGGCGCCCAGCTCAAGGACGTCAGCCTGCGCCTGATGTAGGCGAGCGGCTACCTATTGCCAGCAACGAGGGAAGGACGTGTGCCTTCCCTCGTTTTTTGTGAGACGGGGGTGCGCCGGTAACGTACAATAACTACCACGTGGCTGGGTTTGCCGGCCGAATGTGCGATGTCGTGGGAGGGGACATGGTCGAGTTTACGAAGACGATTAAAGATCCGTTGGGACTGCATGCCCGCCCGGTTGCGCTGCTCTATGACATCATTGCCAAGCATCGTAGCGACGTGTCGGTCAGCATCGGCGACCGCCACACGGATGGCCGCGATGTTATGGGCCTCATGGCTCTCTACGGCGAGTGCGGCGAGAGCGTCGTCTTCCGCGTTTCGGGCGTAGACGAGGCTTCCTGCGTTACGTCGATCAGAAACCTCTCGCTCTAACCTCAACAATGTGACAAGGGGACAGTCCCCTTTGTTGCATAAATTGGTATGACAAGGCACCGCAAAGAGATGGTCTTTGCGGTGCCTCTTTTGTTTCATATAGGAAACTTTTTCGAAATCTGAATAGGGACCCTTTCCAAAAAGTTAACCACGTGCTAGTTTACTAAAGCGAACATAGACGTGGTTAACTTTTATCGCGTCGATGTTGAGGACGAACTGACGTTAGGAGCCACTCATGTCTTGCGGACCGCAGATGCCGGCCATGCCGCTTTCGATGGTAAAAGCGGGCGAAACCGTGCGCGTGTCTCGTGTAAAGGGCAATGAGGACATGAAACACCACCTCAAGGACCTCGGTTTTGTCGAGGGCAACGAAATCCACGTGGTGAGCTCGAGTGGCGCCAATATCATCGTCACGGTGCTGGGCGCACGCTTTGGCATCGATTCCAAGGTCGCCATGCACATCATGACCGTCGGTTAGTCGACGGTATTTCTGTACGCACTGAAAGGGGGACAAGTAAATGAAGACGTTGGGTGACGTTAAGGTGGGCGAGAGCTCCACCATCGTCAAGCTTCACGGTGAGGGTGCGCTTCGCCGCCACCTTATGGACCTGGGGCTCATCAAGGGCACTTCGTTCAAGGTCGTGAAGGTTGCACCGCTCGGTGATCCGGTCGAGATCAACGTGCGCGGCTACGAGCTTTCCATCCGCAAGGAGGAGGCGGCCGTCGTCGAGGTCCAGTAAGGGCCCGAGGCGTATATTTCTGCAGATAAAGTTAGGTTTTTCTAACTTGATGCTGCAACTTTGAAGCACATTATCCAGCCTGCGCGGAGAAAGCAGCGCAGGCACACAAGGAAGAAGGATTGAATGGCGGATTCTCAGATCCATGTCGCGTTGGCGGGTAACCCCAACTGCGGCAAGACCACGCTTTTCAACCTGATCACCGGCGCCAACGGCTACGTTGGCAACTGGCCCGGCGTCACGGTTGAGAAAAAGGAGGCCAAGCTCCTAAGCGACAAGAACGTTACCATCACGGACCTCCCCGGCATCTACTCGCTTTCCCCCTACAGCCCCGAGGAGCAGTGCTCGCGCGATTACCTCATGAGCGGCGAGCCCGATGTTGTCGTTCAGGTTGTCGACGCCACCAACCTCGAGCGCAACCTGTACCTGGCGCTTCAGGTTATCGAGACCGGCCTGCCCGTGGTCGTCGCCCTCAACATGGCCGACTTGGTCGAGAAGAACGGCGACAAGATCGACACGGACAGGCTCTCCAAGAAGCTCGGCTGCCCGGTCATGATGATCTCGGCCCTTAAGAACAAGGGCATCAAGGAGCTGTTCGAGCAGGTTAAGAAGTCTGCTGCTTCCAAGGGCCAGGTGCCGGAGCACAAGTTCGATTCCTCCATTGAGGATGTCCTGACGCACATCGAGAACAACCTGCCGGCAAGCGTCCCCGCCAACAAGCGCCGCTACTATGCCGTCAAGCTGTTCGAGCGCGATGCGGACGCCTGCAAGCTCATCAACCTCACCAAGGAGAAGGCCGCTCGCGTCGAAGAGCTGGTCGCTCAGTGCGAGCAGGACTGCGACGACGATGCCGAGTCCATCATCACCGGTGAGCGCTACGGCGTGATCTCCCACATCATCGACGAGTGCCTCACCAAGGCTCCGGCCAAGATGAGCACCTCCGAGAAGATCGACCGCGTGGTTACCAACCGTATTTTGGGCCTGCCGATCTTTGTGGTCATCATGTTCTGCGTGTACTACATCGCCGTCTCCACTCTGGGCGGCACGGTGACCGACTTCACCAACGACCAGCTCTTCGGTACCGACGGCTGGTATGTGCTCGGTCAGGGCCGCGATGCCTATGACGCAGCTGTCGAGGCTGCGGGTGACGCCGCCGATTTGGTTGACCCGGCGGAGTATGGCCCGTATGTTCCGGGTATTACCACCATGGTCCACGACGCACTTGTGGCGGGTGGCACCGAGGACGGTGGCCTGGTCGATTCGCTGGTCTGCGACGGCATCGTCGGCGGTATTGGCGCCATCATGGGCTTCGTCCCGCAGATGTTCCTGCTCTTTGTGATGCTGTCCTTCCTGGAGGACTGCGGCTACATGGCCCGCGTCGCCTTTATCATGGACCGCGTGTTCCGCCGGTTTGGCCTGTCCGGTAAGTCCTTCATCCCCATGCTCGTGTCCTCGGGCTGCGGCGTCCCCGGCGTCATGGCCACCAAGACCATCGAGAACGAGAAGGACCGCCGCATGACGGTCATGACCACCACGTTCATTCCCTGTGGCGCCAAGCTGCCGATTATTGCCCTGCTCATGGGTTCCATCATCGGCGATTCTTCCACCACCGCCGCGTGGATCAGCCCGCTCTTCTACTTCCTGGGCGTCTTTGCTGTCATTGCTTCGGGCCTCATGCTCAAGAAGACCAAGCTCTTCGCCGGTCGCCCGACGCCGTTCGTTATGGAGCTTCCCGCCTACCACTTCCCGGCGATCCGCTCTTGGGCACTGCACGTGTGGGAGCGCTGCTGGGCCTTTATCAAGAAGGCCGGCACGATCATCTTCGCGTCCACCGTCGTTGTTTGGTTCCTCTCCAACTTTGGTAGCTATAACGGTTCCTTTGGCTTCCTGCCTGCGATGGACGGCATCCCCGAGGAGTTCACGGACTATTCTGTGCTCGCCATGCTGGGCAACCTGGTTGCCTGGATCTTCGCCCCGCTCGGCTTTAGCACTTGGCAGGCAACCGCGCTGACCGTCTCTGGCCTTGTCGCCAAGGAGAACGTCGTCGCCACCGCCGGCTCGCTGCTGTCCGTCGCCGACGCGGGCGAGACCGACCCGAGCCTGTGGACCGCGTTCGCCGGCATGTTCCCGACTATGGGCGCTTGCGTGGCCTTCGGCGCCTTCAACCTGCTGTGCGCTCCGTGCTTTGCCGCCATTGGCACCATCCGCAACCAGATGGATTCCGGCAAGTGGACCGCGATTGCCATCGGCTACGAGTGCGCCTTCGCTTGGGTGATCGCCCTGTTCATCAACCAGTTCTACAACCTGCTTGTTCTGGGGCAGTTTGGTATCTGGACGGTTGTGGCCATTGTGCTGCTGGTTGCGATGCTCTTCCAGATTTTCCGTCCCATGCCTAAGTTTGCTTGGACGGACGAGGACGAGACCAACACTGCTTCCGCTGCAGTTTCCGCTTAAGTCCGAATAAGGATTAACCCCTTTCCACGAGCCCGGGTGTCCCAGCGACACTCGGGCTTTTTGGTGGGGGAGATGTGGCGTTTCCGCAGATAAAACCGACCAAAATAAACCTGTCCCTTTTTGGTAGGTGGAGGATGGGGTAAAGTAAGTGGTGGTTAACTAGAGGAGGCTTGCTATGGCACCTATCGATATTGTTGTACTGGCTGTTATCGGCATTGCGTTTGTCGCCGTGTGCGTGCGCATTTATCGCAAGGGCACCTGCGCCGACTGCGCTCAAGGTGGCGTTTGCACGGGGCATTGCTCCAACAAAAAGACCTGCGCCGCGCTTAAGGGCGTGGACAAAATCGCCGAAGATTTGGGCCGCGGTATTAAATAAGGCCTAGGCATCCAAGTGCCCCGCGGGCATCCGTTCGCGGGGCACTTTGCACATTTGGGCGCGAGTGCGGCGAGTTGAAGAGTGATTTTGGGGTATCGTTACCTGTACTGTTAATTGGCAACTTATCTATAACGGAGTAACCCCATGAGCGCTCGCGTAACCATGAAGGACATAGCCGCCGAGCTTGGCGTTTCCATCAATACCGTGCACAAGGCCCTGACGGGAAAAGCCGGCGTGAGCGAATCCGTGCGCTCCAAGGTGAATGCTAAGGCCGAGGCCATGGGATACCATCGCAATACGAGTGCCTCGAGCCTGCGCCGCAAGGATATCAACCTGGTGTTTTGCCTGCCCCGCGCATCGCGCGAGGGAGCGTACTTTTTCCGTTACCTGTGGGAAGGCTGCAACCGCTTTGAGCAGGAGGTGGTCGACCAGGGCATTACGGTTGAGCGCGTTGAATTTGGCGTGGGCGGCTACGCCGATGCGCTCGAGCAGATTGATGAGCGCCTGCAGGTAGGCGAGAAGATTGATGGCCTGCTTGCCTATGTTCCGGGCGATGACCGCGCAACCGAGCTCCTGAGACAGATTGCCGAGGCAGGCGTGACAATCGAGCTCGTCGACGGCGACCGCCCGCACCTCGATCGCTTGGGTGCGAGCTTGGCCGACTATTCGACGGCAGGCAGCCTTATGGCTGAGCAGGCGGCAAATCTGGCCCACGCTTCTGGGGCTGACGCCCGCGTGCTCCTGTTGGCGGGCGACCCCTATACCGATTCACACTATCTGACCGCCCGCGCCTTTCACAATTACCTGCGCGAACACGATATTCCATGGCAAGTTGAGGACCTTGCCGGCGCCCATGCGCAAGTCAAACAGCTCGAGCGCGAGCTTGAGCAGCGCTTGAGTGCGCCTGATGCTCCCGAGCTCATCTGTAGCGTTTTTGCCGTTGGTTCCGAGGTAGTCGCCAACGCGCTTGTTTCGAGCGGCAAGGCCGGCAAGGTCATGGTAATCGGCAACGACCTGTTCCCCGAGAGCGCCTTGGCCTTGCGCCGTGGCATCTTTACCAATATTGTCTATAAAGACCCGGTGAGCTTGGCCTACCGCGGCGCTAAGACTTTGGGCGAGTATTTGCTGTGGGGTAAAACTCCGGCGGAGCCCGTGCAGAAGGGTGCTGTGGAGATGGTGTTTGCCAGTAACGTTGACCGTTACTGCAAGCTTGCGGGAATTTAGCCGTTTGGTCAGGTACCCCCTCTTGCGACGTGCATTTTTTGGAGTATTCAGCAATGGCGTGTCCCGAAAGAGGCTAGAACGACTGTTTTAAGTGCCTTCGATGGCGTAATTCGCCATCGACGGCACTTATTTATGCCGATTGGGCGCAATATGCGCATCAAATAGGGCTTCGAAGACGGTGCGCGGTGCGCTTCGATGTTGAATACTCCCAAAAATGCACGGCGGAACATGACCCATCTGGCCAAAAGCGCTCAAGTTCGGTATTCGGGGACGCCTGCCAATTCGCAATACATACAAGTCACGGCTCCAGTAACCGTTGAACGGGCAAAATCGACCGTTCACCCCATGGTGGTTAGGTGAACGTTCACCTTTTAAGTCGCAATGAACTAGTATAGTGAACGTTCACCTAGAGGATAACGAGCGCATCGTGCGCCCGCTCCGCCAACAAAGGGGTTGTTTGATGAAAAACTTCATGGACGATCAGGATTTCCTGCTGAGCACCAAGACCGGCGAGGAGCTGTTCCACAACTTTGCCGAGGGTATGCCCATCGTCGACTACCACTGCCACATTTCTCCCAAGGAGATCTGGGACGACAAGCGTTTTGAGAACATCACCGAGGTTTGGCTGGGCGGCGACCACTACAAGTGGCGTCTGATGCGTGCAAACGGCGTTGACGAGCGCTTCATTACCGGCGATGCCCCTGCTCGCGAGAAGTTCCAGAAGTGGGCCGAGACCCTGGGCCGCTGTGTGGGCAACCCCGTCTTTGAGTGGAGCCACCTGGAGCTTAAGCGTTACTTTGGCTACGAGGGCGTCCTGAACGGCAAAACCGCTCAGGAGGTCTGGGACCTTGCCAACGCCAAGCTCGCTGAGGCCAGCTTTACCTGCCGTAACCTGATCAAGCAGTCCAACGTCCGCATGATCTGCACTACCGACGATCCCGCCGACAGCTTTGAGTGGCACAAGAAGATTGCCGCCGACGACAGTTTTGACGTCCAGGTCGTTCCCGCCATGCGCCCCGATGCCGCCCTGCGCATCGAGCGTGGCCAGGAGTTCGCCGACTACTGCAAGCACCTTTCCGAGGTTGCCGGCGTTGAGGTCAGCGACTTCGAGGGCATGAAGGCCGCCATCTCCAAGCGCTACGATGTCGCCCACGAGCTGGGCTGCCGCGCTTCCGACCACGCGCTCGACTACGTTATGTACGCCCCGGCTACCGCCGAGGAAATTGAGACTATCTTTGCCAAGGGCCTTGCCGCCGAGCCGCTTACCGAGGACGAGGTCCTCAAGTACAAGACGGCCTTCATGCAGTTTGTCGCCGGCGAGTATGTGCGCCTTGGCTGGGCCATGCAGCTGCACTTTGGTTGCAAGCGCGACAACAACCGTGCCATGTTTGCCAAGCTCGGTCCCGATACCGGCTACGACTGCATCTCCAATTACACGCCGTCCGACCAGCTCGCTGATTTCCTCAACTCCATTCAGGAGACTTGCGGTCTGCCCAAGACCATCCTGTACAGCCTGAACCCCATCGACAACACCATGATCGATACCGTCATGGGCTGTTTCCAGGAGGCCCCGACCGCCGGCAAGATCCAGAACGGTTCCGCCTGGTGGTTCAACGACAACGAAGTCGGCATGCGCGAGCAGCTCACCGCCCTTGCCAACGAGGGCGTTCTGGGCAACTTCGTCGGCATGCTCACCGACTCCCGTTCCTTCCTGTCCTATCCGCGCCACGAGTACTTCCGTCGCGTGCTGTGCAGCGTGATCGGCGAGTGGGTCGAGCAGGGCAAGTACCCGGCCGACATGGAGCTGCTGGGCACCATCGTGCGCGACATCAGCTACAACAACTCCGTTCGCTACTTTGGCTTTGACCTGGACACCGTCGAGGCCTAAATCCAAACCTGGTTCCGGGAGCGCCGTCGCCACACGCGGCGCCCCCGTTTTGCTTACACGCTAACGGCTATCTAAGGAGACACATAGATGGAGAACATCAGCTACGATACGCTCGAGAAGATCGGCTACGAGGGCTACCTGCTGCCCAAGGACGCGCCGGAGAAGGTCCTGCAGTTTGGCGAGGGCAACTTCCTACGCGCTTTCGTTGACCGCTTCTTTGACATGGGTAACGAGGCGACCGGCTGGAATGGCAAGATCGTCATGGTCCAGCCCATCAGCGGCGCCTTTGGCTTTGCCGACGGTATCAATGCCCAGGACGACCTGTATACCGTGCTGGTGCGCGGCAAGGAGGACGGCAACACGGTCGACGAGTCCCGCGTGATTAGCGCTTGCAGCCGCTGCATCAACCCGTACCGCGAGGACGACTACCGCGCCATGATGGGGGTCGCCGTCTCTGACGACCTGGAGATTATCGTCTCCAACACCACCGAGGCCGGTATCGCCTACGACCCGTCCTGCAAGGCCGACGACATGCCGCCCGCGAGTTTCCCCGCCAAGCTTGCTCAGGTCCTTCACGCCCGCTGGGCCGCCGGCAAGCCGGGCGTCATTGTGCTCGCCTGCGAGCTCATCGATCACAACGGCGAGGAGCTGCTGCGCATCATGAACCAGTACGTGAGCGACTGGGGCTGGGAGGACGAGTTTGCGCAGTGGATGGCCAACGACTGCACCGTCTGCACCACGCTCGTCGACACTATCGTCCCCGGCCGCATCCGCGACCCCAAGGAGGCCGCTGCCGTGGCCGAGCGCCTGGGCTACGAGGATCCCTTCCTGGCCGTGCGCGAGCCCTTCCAGATGTGGGGCATCCAGGGCGATGAGTCGCTTGCCGAGAAGCTCCCCTTCGTGAAGGCCGGCCTGCCGGGCGTCTTTGTGACCCCCGATGTCACCCCGTACAAGAAGCGCAAGGTCCGCATCCTCAACGGCGCCCACACTGCCTTTGTTCCGGGCTCCTGGGTTGCCGGCTTTGACATCGTGCGCGATTGCATGCACGACGAGACCGTCCGCGGCTTCATGAACACCATGCTCTACCACGAGGTCATCCCGACGCTTGCCGCCGATTTGGATGTCGAAGACTGCAAGGCCTTTGCCGCCGCCGTCGAGAACCGATTCGACAACCCGTTTATCGACCACGCGCTGCTCTCCATTTGCCTCAACTCCACGGCCAAGTGGCGCGCTCGCGACCTGCCCACGCTCAAGGACTATGTTGCCGAGACCGGCAGCCTGCCCAAGTGCCTGGCCACGAGCCTAGCTACGCTCATCGCCTTCTACACGCAGGAGCTTGTGTCCCGCGAGGGCGATGGCCTGCACCTGCGCCGTGCCGACGGCACCGAGTACACCGCTCAGGACGACGCCTTCGTGCTCGACTTCTACGCCGCCCACGCCGGTGCAGACGATGCCGAGCTGGTGCACGACGTGCTCACCAATGAGCAGATGTGGGGCGAGGACCTTACGCAGATCGCCGGCCTTGAGGAATTTGTCGTCAACGCGCTCACCGTCGTGCGCGCCGAGGGCGTCAAGCAGGCCTTCGCCAACGCCCAGGCGTAAATTCCCGATGCGGGCGCCAGACGGCTTGCCCGCGCCTCGACTTCTGCTCAACCTGTAGGGTTAGGACCATTTGTAATGAACACTATCCAGATCAATCCGGCCGATAACGTGATCGTCGCGCTGTCGCCGCTTGCCAAGGGCGCCGCCGTCGCGGTTCCCGGGGTGGGCGAGGTCGTTGCCGCGGAGGATATTCCGCAGGGCCACAAGATGGCCGTGCGTGCCATTGCGGCGGGGGAGGACGTCGTCAAGTACGGTCTTCCTATCGGCCACGTGACGGGCGACATCCAGCCCGGTCAGTGGCTTCATACGCATAACGTCAAGACCAACCTTTCGGGCGAGGTCGAGTACGTTTACAATCCGACGCATCCGGTCGTTGAGCCGGTTGAGCCCGAGACCTTTATGGGCTTCCGTCGTGCCGACGGCCGCGCCGCCACGCGCAACGAGCTGTGGATCATCCCCACGGTCGGCTGCGTCAACGAGGTCGCACGTGCCATGTGCGAGCAGGCACAGGATCTGGTCGAGGGTTCGCTGGAGGGCGTTTACTATTTCCCGCATCCCTTTGGCTGCTCCCAGACCGGCGCCGACCACGCTCAGACACGCCGTCTGCTGGTGGCGCTCTCGCGTCACGCAAACGCTGCGGGTGTGCTGTTCCTGTCCCTTGGTTGCGAAAACTGCACGCACCAGCAGGTGCTCGACGAGCTCGGTGACTTCGATCACGAGCGCGTTCGCTTCCTCACCTGCCAGGATGTAGCCGACGAGCAGGTCGAGGGCCACAAGATTCTGTCTGAGCTGGCCGACCTGGCCAAGCAGGCCAAGCGTGAGCCCATTCCCGCCTCCGAGCTGGTCATTGGCCTTAAGTGCGGTGGATCTGACGGTCTTTCGGGCATTACCGCCAACCCCACGATCGGTCGCGTGAGCGATATGGTCGTAGCCCGCGGTGGCACATCGGTGCTCACCGAGGTGCCCGAGATGTTTGGCGCGGAGAGCATTCTGCTCGATCGTTGCGAGAGCCAAGACGTCTTTAACGCGGCGGCCGACATGCTCAACGGCTTTAAGGACTACTTTATCAGCCACGGCGAGGTCGTCTATGAGAACCCGAGCCCCGGCAACAAGGACGGCGGCATTACCACGCTCGAGGACAAGAGCTGCGGCTGCGTGCAAAAGGGCGGATCTGCCCCCATCGTCGACGTGCTGCCGTACGCCGGTCAGGCTACCAAGCATGGTCTGAACATGTTGTGCGGTCCGGGCAACGACATGGTATCCACCACGGCCCTGACGGCTGCCGGCTGCCACGTGATCCTGTTCTCGACCGGCCGCGGCACGCCGTTTGGTGCGCCGGCGCCTACGCTCAAGGTGTTCACCAACCAGCGTCTGTGCGACCACAAGGCCAACTGGATGGACTTTAACGCCGGTGTGGTCGCCACCGGCGTGCGCACGCTCGACGAGGCTGCCCATGACCTGTACCAGCTGGTGCTGGACACGGCGAGCGGCAAGCTTACCAGCGCCGAGCGTCGCGGCTGTCACGAGATCAGCATCTGGAAGGACGGCGTCTGCCTGTAGCGATGACACGTTGAGCGCGTGATCGGGCAAGCTGTTGCAAAGACCGGACGACCCCGCTGAGGACATTCTCGGCGGGGTCGTTTTTTCGTTTCTCGTTGCGTTGTCGTGCACGGCTTTTTTGGGGAAGGGTGCCCGGCACCTCCCTCATCTCCAGAGAACAATGAACGTTCACCTAGTGGTTGCGTGGTGCTGAATCGACTTAATAATCAAAAATGCAGGGATATTTTCATTTTCAGGTCCGTTCAACGGCAAAAAACGACCGTTCAAGGATAATATACAAGTGAACGTTCACCTATTATAAGCAAATCGCGCATAATCTAGCTAAACGTTCACCCTGAACGGCATGCAGACAGACGTCGGTATGGACTCCAATGTCTTGTTCCAAGACAATCGAGAAAAGAGAGGGAGCTCGATGACTAACAAGATCGGTAAAAAGCGCAAGATCACATTCTGGACGCGCTTGGGCTTTGGTATGGGCGGCATGCTCAACTCTGGTGCCCTGACCTTTACGCACAGCTACATGGTGCTGTTCCTGTCCACGGAGTGCGGTCTGTCCGCAGGCGAGGCTGCGTTGATCAGCTCGTTCGCCATCTATCTCAACGCCATTCTGTGCCCGCTCATGGGCTTTGTGGCCGATAACTTTTACGCTACCAAGATCGGTCGTATCTTTGGCCGCCGCCGTTTCTGGATCTTGCTGGCAATCCCGATGATGGTCGCCGAGCCGCTCATCTTTGTGGCTACGCCGTTTGGTTTCCCGTACTACTTTGTGCTGTACCTGATCTACAACGTCGCGTATACGTTCTGCACTGCCAACCTGTCGCCGCTTACCATCGAGATGACCGACGACTTCAAGGAGCGTACGTACCTCACCGGCTACAAGCACCTCTTTGGTAACGCCGCCGGCTTCCTGATGGCAGCACTCGTCGGCTTTGGCTTTGGCACCTTCGGCGAGACCAACCCGTTCAGCTACTTCATCATCGCTACGGTCAACGCTTCGGTCATGGCAATCTCGCTGCTGTGCGTGTACCTGTCCACGTGGGAGCACACCCCCGAGGAGGTGGCTCAGGAGAAGATCGAGAGCGTCGGCGAGGGTATCAAGAAGTTCTTCATCGACGTTGTCTCTACCTTCCGCAATAAGTCCTTCCGCAAGGTCCTGTATGCACAGGTCTCCACGAAGCTCGCTGCTGCCTGCTGGTCTGCCTGCCTGTCCTTCTTCATCGTCTACTGCCTGCAGATTCCTAAGTCCTATGAGTCCGTGATGGAGATGCCCGGCAAGGTCGTCGCTATCGTCTGCACCGCCATCTGGGTTGCCCTCATGGCCAAGAAGGGCTTCCACAAGTCTTGGTACCTGGCCAACGTCGGTTGCGCTGCGTGCATCATCGCCTACAACTACTTCGCCTTTGGTCAGATTAACGGCACCTCCACGGTCGCCATCGCCATGATTGCCTACCCCATCATCTTCGCCATCTGGAAGTTCTTCTACGTTGGTTTCCAGTACCTGCCCGATGTTCTGCTCAACTACATCCCCGATGTCGATGAGCTCATCACCCTGCGTCGTCGCGAGGGCATCTACAGCTCCGCTCAGCAGCTCTGCCAGCAGATCGCCCAGGCTATCGCCGTCAACGCATGGGCTATCGTCCTTGCTGCCTCCGGCTTCATTCAGACCGCCGGCAACAGCGACGCCGTGACCCAGCCCGCCACCGTGCCTCTGTATATCTGCGGCTACATGATCATCGGCTGCGCCGGCTTCTTCCTGCTTGCGGCTGTCCTTGCCCGCGGCATCAAGATCGACAAGGAGCAGTGCGACGTCCTTTGCGACGAGATTCACCGAGTCAAGAAGGGTGGCAAGATGGCCGACGTCAAGCCCGAGGTCAAGGCGCTTTGCGAGGAGCTCTCCGGCTTTAAGTACGAGGACTGCTTTGCCCACAACAACGTTGGCTTCCAGGACGGTAGCGTAACTCCCGCCGAGTAAGGCCGACATATCGTCCAAATCACAGGGCCGTGCCACCGGAATTCCGCCGGCAGGCACGGCCCTTTTTCAACAGCGTACAATTTGCCTTTAGAGCATCTTTTTGAGGGAGAAACCCATGGAGACGAACGTTATCTGGCGCAACGCGCGCGCGGCGGTTATCGAGCTTGACGACGGCGGTTACTTTACCTGCGCCGATACGTGGGAGATCTTTGTCAACGACGAGCCCGCCGGTACCACGAATACGGTCGAGACCTATGTCGACGGCCTGACCCCCGGCAAGCGCAACCTGGTTCGTTTTGTTTGTGGCGAGCGTGAGCTGAGCGTAGGTGTCACCACGCCGGCTGAGCCCTTTACCATCAACGTTCGCGACTGTGGCGCCAAGGGCGATGCCGAGCATGATGACACCACCAACATCCAGGCTGCCATCATGGCCTGCCCCAAGGGTGGCCGCGTGCTGATCCCCGCCGGTAGTTATCGCATCAAGTCTCTCTTTCTTAAGAGCAATATCAACATCGAGCTCGCCGAGGGAGCGGTGCTGCTGGCCCGCCACGATCGTGCCTCGCTTGCCTACATTCCGGGCACGGTCACGGGCAACGAGGGTGCCGGGTATGCCGGCACCGATACGCTGCCCCTGGGCCGCTGGGAGGGCGAGAGCTTCTCGACCTACTGCTCTACCTTTACGGGTCTGAGCGTGCACGACGTGTGCATCTATGGTCGCGGCGCGATCGACGGTCAGACTGATTTTGCCGAGGACAACTGGTGGAACAAGGACTTTAAGAACATCTTTCGCCCGGAGGAGGGCCGCGAGGTCGCCCGCCCGCGCATGATCTTCCTATCCGAGTGTGAGAACGTGAGCTTGGCCGGCTTCACCGTCCGCAACAGCCCGGCGTGGAACATCCACCCCATCCTGTGCGATCACGTCGATGCGCTCTGCCTGTCCATCGAGGGCCCCAAGAACTCCCACAACACCGACGGCTTCGATCCCGAGAGCTGCGGTTTTGTTCGCATCCTTGGTTGTCAGTTCTCAGTGGGTGACGACTGCATCGCCATCAAGAGCGGCAAACTGGGCATTGAGCCCGAGCTTCGTCCCGCCACGCATGACGTGTTGATCGCTCACTGCTACATGCACGACGGTCATGGCGCCGTGGTGTTGGGGTCCGAGGCTGCCGGCGGCATCAAGGACCTTACCGTGAGCAAGTGCCTCTTTGAGCGCACCGACCGCGGCCTGCGCGTCAAGACCCGCCGCGGGCGCGGCAAGGATGCCGTCAACGAGGGCATTACCTTTGAGCACATTCGCATGGACGAGGTGCTCACGCCCTTCGTGGTCAACTCCTTCTACTTCTGCGACAAGGACGGCAAGACCGACTACGTGCAGTCTCGCGAGGCACTGCCCGTCGACGACCGCACGCCCGGCTTTGGTGCCACGACGTTTTGCGATATCGAGGCCACTAACTGCCACGCGGCCGCTGCCTACATCACGGGCCTGCCCGAGAGCAAAGTAACGCGCCTGACGTTCCAGGATGTCCACGTGACCTTTGCCGACGATGCTGAGCCCTTTGTTCCGGCCATGGCCTGCGGCGTTGAGCCCATGGTGCGCCAGGGCATCATCGCGCAAAACGTCAAGGTACTCGACCTGCAAAATGTGGTGATCGAGGGCCAGGACGGCGAGGAACTGCAGCTCCAGAACGTCGACAAGGTTATCCGTGCGTAGGCGTTTGCTCCTAAACAATTAAATTCGGTATGTCGCGGCGCGCGATGGGCAGGGCCTTCCCGACCCATTGCGCGAACTTTTTATATGCCGAAACTGCAACGTAGACGGTCTACGACGAAAGGACGCGGTGACTGATGATGAGTGAGAGACGATTTTTTGAGGTTTCGCCCGAGCGTGCGGGGGCATATCACAGTATCTCTAAGGCCTTGGAGGCAATTGACGAATCCTGTCCGAATGACGGACGGCCGGTGACAATCCATATCGAGCCGGGTGAGTACCGCGAACGGGTCGAGATTCGTCGCTCGCATGTGACGATTGAGGGAGAGACGGCCGACAGCGTGCGTATCGTTGGCGGCCTTGCGGCGCAGATGCCCTCGGAGGACGGCAGCGGCCAGGACGGAAAGCTCGGCACCTTCCGCACGTATACGGTGCTGGTCGATGCCGATGACGTGACGCTTGCAAACCTCACGATCGAAAACGATGCGGGCGATGGGCGCGAGGTCGGTCAGGCGATTGCCCTGTATGCCGATGGCGACCGTCTGGTTGTCGATGCCTGCTGCATTAAGGGGCACCAAGACACGCTGTTTTTGGGTCCTCTGCCGCCGCA
The DNA here is from genome assembly GCA_902494935.1 of uncultured Collinsella sp. Classification (GTDB taxonomy): domain Bacteria; phylum Actinomycetota; class Coriobacteriia; order Coriobacteriales; family Coriobacteriaceae; genus Collinsella. The sequence continues at coordinate 19,772 of CABUVH010000008.1, forward strand.
TGAGGCCAAACCGGGCGGGTTTATAGGACCCAAACGGTATGCGCCGCGCCGGGTGGGGCGCCAGTATTTTCGACGTTGCCGGATCGAGGGCGATGTCGACTTTATCTTTGGCGGCGCGCGTGCCTACTTTGAGGGGTGCGAGATTCGCTCGCTCAACCGCGATATGGACGTGAACGGCTACGTGACGGCGGCGTCGACGCCCGAAGGCGAGCCGCACGGCTTTGTGTTCCACGGCTGTTCGTTTACAGCTCCGGATAGCGTGGCACCGGATTCGGTCTACCTGGGTCGTCCTTGGCGCGAATGGGCGCAAACTGTGCTGATCGATTGCTGGCTGGGGCGACATATCAAGCGCGAAGGCTGGTGGGATTGGAATAAGCCGGCGGCGCACAACTGCGTGCAGTATGCTGGCGCGATTCTGCATGGGCCGGCGGGTGATACTACCGGCTGGGTGCCGTGGGCGAATGAACTCGATGCGATGGCTGCCGCCGGGTACGCTCGCGAGCAGGTGCTTGCCGGTGCGGATGGCTGGGATCCCGAGGGCGGCGACGGTGGTGCGGTTGAGACGGCTGAACTGTCTGCCAACGGCCGCACCGTGCACATCGAGACGTACTGCGAAGACGAACCTGCGCTGCGTGCCCGGCTGAAGCGCGAGGGGCGTTCGGCTGCTTTTACGGGCAAGACTCCTGCAGATTTTGAGGCATGGAAGATTGCGACCAGGACTCGTCTGTACGATGTTTTGGGCCTTTCGCTTATGGACCGCGTCCCGATTGAGATTCGTGAGCTCAGCCGCGTGTGGGTTGCCGGCGGCATCGTGCGCACCCATGCGATGTTGCAGGTCGAGCGCGATGTTTGGATGCCGTTCTACCTGTTGGAACCGTCTCATCCTAAGCTTGATGAGCGGGGACTCAAACGCTGTTATATCTGCCCGCATGGCCATCAGGGAGCGGGTGCTGCAAGCGTAGCCGGTGTTGCGGGCGTGCCGGCTGTCGATGATGCCGTGCGTAAGTTCAATTACGACTACGGTCTGCGTTTGGCACGCATGGGTTACGTGACCGTCTGCCCTGATGCGCGCGGTTGGGGATACCGTCGTGACTGGAAGGGTCAGGGCGATGACGAGAACAGCTACCTGCGCGGTACGTGTCTGAATCAAGCACGTATGGCCGAGCCACTGGGTCTTACGGTCGCGGGCCTCAACGCCTGGGACAACATGCGCTTGATCGATTACTTGGAGGCGCGCGGCGACATTGCCATGGATGACCTGGGTTGCTTTGGTTTTTCGGGTGGCGGCTACATGACGTTGTACCTGGCCGCACTCGACCCGCGTGTGCGCAAGGCGTTTGTCTCGGGCTATCTGTACGGTGTCGACGATTCGCTGCTGCATCTCAATGGCAATTGCAGCTGCAACTACACACCCGGACTTTGGCGCTTACTCGACATGGGCGATATTGCCTCGCTCATCGCGCCGCATCCGCTGCTGGTGCAAAGCTGCGAAGAGGATCATCTGAACGGTTCGCGCGGGCTGAAAAATGTTGACGAGCAGCTCGAGATCGTGCGCGATGCCTACAAGTTGCTGGGTCGCAGAGATGGCCTGCGGCACGAGGTGTGTCCGGGTGAACACCATCTGGGCGTGACACATCTTGCCGAGGATATCGAATGGCTCGATTCGCACGTTGCGGAATGCGCCCGTGCATAGCCCCTCGGCATGCTGCGAATAAACGGTACGTTCCTGTATGACCGCCGATGGGCGGATGAGGAGAAGATTATGGAAACGAAGAGCTTGAGTGAATCGACCATTTGCTGCTTTGGCGATTCGACCACATGGGGCGATAACGGATGCGGCGCAGGCGGTAACGACATCTCCTGGACTTCGCATCTGGGCGCGTTGCTGGGAGGCGCGGTCGTCGAGAACTTTGGCATCAAGGGTTCGCGCATCGCCATCAAGGCCGACCGCAGCGATTCGTTTGTCGAGCGCCTGGACGGCATCGACAATGCGGCTGATATCTACATCGTCTTTGGCGGCGTCAACGACTTTAGCCGCAACGTGCCGCTTGGCGAGTTGGGCAGTACCGATGTGCACGAGTTCTATGGTGCACTCGATTACCTGATCCGCACCATCACGGCGCGTTCGCCCCAGGCAAAGCTTGTGTTTATGACGCCGTGCAAGACGAGCGGTAAGCACGAGAAGGATATCCCGGCAAGCGATGAGCTCAATCACCTGGGGTTGACGCAGGTCGCCTACGTAAAGGCGATGCTCGAGGTCTGTGACCGCTACTCCGTTCCGGTGATTGACCTGTATGCGCAAAGTGGCATCAGCCCGTTTTTGCCAGAGCACCGCGAGCTCTATATGCCGGACGGTCTGCATTACAGTCCTGCCGGCTATGAGCGCCTGGCGCATCGCATCGCCGCGGGTCTCACCGCCGTTTGCCGCTAAAAGTCTGCCGTTTGCGGGGAATATAGGGTTAACGTTCACCCTATATTCCCCGTTCGCGTTACACTAGGGGTAACGTTCACCTATCGTTTATGTCAGAGGGGACAGCAATGGGTTGCAATCAAATCCTGGACCGTTATATCGAGCAGTTGATCGAAACCTCTACGCCGCAGGCGCCGGCTTGGAATATCGAAAAGATTCGCGCCGGCAAGGAGAACACCTGGAACTATATCGACGGCTGCATGATCAAGGCGCTCATCGAGCTGTACGAGATCACGGGTGAGCAGCGCTACCTGACCTTTGCCGATGACTACATCGATTTCTTTGTCCAGGACGACGGTACCATCAAGCATTACAACCCGCAGGATTACAACCTCGATAACGTCAATGCGGGCAAGACCCTCTACAAGCTCTATGACCTGGTGGGCAAGCCCAAGTACCGTGCCGCCATGGACACCATCTACCGCCAGCTCGAGACCCAGCCGCGCACCAAAGAAGGCGTGTTTTGGCACAAGGCCGTCTATCCCAACCAGATCTGGCTCGATGGCATGTATATGGCCCAGCCGTTCTACATGCAGTACGAGCTGAGCTTCCACAACCGTCGTGCCTGTTCGGACAGCTTCCATATGTTCCAGGTCGTGCATGACCTGATGCGCAACCCCCTCAACGGTCTGTACTATCACGCTTACGACGCGAGCCGCAAACAGTTCTGGTGCGACCCGGTCACCGGCCTTTCGGCCAACTTCTGGCTGCGCGCCGAGGGCTGGTTTGCCATGGCACTCATCGATACCTGGGAGCTCATGCCGCCTTCGATGTCAGCCGAGAAGGACGAGATTCGCAAGATGTTCCACGACCTGATCGACGCCATGCTGCCGTATCAGGACGAGAAGACCGGCATGTGGCATCAGGTCATCAACCTGCCCAATATCGCCCCCAACTACCTGGAGGAGTCGGGCAGCGCCATCTTTGCCAACGCCATCATGAAGGGCGTGCGTCTGGGCGTGCTGGGCGAGCGTTACTACCAGTACGGCCGTCGCGCCTTCGACGGCATCTGCGAGACCTGCCTGTCCGAGTATGACGGGCAGCTGGCGCTCGACAACATCTGCCTGGTCGCGGGCTTGGGAAACACCGCGCACCGCGAAGGCACGTTTGATTACTACATGAGCGAGCCCGTGGTCAAAAATGATGCAAAGGGTGTGGCGCCGCTGGTGCTTGCCTATATCGAGACCATGCATCACGACAAGCTGGCCGGTAAGCGCGATCCGCTCGCCCCCTCGGGCGTGTGCTCCATCGAGGACCCGTTTGGCGGATACACCCCGGGCATCAACGCTCATAAGGGATGTGAATAGCATGGGGGCTGTTACTCCGGGCGTACGTTTGCACGACCTTCCGCAGGGGACCGTCGAGGAACGCATTCGCATGGCGGGAGAGCTGGGCTTTTCGTGCATTCAGCTGCCAAGCAAGGTGCTCTATGCATCGATGGGGATCGATCGAGGCGGCCTGACCCGCGAGCTTGCCGATCATTTGCGTGCGGTGCTCGACGAGGCGGGCGTTTCGGTCGCCGTGCTCGGCTGCTATAAGAATTTGGCGACGCCCGATCGCCAACAGCTCATGGATAACTATGCCGAGTACGAGGCATGCCTGAACTTTGCCCAGATGCTCGGCGGATGCCCGGTTGGCACCGAGACCGGTCGCCCCAATGCGCAGAACCGCGTCGCGGACGACCGCATGACCGACGAGGCACTCGATGCGTTTGCAGACGGACTTGCACACGTCTGCGATCGGGCCGAGGCCGTGGGCGGTCAGGTTCTAATTGAGCCCGGTTGGAACGAGACGGTCAACACGCCAGATCGCTGCCGTGAGGTGCTGGAGCGCGTCTCGAGTCCGTCGCTCGGCGTGATCTATGACCCAGTGTCGCTGCTGCACCCCAGCGTCGTTGACGAAGCGCAGGAAATCACCGCGCGCATGCTCTATTTATGCGGCAGCAAGATCCGCGCGCTGCACGCCAAGGATTTTGAGGTCGTCGACAACGAGGACGAAGCCGGTTGGTGCGACGGTACGGGTTCACGTCTGGTGTGTCATGGCGTGGGCGAGACGGGACGATATGACTTTGAGCCCGTGGTGGCCTGGGCGGCTGCCGCCTGCCCTGGGATTCCTTGCGTGGTCGAGAACAGCGTGCCGGCGACGGCGACTGACTGCCTGGCGACACTCGAGCACATGTCCGGTCGCTGCGGGGCTTCGCATCGCGAGTTATAGCATTGGCTTTTGCCGTGTCGGCAGATTGAGATTACCTGTATGGGGGCGGCGGTGAAGGGTCTTTATCGTCGCCCCATTGGATTGCATTAAAAAGGGGAGTTGCGTGGCTATCCACATTGTCGAAGAGGCGAATCGTTGCCTGGGTTGTAAAAGGGCGTTCTGTCAGATTGAGGGCTGTCCAGTTCAGACGCCTATTCCGCAGGTCATCGACCTGTTCAAGCAGCGTCGTCTAGAAGAGGCGGGCGAGCTACTGTTCCAGAACAATCCCATGAGCGCGGTCTGCTCCATGGTGTGCAATCATTCGGGCCAGTGCGAGGGCGCTTGCATTCAGGGCCGTAAGGGCACACCCGTGCATTTTTCGAGCATCGAGCACTACATCTCCACAGCGTATTTAGATCGTAAGGAGTGGACGCCCGCGCCGTCGTGTGGCAAACAGGTTGCTGTGGTCGGTTCCGGTCCCGCCGGTATTACCGTGGCCATTAAGATGGCCCAGCTGGGCTGTGCCGTCACGGTATTTGAACAGCGCCCCGAGATCGGCGGTGTGCTGGAATACGGTATCCCCGAGTTCCGCCTGCCCCGTGCGCTCGTACAAAAGTACCGTCACGTGATGTGCTCGCTTGGCGTGCGCGTGCGCCCCTCGACCACCATCGGCGGCGCACTGCACATCGATGACCTGCTACGTGACGGCTACGACGCGGTCTTTGTCGGTACCGGTACCTGGCGAGCTCGAAAGTTGGGTATTCCCGGCGAGTCGCGCGGCAACGTGCTGTTTGGCATCGATTACCTGGTCGATCCCGCGAGCGTGGCAATCGGGCAGAACGTGGCGGTCATCGGTGCCGGCAATGTTGCCATGGATGTTGCCCGCACAGCCCTGCGCTCGGGCGCTCGCAAGGTCACCGTGTATGCCCGCTCGCGCCATATCTCGGCCATCGACGACGAGGTCGAGCTGACCGAGCTCGATGGTGCCGAGATTGTGTGCGGCAAGGCGATCTGTGCCATCGACGATAACGGTCCGGTCTTCGAGACGGCTATCTTCGACGAGGAGAATAACGTGGTGGGGTACGAGGAAGAGCTCGACCATGCGTCTGCCGACACAGTTGTGATTGCGGCTTCGCAGGTGCCCAAAGACAAGCTTGTGCTTACGACGGGTGGTCTGGAGACCGACCATCGCGGCCTGCTTTCGGTCGATGAATGCGGTATGACCACCGTGCCTGGCGTCTTTGCCGCCGGCGACGTGGTTAACGGCCCGCTCACCGTGGTTCATGCCGTGGCAGGCGCCAAGCTCGCCGTCGAAGGCATGACTGCCTATTTGGGTCTCTAACATATCCCATCCATTAGTTGCGGTGAAATACGGACTGTTTTGGCTGTCAAAAGCCTCGATTGCTCCGTATTCCACCGCAACTTTTTTGTGAGGATCGGGATTGAAAGTGGGGAGTGCGAGCGAGTACGAATGCGGCGGATACTGATACGATAGGTACGTCAGCAACTGCCGCCGAGCGGCTCAAATGAAAGGAACCCTGGATGGAGTCCTCCGCCTACCCGATGCTCTTTAGTCCGATCAAGGTCGGTACGACCGAGGTCAAGAACCGCGTCTTTATGCCGCCGGTGTCCACGAACCTGGCCGATCATGGTTATGTGACCGACGACTTGGTCGATCATTACTGTGCCCGTGCCAAGGGCGGCGTTGGCCTGATCATCACCGAGGTCGTGACGGTCGAGCCTACCTATACCTATTTGCCGGGTGACATGTGCTGCTACGACGACACGTTTATCCCCGGCTGGGAAAAGCTCGCCGCGGCCGTCCACAAGTATGGCTGCAAGATCATGCCGCAGCTCTTCCACCCCGCCTACATGGCCTTTAACATTCCGGGCACGCCGCGCCTGATCGCCCCGTCCTTTGTGGGCCCGTCCTATGCCCGCGAGGCGCCGCGTCCTATCACGGTCGACGAGATCCACGAGCTCACGCATCAGTTTGGCGACGCTGCCGTGCGTATGCAGAAGGCCGGCGTCGATGGCGTCGAGGTCCATGCGGCGCACGCCCACGGTATGCTCGGCGGCTTTTTGACTCCGCTCTACAACAAGCGTACCGATGAGTACGGCGGCTCGCTCGACGCCCGCATGCGCTTCTTGCTCGAGGTCATCGCCGAGATTCGCGAGCGCTGCGGCAAGGACTTTATCATCGACGTCCGCATCTCGGGCGATGAGTACACCGATGGCGGTCTGACCCTCAACGACATGATCTACGTCTCGCGTCGCCTGGAGAAGGCCGGCGTCGACATGATTCATGTGTCGGGCGGCACCACCATCAAGCGCGGTTCCGCGATTCCTGCCGCCGGCACGCAGCAGGCCTCGCACGCTGCCTGCTCGCGCGAGATCAAAAAGCACGTCAACATTCCCGTCGCCACCGTCGGACGTATCAACGAGGCCTGGATCGCCGAGGAGCTGATCGAGGACGGCGCTGCTGACATCTGCATGATGGGCCGCGCCAATCTGTGCGATGCCGAGTTCTGCAATAAGGCCGCTGCCGGCAACGCCGACGACATCCGCCCCTGCATCGGCTGCCTGCGCTGCCTGAACGGCATTATGTTTGGCAAGCGCATCTCCTGCACCGTCAATCCCGATGTTGAGCGCGACGAGGCCGGCTACGAGCCTGCCGCCGAGGCCAAGAACGTACTGGTTGTGGGCGCTGGTCCTGCGGGCATGGAGGCAGCCTACATTGCTGCCAAGCGCGGCCACAACGTAGTGCTCGTGGATAAGCAGGACGAGCCGGGTGGCGAGATGCGCATCGCGGCCGTTCCGCCGGCAAAGCAGGAACTCACCCGCGTGATCAAGTATCAGTACCGCCGTCTTGCTGAGGCGGGCGTGAAGTGCGTATTTGGCACCGAGCTTACTGCCGAGGACATTCAGCGTGACTACGCCGGCTACGAGGTCGTCCTGGCCTATGGCGCCGAGCCCATCGCCCCGGCCTTCATGCAGGGATTTAAGCAGGTCATGACAGCTGACGACCTGTTGGGCGGCAAGGCTTTCCCGGGCAAGAAGATTGTCATCGTGGGCGGCGGCACCGTCGGTTGCGAGACGGCCGACTACCTGGCCCCGTTGGTCAACGATCTGTCGCCGGCCAATCGCGACGTCACCGTCATCGAGATGACCAAGACGCTCGCCGCCAACGAGGGCGGCGCCGGTCGCGCGGTGCTCATCACGCGCATGCTCTCCAAGGGCGTTCACGTGCTGACCGAGGCCAAGGTGACCGAGATTACCGAGGATGCCATCAGCTACGAAAAGGACGGCGAGATCCACACCATCGCCGATGCCGATACGCTGGTACTTGCCATGGGCTATCGTCCCAATACCAAGTTGGCCGACGACCTTGCTGCAGCCGGCGTTACCACCCACGTGTTGGGCGATGCCAACAAGTGCGGCAACATCCGCGACGCCATCGGCGATGGCTACAAGGTTGCTTGCGAGCTCTAGTCAACCCCTTGGTGCATGTGAGGCCTATCCCCGCGGCGTCAGTCGGTAGATAGCAAAAAGCGGCGGTCGTCCCGTACATGGGA
>CABUVH010000009.1 GCA_902494935.1 uncultured Collinsella sp.
ACGACGCTAGTCCAACTTGGTGCCCGGTACTTGCGGTGCCTCTTTAAGCAACGCTTTGAGCTCGTTCAAAATGGAAACGGGCTGTCGATCGACAGCGTCCAGATGAAGCGTCGCCACACGAATGGGCGGCTGATATTCAAGCGAGCCGATGAGCACGGGAGAACCCAGGAATCGTTCGATTTCGTTTGCGAGCTCGTCGATTGCCTCGGGGCCGAGCTCATCGAAGAGTGCCACGAACGTTGGCCCCGTCGAGCGGAACAGGCGACCCTTGCCGCGCGAACAATCCATGAGGCAGGCGGCGCTTTCGGCGAGCACGCGGTCGCCTGCATCGAATCCAAAGCGGGCATTGACTTCGGCGATATCGTCGACCTTAATGGCAATAAAGCCTGCCTCGCGCGCCACGCGGCGCATCTCTCCAATAGCGTTGACCAGGGCGTGAATATCGCCCAGGCCGGTCACGGAATCAGTCGTATCTGCCAAGCTTCGGTTGATGATAATGCCCACATACATGCTGGGCTCGGTATCGGTGCCGTCCAAGCGGTAGCCTGTGCAGTCGCAAAGCGCGTACGCTCCGGTGGCATCCATTACACGATACTGCATGTAGTGGAAGTGCCACGTGCCGTTTATCACCATGTTGAGCTCGGCGCGTACGTTGTCGCGGTCCTCGGGGTGTACGCGGGCAAGCCACATATCGACCGAGTTAAAAGGGTGCTGGGAGGGCAGGTCAAAATCGCGTACGGCGTTGACCGACCATTGCGATTCGCCCGTATCGAGATTGAGGATAAACGGATAGCGCGTCTCGGAGCTCATAGAGATCGCTTGGAATACGCGGTCGTTGCACGGAAGCTGTTCGGCAATTGGGTGCTGCGGCGCGTCATTGTCTTTCGGCTGCTGCACGCGATGCATAAGCTTATAGCGATACATCTTGCGATCGGCATCCATCGTCATCTGGCGACGCGTGTCGCCGGCAAGTGGATCGACGCGCGAGCAGCCAAAGCTAAAGCTGCCGATCATGGGCGCCTTGCCGCCCGAGCTCGCCTCGATCAGCCCGGAACGTACCTGCTCCAAGCGCTGCTCGAGTTCAGTCTCGTTTGCAAAGAGCGAGATAAGCACAAACTCGTCTCCACCGATACGGAACAGCATCTCATCGTGCTCCATGGTTTCGGAGAGCGTGCGGCAGATGCTCAGAATATAGCGGTTGCCTTCGGCGTGGCCAAACCTATCGTTACAATGCTTGAGATGGTCGATGTCAATATAGGCGCAGGTGAAGGGGTCGCCTTTGCGCCAGAGTTGCTCGACGTGACGGTCAAATCCGTTGCGGTTGCCCAAGTTGGTGAGCGGATCGATATAGGCGTTGCGCTCAAGCAGCTGGCGCTCTTGTTGCAGGATGGCATGCGTCTTTTGCAGCTGCTCACCAACAGCGCGTAGCTCAGCAGGCAGCGCGGCAACATCGAGTTCGGCGGTCGATACGCCATTCGCAAGTCGCTGAAGATAGGTAATAATCGATTGCTCGCCCAGGCGATATGACTCGTTCATGATGGATAACCTCCTTGGGCGGAACAACGGTTTGTATCATATCCCCAATTTGGTTTGAATTGGGGATATAAGTTAGCTAATGGAGACAAATACCCCCTTCGACGGTGGCGTTTTGCGCACGAGCGTATCAGTTGTTATTGCCACCATCGAGCAATGCCTCAAAATCCTTTGCCTGCATGGGGCGGTAGTAGAGGAAGCCCTGAGCGTAGCGGGCGCCCATGTGGCGCAGCATGTTCGCCTGCTCATTTGTCTCGATGCCTTCGATTACAACGGGCAGATGGAGCGACTGCGCCATCTCGAGCATCGATGACACGATCTGAGCGCTGCGGCCACGATCGCCGTCAACGGGCACAAACGTGCGATCGAGCTTGATGACGTCGACGTTGACGTTCTTGAGCATCGCGAGCGTGGACTGACCGGTGCCAAAATCGTCCATATAGGTCGAGAAGCCGCGGGTGTGCAAGTCGGCTGTCAGTTTGTCCACGGCTTCGGACTCTCCCGTATAAGCCGTCTCGGTGATCTCGATACGCATGAGCTCGGGCGGTAGGTTGTATTGGGCGGCAAGCGCCCCCATATGCTCGGCAACGTCGCAGGCAAGGATATCCACGCGCGACACATTAAGCGAGACCGGAACCACACGAAGGCCGCGATCGAGACGCACGCGCAGCCACGAGGCGACACCCTGCCAAATGTACTTGTCGAGCGTCACCACAAAGCCGCTTTCCTCGAGTGCGGGGATAAACGTTGCGGGCGAAATGAGAGAGCCGTCCTTGTCAATCCAGCGGGTGAGTGCCTCGGCGCCAATGATCTCGCCGGTTTCCATATCGACCTGGGGCTGCAGGTAGTACGTGATGCGGCCGTTTGAGAGCGCGTACTGGAACTCGGTCAGCGTGCGGTGGAACGCAATCTCGTGTTCATATTCTTCGGGGCGGAAAATAGCAATGCGCTCCTTGAAGTCGTTTTTGGCGCGTCGATTGGTAAACATGGCCTTTGCCTGCGCATCGATGGTGATCTCCTCATTGGAGTCGATGGGGTAAATGCCCATGGACGGCCAAAAACCTACGCCGTCATCATGCCTGGCTACTGCCTCGCGAACGCGGTTGTAGATTTGATGGACGGTGATGTGCTTAAAGGGGATGAGTACGCAAAAGTCATCTTGGCCCCAGTACCCTGCGACGCCCATATCGGCATTCTCGATGTCCTTGAGGACCGTGCCCACATCGGCGAGTACGCGGTCGCCCTCGGCCTGGCCGTGCCATTCATTAAACAGGCGCATGTGACCCATGTCGACGGTGGCGATGCACCAGGTGTCGTCGCGCCTTGCCTCGAGAAATGCGTTGGCGCGCCGCATAAACTCGCTGGGTCGATAGAGGCCCGTGAGCGAGTCGATACGTTCGGCGATGGCGCTTTTGCGCTCCGCCTCGGGTATGGGGAGGCTGTCGTTGGGAACAAGCCCGCCGGCCGTGCGAAGGCGACGGTCGAGTTCGCCTAAAACGGCGGTCGCTTGATGGGTTAACTGCTCGTAAAAGGCCGGGACGACAAGGCAGACGGGAGTAATGGTGTCGCCCGCGATTTGAACAGGAGCGAAAACAGCCTCTTTAAGGTGGCGGGTCAGTTGCTCGAATGCCTCATGGTCCAAATCGTTGCTGAGCACGACGAACTGGACGCTTCGTGAACGGAAGACCCGGCTTCTGCCGCGGGTGATCGACAGCATGCGGCCTGCGTATTCGGCAAGCATGTTGTCGACAGCCTCGGCCCCGTAGAGCTCGTTGAGATTCGCCGTGCCACGAATGCGCACCGCTATAAGCCCCGTCTCGCAGCGGTCGCGACGGCAGGCATCGATAGCGTTGACCAGCATGCGCTGCGTTCCGAGGCCTGTGGCGGCGTCGACGGTTTCGGCAAGCGAGTGGTTGACGAGTTCGCCGACATAGAGCGAGGGGACATTTCCGTCGCCGTCGATGCGAAACCCGCGAGCACGGCAGAGAACGTAGTCACCCGCGGCATTGCGCATGCGGTACTGCATGACACGGCGGTGTTTGGAGCCGTTAAAGATCTGGTTGATGTCGTTGGCGTAGGCCTCGAGGTCATCGGGATGGACGCGCGTCTTCCAGAAATCGCGGCAGCTGTCTATGTGCTCCGAAGGAAGACCGAGATCGCGCAAGGCACCTTGCGACCAAAGGGTGCGGTCCTTGTCCAAGTTCTCGATAAAGAAATAACGGCCCTCGTTGAGCATCGAAAAAGCGTCGAAAATACGATCGCTTATTTCGAAGTCGTCGGCGTGGACTTGCGTAATATTGCGCCGATCGAGGTGCATGGCATGACGTAGCTTGTAGTCGTACATGCGATGGTCGGCATCGAGTGTCATGCGATTGGAGGCTTCGCCCAGGGCGGGGTCGGCGTGTGCCACTCCGTAGCTAAACGAGTGGGGCATCTCGGAATCGTTGTTTTTGAGCAGGATCGTTCGGCAGTGTTCCAGACGTTCGGCGAGGTCGTCCTCGGTCGCAATCGTAGATAGGATGGCAAACTCGTCGCCGCCTATGCGAAACGCCGCCTCGTCCACTTTCATATACAGTTTGAGATAGAGGCTTACCTGCAAGATATAGCGGTTGCCCTCGTCATGCCCAAAGACGTCGTTGCAGTGCTTGAGATTGTCGATATCGATGAACGCCATGGTAACGGGGGTGTCCTGCTCCCAGAGCTCCTCGAGGGAACGGGCAAAGCCGCCACGGTTGCCAAGCCCGGTAAGCTGGTCGGTAAAGGCGGTCCTGATCAGATCCTCCTGACGCTCGAGAAGGTCACGGACGGTCTTTTCGAGCGTTTCGGTGTAATTGCTGACAGTATCCATGTTCTAAGCGGCTTTCTGAAGTCGGGGCGGATTGCGTCGGGCGAGCTCGTCGTGTACACGCGTCGTTGCTCAGCGTTTTGCGTGTATCCAGGCCCCCGCCTTGCTGCGTTGTTGGGTTACTTTGCCGGCTAATGTTCGCTGTTGATAACTGCTGCGTAGTATAAACAACAGCACACAATTATATATGGGTGCACATGCTGTGGGCGGCTATTATTCGACAAGCGGTAGCGCGACGATGCGATGCTCGATAAAAATGCGACTGGGGCGGTATATGTTGATGGGTATACTTGTTCCGTTTAAATTTGCGGGGACGGAGATGGTCGCATGGCACAGCCAACTATGACGCGCACGGTGGGGCTCGCGCTCGAGGGAGGCGGCTACCGCGGTATGTATACGGCGGGCGTGCTCGACGTTTGGATGGAGCACGGTTTGACCTGCGACCATATGGTGGGCGTCTCGGCGGGCGCGGCGTTTGGCTACAATTTTAAATCGCGCCAGATCGGCCGTGCCATTCGCTATAACAAGGCCTATTGTGCCGATAAGCGCTATGCGGGTGTAGCAAGCTGGCTGCGGACCGGCGATATGTTCAATGCCGATTTTGCTTATCACGAGGTGCCTATCGAGCGCGATCCTATCGACCTGGAGGCATATCGCGCCTGCCCCATGCGGTTTACGTGCGTGTGTACCGATATCGAGACGGGCAAGGCCGTCTATCACGACCTGCCTTATGGCGATGAGCGCGATATCGAGTGGATCCGGGCGTCGTCGGCTATTCCTGTGGCGACGCGTCCCGTTGCTATTGACGGACATAAGTATCTGGATGGTGGCGTGGCTGATTCAATTCCCAGTGCTTGGCTGTTTGCACAGGGGTACGACCGCAATATCGTGGTACTCACGCAGCCGGCGGGCTTTGTGAAGCAGCCCAACAGCGTGATGCCCATGCTGCGGCGCATGTTCCGTCACTACCCGGAGTTTGTCGCAGCGCTTGAGCATCGGCATGAGGTCTACAATGCCACGCTCGATGACTTGGCACGTCGCGAGGCTGCCGGCGAAATCTTTGTGGTGCGGCCGAGCGAATCGGTGAAGGTACCGTCGCTGTGCCGTGAACCGGATGAGCTCGAGCGCATCTACCAGATCGGTCGCCGCGATGCGGAGACGACCTTGCCGGCGTTGGAAGCGTATCTGGCGGGGTAAGGGTCGCATGCGGAAAGCGCATCCCGGAATGGAGGTCCAAACTGGGATGCGCTTTCCATTGCTGAAGGTATGAGGCTGCGAATCGGCTGCTCGGCCTGAGCCTATGCCTGCTGCCAGGTATCGACGAGTTCCTTGGCCGCGGCGTAGGGGTCATTGGCGCTGCAGACGGCGCTCACCACAAAGAAGCCGTCGACGCCGGTGGCCTTGAGCTGCGGCAGGTCGGCCGTCTTGACGCCGCCGCCCACCACGATGGGCACGGGGCTTGCCGCGTGGAGTGCGGCTAGGTCCTCAAAGCTCTTGGTGATGATGGAGCCGTCGGCTGCGCGTCCGCAGTCGCGCTTGGTCTCGGTCTCGTGGAGTGGGCCGATTCCCAGGTAGTCGACCAGGCTCATGTCGGCGGTCTTGACGTACTCGAGCATCTCCTCGCAACGGGCTGAAAGGCCCACGATGGCATCGGGGCCCAAAAGTTCGCGGCAGACCTCGACGGGAATATCGCTCTGGCCCACGTGCACGCCGTCGACAGCAATACCCTGCTCGCGCGCGGCGAGTACGCAGTCCAGGCGGTCGTCGATGAGCAGGGCGACCTGACCGGTCTTGCCAGCCTGTGCGATTGCCTGCGCAGCGTCTCCGGTCAGTGCGATGATCTCGCGGGCGCTTGCCACCTTGGAGCGCACCTGGATGCAGGTAAAGCCTGCGTCGAGCGCCTGGGCCACCACATCGCCCACGGGACGCCCCAGCGTGTTTTCGGGGCCGAGTACCAGATAGGCCGAGATATCAAGGTTGTCGCGGATGCTCATCGTGCTTCCTCCTGCTTTTTGATCTGTGCTTCCATGCGCTCGAGCTTGCCGGTCATGGTGTCGGTAAATCCGGGTCGAATATCGGCTTTGAGCACGACTTCGGTGCGGATGCCCTTGCTCGCCAACACAAAGGTTGCGTCGCGCACGACCTGCATGACCTCGTCCCAGTCGCCCTCGATCTCGGTGAACATCGAGGTGGTGCGGTTGGGAAGGCCGCTCTCGCGAATGACGCGCACGACCTCGGCGACCTCGGCGGACAGCTCATCGCCGGTGCCGCATGGGGCGATGGCCACGGCGACGAGCGTGTTCATGCCGGCATTGGTTACGGGCTCGGACATGGCTTATGCCTCCTCGAGCTCGAGTCGGTTATCGGCGATGTCCTGGGCGGTCGCGCGGTAGAGCTCGTCGATAAAGGCGACCTTAAAGCTTGCCGGGGCATCGGCGACAGCGGCGGCACGCTTGCCGGCAACGTTGTAGACGGCGGCGCCGCAGATGGCTGCCGTAAACGGGTCGGCGGCACAGGCGTACACGGCCAGCACGCCGCCCTGCGAGCAGCCGCAGCCGGTGATCTTGGACATGAGCGGGCTGCCGCCGTGGGACTTGGCCACCGTCGTGCCGTCGGTGATCAGGTCGACTTCGCCCGAGACCACTACGGCGCCGCCGGTGTAGCGGGCGAGCGCCACGGCGGCGTCGCGGGCGGCATCGACCGTGTCGGTGGTATCGACACCGCGCACGCGACTCAGATCAGCTGCCTCGCCCTCAAGACCCCACAGGCCGGCGAGCGCGATAATCTCGGAGGCGTTGCCGCGCACGATGGCGGGCTTGCACTGCTTGAGCTCGTTTACCAGCTGGGTGCGCAGGCTACCGATGCCCAGGCCAACCGGATCGAGCACCCAGGGCTTGCCAGCATCGTGTGCCGCCTTGGCCGCGCGGGGAATCGTCTGCTCGTAGATGGGGAAGAGCGTGCCCATATTGAGATAGATAGCGCCGCCGCCGGCAACGAGCGCCTCGCCCTCGTCGGGCAGATAGACCATGGCGGCCGAACCGCCCACGGCGAGCTGAGCATTGGCGACAAAGTCGATCGTCACCGTGTTGGTGATGGAGCCGGCCATCGGATTGGTGGCGCGAATCTCCTCCACGGCCTTGACCACATTTTTCTTAAGCTGTTCCGAATCAATCACTGCACATGCCTCCTTGGCATAGAAAAGGGGCGCTGTGCATAGACAGCGCCCCTGTAAAGGCGGCATGCTCCCTACGCCAGCATTAACTGACAGGTTCAAAGGATTGGGCCCCATGCCCTCTCAGCCTTGTGGTTTGCACCGCCGGCACTCCCGCATCGAATCTGTTGTTCCCTATACTAGCGCACCTGCCAAAAAGGGACAGGTTTATTTTGGCAGGTCGTTACAATAGGTAGGACCGATACGAATGGGGGCCTTATGATTAAACTTGTGCTGACCGATATGGACGATACGCTGATTCCAGCCGGGCATGACGGCGCCAGCGACTACGCCATCGAGGGCATTCATGCCATGCAGGCGGCGGGTCTGCACTTTGGCCCGGTTTCGGGTCGCCAGCCGTCCGCGATGGGCTGGATGTTCCGCAATTGCGTCGAGTGCTTCTCGACCGGCGCGTTCTGCAACGGCCAGGTCATGTTTGTGGACGGCGAGGCGGTGGCCTCGCATGCGACCGACAACGATGCCCTGACGCGTCTGGCCGATTACCTCGAGCAAGAGACCGACGATACGTATCTGAAGGTCTACAGCCTGGGTGATGACTTTTGGGATAACGATGCCTATTGCGTGACGAACGACCCCGAGCGCGTACGCCGCGCCATGGAGTCGGGCGGCAACGCGTGGCTCAAGGGCGAAGAGGCCCCGTGCCGTCCTGTTGTCGATGATGCCCCGGTGTTTAAGGCGAATATTTGGAGTGCCCGTTCACGTGAGGAGCTCGTGGAGCTACGCGAGCGCGTTGCCGCCGAGGTGCCGGAGCTCTCGCTTGTGTTTCCCAACAACCGCGTGCGCCTGTTTGACATCCTTCCGGCCGGTTGGGACAAGGGCTGCGCTGCGCTGGAGCTGGCGCGCGCTTTGAGCCTGACGCCCGACGAGGTGGCCGTGTTCGGTGATTCCGATAACGATCTGCCCATGATCGATGCCGTTCCCAACTCCGTTGCAGTCGCCAATGCCAACGAGGCTGTCACGGCTGCCGCGCGCTGGCATATCGGCGCTGCGGCAGACGATGCGGTTGCCGGGGCTCTGCATCAGATTGCCGCCTGTGCCGCGACGGGGGAGATGCCGCCGTTTATGCGTCAGATGGATGCGACGGGTTTCGACGTCACGAACGTCTAGGGAGAAAGCTATGAAGCTTCAGCAGCTCAGGTATGTCGTCAAAGTTGCCGAATGCGGCAGCATCACCGAGGCCTCGCGCCGGCTTTTTGTGTCGCAGCCTTCGATTACTGCGTCGATCCGCGATCTCGAAAACGAGATGGGTGTGCACATCTTTGAGCGCACCAACAAGGGTGTCATTGTGTCCGAGGAGGGCGAGACCTTCTTGGGCTACGCGCGCCAGGTGCTCGACCAGGCGGATCTGCTCGAAGGCAAGTACAAGGGCGAGTCCGAGCAGGTGCCGCACTTTAGTGTGAGCTGCCAGCATTATTCCTTTGCCGTCAACGCGTTTGTCGATGTGATCCGTGAGTTCGATGCCGCGCGCTACGACTTTACCCTGCGCGAGGAGCAGACTCACGAGATTATCGAGGACGTCGCGCATATGAAAAGCGAACTAGGCATCTTGTACTTGTCCGAGCACAATCGCGAGGTCATCGAGCGCATGCTGGCGGCCAACGAGCTCGTGTTCGAAGAGCTCTTCTGCGCCACGCCGCACGTTTTTGTGTGCGCCGACCATCCGCTGGCGGGCCGCTCCAGCGTGACGCTCGAGGACCTGGAGGACTATCCCTTCCTGTCCTACGAGCAGGGCAGCTACAACTCGTTTTACTATTCCGAGGAACTGACCTCGACGTTTGAGCGCCGCAAGAACATCCGCGTGCGCGATCGCGCGACGCTGTTCAACCTGGCCATGGGCCTCAACGGCTACACGGTGTGTTCGGGCGTGATCAGCCACGAGCTCAACGGGCCGGGTATTATCTCCATTCCGCTCGATGTGGACGAGTACATGGAGATCGGCATCATCACGCGCAAAAATACGACGCTCACGCGCTACGGTCGGGCCTATATCGACGCGATCCGCCAACATATCTAGGCTGCTGCGTTCTGCACAGGTCAAATCTCTTTAAGGCAGCCCAAACTGATATAGGAAGCATCTATATCAAACTGTTATAAACATATATTATACGATGGCCATAGGAGCGCTCATACTCTGTCCCAGTAAAGCAACCAATTCAAAGGGAGATATCTATGAGCACTTCGATTCAACCGAACGCGCCGTTTCGCGCCGATATCGTCGGCAGTTTTCTTCGTCCTCAGGCCGTGAAGGACGCCCGTGCCGCCTACGCCGCGGGCACGCTTGATGACGACGGCCTTAAGGCCGTCGAGGACGATGCCATTCGCGATTTGGTGGCAAAGCAGAAGGCCGCCGGCCTGCAGGTCATCACCGATGGTGAGTTTCGCCGCAGCTACTGGCACCTCGATTTTATGTGGGGCCTTAACGGCATTGAACGCCGTACCTCGCGTACGGGTTATATGTTCCACGACGAGGAGACCACAGCCGACACCGCCGTGGTAACCGGCCCCATTAGCGGCGAGAACCATCCGTTCGTCGAACACTTTAAATTTGTCAAGGTGCTCGAGGGGGAGGGCCGGGTCGCGCGGCAAACCATTCCGGCGCCGATCCAGACGTTCTCCGAAGTCACGCTCGACCGCTGCGACGGCCAGCAGGAGAGCCTGCGCGCTGTCTATAAGACCGATGAGGAACTTGCCGACGCCATCGCAGCCGCTTATCGCACGGTGATCGCCGACCTGTACGCAGCAGGCTGCCGCAACATCCAGTTTGATGACTGCACCTGGGGCATCTACTGCGACACCGATTTTGTCGCCAAAACCGGCATGAGCCCGGTCGACCTGCAAAAGGTAAGCGAGCTGGGCGTGGCGCTCAACAATGCCGCCATCGCGGACAAGCCCGACGATCTGGTCATCAACACGCATGTGTGCCGCGGCAACTACCACTCCACCTATGCCTTCGAGGGCGGCTATGACCCCATCGCGCCGTACCTGTTCGCAAACGAGGATGTCGATGCATTTTACCTGGAGTTCGATACGCCGCGCGCCGGCGGTTTTGAGCCGCTCAAGTACGTTGCCCCGGGCAAGAAGGTCGTGCTGGGCTTGGTAACCACCAAGGCGGCAGAGCTCGAGAACGAGGATGTTATCGTCGAGCGCATCCGTGAAGCCGCAAAGTACGTGCCGCTCGAGAACCTGTATCTGTCGCCTCAGTGCGGCTTTGCCAGCTGCGAGATTGGCAACAAGCTGACCGAGGATGAGCAATGGGCAAAGATCGCGCTGGTCAAGCGCATTGCCGAGCGCGTTTGGAAATAGCGCTAGTGTTTGCAGGTGGCGGCGCGTGCGAGGCATAGTGTATCGCGTACAATGGTTCGGATCGTATCGTTCGGGCAGGTTATCCGATATGCCTGATCGCCCTTCCATTCGAAAGGACATCCATGTCCCAGTCCTCGACGCCCACCGTCAGCGATGCCATCTACGACGCATCGTCGCTCGGCCGCCCGCGCATGTTTCTGCTCGGCCTACAGCACCTGTTTGCCATGTTTGGCGCCACCGTGCTGGTGCCCGTGCTCACCGGCCTCTCGGTATCGGCAACGCTTTTGTTTGCCGGCTTGGGCACGCTGCTGTTCCACTTCCTGTCGCGCGGTAAGGTGCCGGCATTTTTGGGCTCATCGTTTGCCTTTATTGCCGGTTATGCCGCAATCGCGCCCAACGGCGAGACCGAGCTTTTGCCCTACGCCTGCCTGGGCGTAGCTTGTGCCGGTCTGCTCTATCCGGTGCTGGCGGCGCTCTTCCGCGCGTTTGGCGCCAAGCGTGTCATGCGTTTCTTTCCGCCGGTGGTGACTGGCCCCATCGTCATTTCCATCGGCTTGATCCTGGCAAGTTCCGCTATTGCTAACTGCCAGACCAACTGGCTTGTGGCTGTCATTGGCGTTGCCGTTATCGTCATCTGCAACATCTGGGGCCGTGGCATGGTCAAGATCGTGCCGATTTTGCTGGGCGTTGTGGTGAGCTATGCCGTTGCGGCTGCGCTCGGCGAGGTTGATTTCTCGGGCGTTGCCGCCGCTCCGTGGGTCGGTCTGCCCATCGTGTGGGACAACACCGTGTTTGCACTCTTTGGGCCGCAGTTCGATAGCGGTCTTGCCACGACGGCCATCATCACCATCATGCCGCTGGCCTTCGCGACCATGATCGAGCATATCGGCGATATCTCTGCTATCGGTTCGACTTGCGAGTGCAACTACATTGCCGATCCCGGTCTGCATCGCACGCTGCTCGGCGACGGCCTTGCCACGATTCTGGCTTCGCTCTTTGGCGCTCCGGCCAACACTACGTATGGTGAGAACACCGGCGTGCTCGCCCTGACGCGCGTGTTCGACCCGCGCGTAATTCGAATTGCCGCGTGTTGCGCCATCGTGCTTTCGTTCTGCCCCAAGTTCGCGGCTGTCATTGCGGCCATGCCGGCGTGTGTGATCGGCGGTGTGTCGCTCGTGCTCTACGGCATGATCAGCGCTGTGGGCGTCCGCAACCTCATCGAGAACCAGGTCGATTTCCAGAACAACCGCAACGTGCTGGTTGCCGCGCTGGTGCTCGTGCTTTCGCTCGGCATCGCGTACAGCACCGCCGGCGCCATCGTGTTGGAGCTCGGCGGCGTGACGATTTCGCTGTCCGGCATTGCCGTGGGCTCACTGGTGGGCATTGTGCTCAACGCCATCCTGCCGGGTAACGACTTTGAGTTTGATGTCTCCGAGCTTGAGGAGGCTGCTGAGTAGCAGCTGCGTTCAGCTAAAACAAGATATGGTGCCCATGCGTATATGCGTGTGGGCACCATTTTTAATGTGTCAGTATCCAGTGGATGCCGCGGGCCATGCGTAAGTCGGTTTGGGCAAAGTGATTGCCGGGGTTGAGCTCCAGCGTTGTTGGAATGCCGCGCTCGACGAGCAACGCTTCCATCGCGCGTGTGTCGTCGAGTACATGCCGCATCATGCGGTTGGGCGTCTTGGTTTCCTTTTTGCCGAGTGACAGGTAGACGGCTTGCGGGCTGCCGGCAAAAGGGGCCGTGCTGGCACGGTCGACAAAGTCGGGAAACCATAGCGACCCCGATGCGCTCGCGGCGCGGTCAAAGGCGTCGGTTTGCCAGAGGGACCAGAGTGCGAAGAGGCCCGCGAGCGAGTAACCGGCAATGCCGCGCCGGGTGGGCGGCTGAGGAAGCGACGACTCGACCTGGGGGATTATCTGATTCAGCAGCTCATCAAGAAAATCGGCAGCTTGGCCGCCGAAAGGCTCGGCATCGCGTACGGTCCCGTCGCATGCCCAGGGGCTCAGCTCGCGATTCCAATCGAGCCCGCCAATGGTGACGAGGGCGAATGGCGGACAGTCGAGCTCTCGGCAACACTTATAAACCTCGCTGCCGTCGCCCACGACCACAGGAAGGTAGATGACAGGCGCGCTTTCCGTATGATTCGAATAAACGGTTATCTGCTTTTGATGCGCTTCCATGACGGGCTTCTCTCAGTGTTGTGATATCGGCAGCCCCAATTGTCGCACGCCAGCGTATGCCGGTTGGGCTAGACCAAAGACAATCTCGTGCATCCCCTGCGGACGCATATGGAAAACGCCACCGCCGGAGGGGAGCTCGGCGGTGGCGTTGTTAAACGGTGCTGGGGCTCGGGGCCTTCGCGGGAGCTGCCATGTGCGCAGAGGCGTCTAAGAACGCTTACGGCTCGCCATGGTGCCTGCGGCGATAGCGGCTGTTCCCGCAAGGACGGTTGCCACGATGGCCGCACCCGAGGTGTCGCCGGTTGCCGCGAGCACGCCGGTAGTCTTGGCTTTCGTGGTTGAAGCCGCAACGGCCTTGGTCGGCTTTGAGCCCTCAGGCTTGGGGTTCTGCTTGGACTCCGCGGGCTTGCTTTCTGCGGGCTTGGTCTCGTCGGGCTTGGGGTCTTCCGGCTTGGCTACCTCGGGAGGTGCGATGGTCGTACTTTTGGCGACTGCTTTGATATAGAGGGAGTCGACCGTGGCGTCGCCCGTGCCGATGGCTTGGCCTGCCTCGTAGATGCCGTCACGGAGCTTGCGATAGTCAATGATCTTGCCGCCTTCGGGCGTCTGGATGGCGGCGTTCTCAATCTTGATGGTGCCGATTGTCTTGCCGTCAGCGCTCATGGCACGGGCAAAGATTGCCGCTGTATCTCCTTCGGCCGTTACCTTGCTGCGGATGATCGAGATGACTGCGGGTGTGACGCCCTCGCTGGTCTGGGCGATGATGCCGATGTTCTCGCCTTGGGGTTCGCGCCTCGTCTCGCCATCTTGGTTTTCGCTGTAGGGGATGGGGCCGTCGCCGTTCTCGACATAGCGGGCTATGGCCTTGACAACGGAGTCGCTGATGTAGATGTGGCCGCCCTTCTCGTTGGGTCGATCGTTTCTGGTGGAGAATGCAGCCGAAACCTCGCCTTCCGCAAACGCGTCCACGGTGGAGCCGTTCTTGACGACGATGTCGTCCTGGTAGGTGAAGAGGGCGTTGGCGCCACCGTATCTGCCTTTACTTGCACGGACCGTCACGTTTGCATGATCGAGGGTGATGCCCTTGTGGGCATAGACGCCATATTCAACACCGTTTACGTTGAGGGAGGCGTTTGTGGCTGCGAGGCTGCCCTTGGCCTCGACGGCAGCGTCTTTCTCGGAGCTTGCCTTGACCTGGCCGCCGTCCGAGATGTTGATATTGCCGCCGCTCCAAAGGGCCTCACCATCGGCTGAGCTTGCCTCGACCGTCCCGCCACCCTTGATGGTGAGGTTCTTGTCGGCTCCAATACCCTTGTCCTTGGTAGCCCTGGCGGTGACGGCTCCGCTGTCGTCAATCGTGATATTGCCGTTTGCCCTGATGCCATCCGATGCACCCGTGGCGTTGACGTTGCCCGAACCTTTGATAGCGAGATCACCTCCGGCATTGATGGCATCAAACCCAGTGCTCGTGGCGTTGACGGATCCGGCTCCGTCGATGTTGATATTACCCGTGGAGAGGATAGCGTCCTCAGTAGATGTCACGCTGAGCGTGCCGCCCTCGTCGCCTTGGATATTGAGCTCGGCATTCTCGTTAGTGCCATGAGAAACGTTGATGCTTTCGATCCATTCGGCAGTGACGATGTTGGTTCCCGAGTAATTCACGTTGAGCTTGCCTGCGGCCTGGATCTCGCCGCCGTTATAGTTGTTGAGCTTCAAGTCGTCGGCGCCGTCCCACGACCAGGTACCGGCCTCGTCGCTCGCCGCGGTGTTGTACTTGTTGCCGCCGACCTTGACCCATTCCGCTGCGAGCGAGACGCTCGGCATGAGCAGCGAGCTCACCGTGAGCGCGCACACGGCGCCCACGACGATGCGGCGCGTCACGCGGCGCCAGCTGCCGTGCGCGAGTCCTATGCGATGGCGAACGTCGGGTTCGGCAACATGGGTTCCGGCGGTAGTGCCATTGCGTTTGGGGGTCGTGAACAAGGCTGCCATGGTTGCTCCCGTTCTCATAGGGCCTATACGACTAGATTCAGCGTATCTGCTGGATGTTGCCGGCGGTAGTGCCGTTTGGAGGGCAAAATGGCCAAAATTGGGGAGAAATAGGCCGCACGCCGGCGCAGGGACCGGCGCTAAAAGAAAAGCGCGGGGCCGCATGGCGACTCCGCGCTTTATTGTTCAGCTTTTGCAGCCTTGCCCTTACGCTACGAAGAAGTAGACGAGGAAGGCAAGGGCCGCGATCCACCCGTCCCGTGCGAAAAAGTGTTTACGAGCGCTTGCGGCTCACCACGGCGCCCGCGGCGATGGCGGCTGTTCCCGCAAGGGCGGCTGCCACGATGGCTGCGCTCGAGGCGTCGCCGGTTGCTGCGAGTTTGCCGGCGATCTTGGCTCCCGTGGCTGCAACTGCAACGGTCTTGGTCGTCTTCGTGCCCTCGGACTTGGAACCCTCGGGCTTGGTCTCGCCTGGCTTCTCCTCGGGTTTGATCTCCTCGGGAGGCGCGATGACCGTGCTCTTGGCGACAGCTTCGTTATAGGGGGAGTCGATCACAGCGTCGCCCGTGCCGATGGTTTGACCCACCACGTAGAAGATGCCGTCATCGAGTTCTTCCTTGTTGCGATAGCCAATGATCTTGCCGCCTGTGGGCGTCTGGATGGGAGCGCCTTCGATCTCGATGGTGCCGATTGTCTCGCCGTCCGCGCTCACGGCAAGGGCGAAGATTGCCGCCGTGTCTCCCTCAGCTGTGACCTTACTGCGGACAATCGAGATGGTCGCGGGCGTGATGCCCTCCTTGGTCCGGGCAAAGATGCCGATGTTCACGCCCCTATGCTCGGGAATGACCGCGCCGCTTTGGTCGTTGCTGTAGTGATCGGGGCCGTCGCTACCGGACTCGACATAGCGGGCTATAGCCTTGACAACGGAGTCACTAATGTAGATGTGACCACCCGCTTCGTTGGGGTAGTAGTTTCTGGTGGAGATTGCGGTCGAGAACTGGCCTTCTGCGAACGCATCCACGATCGAGCCGTTCTTGATGACGATGTCGTCCTCGTCGGTGAAGAGGGCGCTGGCTTCATCGTTCCCTGCGCTTGCACGGACCGTTACGGTTGCGCCATCGAACGTGATGCCCTTGTAGACATAGATGCCATACCCAACGCCACTTGCGTTGAGGGAAGCGTTCGTGACCGTGAGGCTGTTTTTACCGTCGATGGCGGCGTCTTCCTCGGAGCTTGCCTTGACCTGGCTGCCACCCGAGATCTCGATGTTGCCGTCGGCCCAAATCGCATTGTCTTTGATAGAGCTTGCCTCTACCTTGCCGCCGCCCTTTATGATGAGGTTCTCGTTAGCATCGATACCCTGATCCTCGGTGGCCTTGGCGGTGACGGTTCCGCTGTTGTCGATCGTGATGTTGCCGTCGGCCCTGATGCCATCCGAATCGCCCGTGGCGTTAACGTTTCCCGAGCCCTTGATGGTGACATCGCCCCCGGCATCGATGGCATCGTGCTCGGTGCTCGTGGCGTTGACAGCGCCAGCGCCGTCGATGTTGATGCTGCCGACGGAAGTGATGGCGTCACGAGAAGATGTCACGTTGAGCGTGCTGGACGCGTCGCCCTGAATATTAAGCTCGGCGTTCTCGTTCGCGCCATCCTTAACCTTGATGCCGCGGCCGTCGCCGTTAGTGACGATGTTGTCGCCCTCGTAGCTCACGTTGAGCTTGCCCGCTGCCTCGATCGCGCCGCCGTTATAGCCGTTGAGCTTCATATCGTCGGCGCCGTCCCAGGCCCAGGTGCCGGCCTCGTCGCCTGCTGCAGTGTTGTACTGAGTGCCGCCGACGTTGACCCACTCGGCCGCGAGCGAGACGCTCGGCATGAGCAGCGAGCTCACCGTAAGCGCGCATACGGCGCCTACAACGATGCGGCGCGTCACGCGGCGCCAGCTGCCGTGTGCGAGCAGCGTGCGACGGCGCACGTCGGGCTCGACAAAATGGGCTCCAGAGGTTTTGTCATTGCGCTTGGGGGTCGTGAACAAGGCGGCCATGGTTACTCCCATCCTCATAGGGCCTATGCGATTACGCCCAGCATATCTGCAGGATGAAGCCGGCGGTAGTGCCGTTTGGAGGGCAAAATGTCCAAAACTTGGGAAGCAATACATCGCGCGTCCGTGCGTTGCCTGGCTTTAAAAGAAAAGCGCGGAACCGCTCGATGCGACTCCGCGCTTTGGTGTTCTGCTTTGGCAGCTTTGCCGCTACGCTACAAAGAAGTAGACGAGGAAGGCAAGGGCTGCGATCCACATGAGCGGCTTGATCTTGGAGGCCTCGCCCTTAAAGAGCGCGACGATCACGTAGGCGATAAAGCCCAGGCCGATTCCGGCAGAGATGGAGTAGGTGAAGGGCACGCCGGCGACAATCATGAACGCCGGGAAACCCTGCGACACGTCGGACCAGTCGATCTCGGAGGCCTCGCTCATCATGAGGTAGCCGACGTAGACCAGAGCACCGCAGGTGGCGGCACTGGAAACGATGGTGACGATGGGGGAGAAGAACGCGGCGAGAATGAACAGCACGCCGGTGGTGACGGAGGTGAGGCCCGTGCGGCCACCGTCGGCAGCGCCAGAGGTGGACTCGACGAAGGTGGTGATGGAGGAGACGCCCATAAAGCCACCGGCAGCAGCGGCCACGGAGTCGACGACCAGGATGGGGCGGATGTCCTCGACATTGCCGTCCTCGGTCAAGAACTCGCCCTGCTTGGCGACGGCCATCGCGGTGCCCATGGTGTCGAAGAAGTCGCTCATGAGCAGCGAGAAGGCAACGACGAGCAGCATCGGGTCGGTCAGAACCTTCACGATGGCCATGTTGCCATCGGCGGTGCAGGCAAACGGGGCGCCAAAGGTCGAGAAGTCGAGCGGTGCGATGAGACCCTCGGGCGCATGGGTGACGCCCAGCGGGATACCGGCGATAACGGCGACGATGATGCCGATGAGCAGCGAGCCCGGCACGTTGCGGGAAGCCAGGGCAACCGTCACGATGATGGAGATGATGCCGACGATAAAGGTGGGGGAGGCGATGTCGCCCAGGCCGACGAGCGTACCGGCGCCAGCGGTGATAATGCCGGCGTCGCACAGGCCGATCATGGCGATGAACAGGCCCAAGCCAACCGAGATGGCGTGGCGCAGGACCACGGGGATGGCGTCCATAATGGCCTCGCGCAGGCCGCACAGGACGAGCAGCAAGATGACGATACCCTCGAGGAAGATAACGCTCATGGCAACG
Organism: uncultured Collinsella sp.; assembly: GCA_902494935.1. Lineage (GTDB taxonomy): Bacteria > Actinomycetota > Coriobacteriia > Coriobacteriales > Coriobacteriaceae > Collinsella. Next base: position 18,359 of record CABUVH010000009.1, read on the forward strand.
TGCCAGTCGCCGCCGCACATGGTGGTGGCGATGCCCGCGATCATGGCGTTGATGCCCAGGCCCGACGCGCAGGCGAGCGGGCGGTTGGCGAAGATACCCATGCAGATGGTCATGATGCCGGCGCCCAGGCAGGTGGCGCAGGCGAGCGCTCCCGCATCGATGCCGGCGCCCGAGAGCACCGCGGGGTTGACGGCAATGATGTAGGCCATTGCCAGGAACGTTGTCAGTCCAGCGCGAAGTTCGGTCCCGATTGTGGACTTGCGCTCACTGACGTGAAAAAGTTCGTCCATGCATACCCTTTCCTTGTTCGGCCCCGAGTTTAGGCCGATTGACACGAACGTTCTCACTATAGCCCCTTTACGACGCTGTTGTTCCTCGCATGTTGATGTTCGGCGCTTTGTAGCAGACGGACGGTATTTTTCGCATGAAAATGTGTGGGTACCGTATACTTAAGCAGTTACAACGACCCCTATGGAGGAACGTATGATTAAAGAGCTCTGCCACGACGAGGCTATCCTGTCCCAGCGTTGCGAGGTTGCGACTGTCGAGGACGAGTCGGTCGCACAGGACCTGATCGATACCATCAAGTCGCTCGAGGACGCCGGCTGCCTTGCCGCCAACCAGATTGGCGTTACCAAGAAGGTCTGCGTCTACCTGGACGACGCCGGCGAGCCCCACGTGCTCTACAACCCCCGTCTGGTGTTTGGCCTGGGCGCCAGCAAGATGGAGGAGAGCTGCCTGACGCACGACGAGATCACCAAGTCCACGCGCTACATCAAGTGCAAGGTCGCTTATGACGTGATCGTAGACGGCAAGATGCGCGAGCGCAAGCAGGGCTTCGTCGGCTTCGAGGCTCAAATGATTCAACACATGATTGATCACTGTCTTGGAAAGTTGGTCTAAGGGGACCAAAGCACCGCACCTTGCCGCTCAATCGTCGCTCGCGTACCTTAAGTACGCTTCGCTCCTCTTTCGTGGCAATCTGCGGCACTTTGACCCCTTAGACGACCTGCGGGGTTAACTTGGTTGAGTTTATCCTGATTGAATAGTCCGGGCGTGACATTGTTGTCATGTCCGGGCTTTTGTGTTTAGCGCCTTTTTGTTTGGAGACAATGAGCTTAGCAAGGACGTATGGCTAGGAGGCGCTATGTGTACGAGTATTCGATTTACCGATAATTCTGGCCACATGTATCTGGGCCGCAACCTCGACTGGAGCTTTGACTACGGCCAACAGGTTCGCGTGATGCCGCGCGGGTTTCACATTCCGTATTCGTTTATCGACGACGCGACAGCGGCACGCGCGGTGATCGGTATGTGCATCGATTACAGGAACTACCCTATGTTCTTCGATTGCGGCAACGATGCGGGCCTCGCCGTGGCGGGGCTCAACTTTCCCGGCTATGCCGAGTATGCCGAGGGCCCGGTTGATGGAAAGACCAATATCGCGGCCTATGAGTTTCCCCTGTGGGTGGCGTCGACGTTCTCGACGGTCGACGAGGTCGAGGCCGCGCTGCGCGATACGGTGATTGTTGCCAAATCTGCAGGAGAGGGGCTGGGCGTGTCGCTGCTCCATTGGATTATCGGCGACAGCCAGCGCAGCATCGTGGTCGAGATGATGGCTGACGGCCTGCATGTATACGACGATCCGGTCGACACCCTTGCCAATCAGCCCACCTTCCCGTGGCACATGGAAAACCTGCGCACCTATATCACGGCCACAAGCGATTTTCCGCAGACGGCGACATGGCGTGGCGCCGAGCTCAAGCCCTATGGCGCGGGTGCCGGCATGCGCGGTATTCCGGGTGACTGCTATTCGCCGAGCCGTTTTGTAAAGGCGGCGTACCTCAATGCCAATTACCCGCAAAAGGAGAGCGAGACCGAAAACGTCGTCCGCATGTTCCGTTCACTCGAGGGCGTGGTGATGATTGAGGGGGCGTCCAGGATGGGCGATGGCAAGTTCGAGAAGACTATCTATACCGGATGCTTTAGCGCGCGCACGGGCAATTATTACTACGCGATGTATGGGGATCCGTCGATTCGCTACGTGAGCCTGATGGATGCCGAGGGCGCGAGCCCCGATAGGCTTGTGGTTCCCGAGCCGCGTCGTTCGTAGCTCACTGGTCCGTTGCGACATAAAACGGCCTCGCACTTCTTATGAGATGCGGGGCCGTTGTCGTCAATGGCTGGTGGCGTGTTAGAAGTTGGCGTCGTTGAACTGGGTGCTCTCGAGTCCGTCGAGTTGCTGTTCGGGCGTATCGGCGACGCTCTCGAGCAGCTCGGTGGGATCGACGTTCATGCTCTTGCCGGCCTCGTTGCCGTTGACCAAGTCGTCCGAGAAGATGTCGACCTCCATTTCCTCGGCCTCTTCGATCTGAACCTCGAGCGGCACCTGGGTGCGCACAAGTTTGACGGCCGGGCGCATGCGGGCAAAGAGCGGTACGTACTCAATGATGATGGCCGAGTTCTCGAGACCGTACCAGCGTGCCGGGCTTCCGCAGGCGCGGCGGACGGCGTACTTGATGGCCATCACGCGGTGGTCATTGCGGTTGATGTCCGTTTCGGGGGCAAGCATCTTGCGCAGCATGCAAAAGCGGAAGTCACCTACGTTGCCGCGCGTCTCGTAGATGGAGTAGGTGTGATGTTGCGGCGGCAGCTCGCCCGATGCCATCAAGTCGCCGACGATCTGACGCAGATAGGCGTTGACGCGCTGGTTGACCTTAAAGCCCAGGTCCAGGCGCACGCGGAACAAAAAGTCTGTGCCAAAGGTCTCGACGGAATACTCGTGCGTATAGGGTTCGCCGGTAACGTGCACGTTGATGAACCAATATGCCTTGGCGCGCTTGGGGTGCTTGTCCAGGATGGAATAGAGCACGTCGCGGTCGAGTGTGAGCGGGTCGGGGCTGTTGGTAAGGAACACCAGATTGTCGGCGAGCACGGGGTAGGTCTCGTCGTTACGCAGACGGTTGAGCTGATCGATGTACTTGGAGACGGGCAGCAGGATCGTTTGCGTGCGCTCGATGGCGGTACCGCGACGCCACACGTACATAAGGCCAAACAGCAGCGAGGCCAAGAAGATCATCACATAGCCGCCGTCAAAGAACATAGTGAGGCACGAGGCAAAGAAGCAGAGCTCGATGGCGCCAAAAAGCAGGGCGAAGACGCAGGCGCCCAGTCTGTGCTTGAGAATGCCGACGATATAGCTCGTCAAAAGCGTCGTGGTCATAAGCATGGTCACGGTAATGGCGAGGCCATAGGCGCTCTCCATGCGCTCGGAGTTTTGGAACAGCAGCACGATGAAGATGCAGCCGACCCACATGATGTTGTTGACGAGTGGAATATAAAGCTGGCCCTTGGTGTCGCTGGGGTAGTGGATGCGCAGGTGCGGCATAAGGTTGAGGCGCGTTGCCTCCGAAACCAACGAGAATGAGCCGGTAATGAGCGCCTGCGAGGCGATGATGGCCGCCACGGCCGAAAGCACGATGGCAAAGGGGCGCAGGGGCTCGGGAAGCATCATATAGAACGGGTTGACGATATCCATCGCGAGCATCTGGGGGTTGGAGTTATTGGCGAGCAGCCAAGCGCCTTGACCCAGATAGTTGAGGATAAGGGCCGCCTTAACAAACGGCCAGGATGCATAGATGTTTGCCTTGCCAACGTGGCCCATGTCCGAGTAGAGGGCCTCGGCGCCGGTCGTCGACAGAAAGACAAAGCCGAGCACCATAATGCCCGAGTGGTTGATGGGCGAGAACAGGAACATGATGCCGCGGATGGGGTTGAGCGCGCGCAAGATGGACAGGTTGCCGAGCATGTTGAACAGGCCGGCGCCTGCCAGGAACAGGAACCACAGCGTCATGAGCGGGCCGAACAGCTTGCCGATCGACGAGGTACCGGCGCGCTGCATGGCAAACAGGCCGCAGATAATGATGATGGTGATGATGATGACGTTGGTCTGGCCGTCACCCAAAAGCGCATGGCCCCACTCGATAGTGCGCAGGCCCTCGATGGCCGTGGTAACCGTGACGGCGGGGGTGAGGATGCCGTCAGCGAGCAGCGCCGCGCCGCCGATCATGGCGGGAAGAATCAGCCACGGCGCCACTTTGCGCACCAAGCTAAACAGGGCGAAGATGCCGCCCTCGTTGTGGTTATCGGCCTTCATGGCGATAACCACGTACTTGACCGTGGTCACGAGCGTCATGGTCCAGATGACAAGCGAAAGCGCTCCCAAGATCATGTCTTCGCTGACGGTACCGATGCCGCCGTTGTTGGCGACGATTGATTTCATGGTGTACATGGGGCTCGTGCCGATGTCGCCATAGACGACGCCGAGCGTTACGAGCAGCATGCCAGCGGAGAGGGGAATGGCTCCGTGCCCGCCCTGCCCATGCTGGCCTTGGAGGTTTGCCTCCAGTTTGTTGTGTGCCACGAGGACTCCCTTAGACATCCGGTTATCTGTCTAGGACAAAAAACTTTATGCCGTCTTTATACATACAAGAGCAGTTTGGCACATCGGGTTATTTTAGACAATAATCCTCAGCTGGGGATTATTTATCTACGCAGGTAGCATTTCAAAGCAGGGGCTTTTAAGCACGTGCTGTCTGGGCGATGCCAGCCTTGGCGTTTGCGCGTTTGCCGGCGAGTTCGCAAAAAATCGCGCCGCCGATGATAAGCGCGGCGCCCAGCAGGCGGACCGGTGTTATGGCTTCACCTAAAAGGACGGTCGAGAACACGACGGCCGAAAGCGGCTCGAGGTAGCCGACGACCGCGACAGTCTGGACGGGCAGCTTAGCGACAGCACTAAAGTAGAGCAGGCAGCCAATGCCGGTGTTGACGACGCCGAGCATGACGACGGCGCGCCAATCAATACTGGCGGCGACGCCGACGGACAGGAATGAGGGGGCGCCCTGCGTGATGAGCGTGAGGACCAGCGCGGTCACAAAGGCGGCGCTCACCTGGAGCGTGGAGTTTTCGAGGCCTTCGATGTGTGGCGCACCCTTGCTGGCGATGACCATCAGCGCATAGCAAAATGCCGAGGCGATGCCGCAGGCGATACCCGCAATGGGCATATTGCCGCCTAGACCTTGCGCTGCAATGAGAAAAGCGCCGCAGGCGACGGCGATAAACCCGGCGATTTTGCCGCCGGTCAGTTTTTCGCCAAAGATGAGCGGGGAGAGGGCCATGACGATGATGGGGCCGCAGTAGTACAGCAGCGAGGAAACGCCGACGCCGATCGTCTGGTAGGCTCGGAACAGAAAAATCCAGCTGGCGCCCAGCGCGGCTCCCGAGAGGAGGAGGGCTGCGGCTTCGCGGGGGCGAGATGGTGCCTGCAACTTATGGCGTTGGGTGATGGCGAGGATGGTGACAAGCGAGAGCGCGCCCAAAAACGTGCGCAGGAGCACGATATCGGAGCTCGGGAGCGCGATGGCGGCGGCGATGATGCCGTTGGAGCCAAACAACAGCAATGCTGCTAAGTACGTAAACAGTCCGTTGTTCATACGCTGACATCCCCTCTATATCCGAGCATGTTCACTATGGGTGAACTGGCTTTAGAAGAAAAGCGAATATAATGCATAGATAGCATGACAAAAGCTCATGCATAGGTGGAGGGTTGCCGTGGAAACGAATGTTCAAAAGATGCAGGTGCTGCTCGAGACCGTGCGCGCCGGCAGTTTTACGCGCGCCGCCGAGCGGCTGAGCTATTCGCAGTCGGGCGTGAGCCGTATGGTGGCCGATCTTGAGGCCGACTGGGGCTTTAAAGTTCTCGATAGAAGCCGCGAGGGCGTAGTGCTTTCTGCCGACGGGCGGCAAGTTATGCCGGCGGTCGAGGCGCTCTGTGAGGAATTCACTCGCTTGCAGCGACGGGTGGATGAGATGCGTGGGCTCATGCGCGGAAAAATCTGCATCGGTACGTTTTCGAGTGTGGCGACCCACGTGCCGCCGCCGGTGATTGCGCACTTTCGCGCCGATCACCCGGACATCGATTACGAGCTGCTGATGGGTGATTACTCCGAGATTGAGCAATGGGTGGCGGAAGGCCGCTGCGACCTGGGCTTTATTCCGCGCGAACCACGCGGCGCCGGCATGGCGTCGCGGCCGTTGGTGCAAGACGAGCTGATGGCCGTGGTGCCAGCGGACTCCTCGCTTGCCGCGGCGGAGGTCGTCTCTCTTGCCGATTTGGCCAACGAGCAGTTTATTCTGCTGGAACGCGGTAGCGACGACGAGATTACGCCGCTGTTTCGTCGCGCGGGTCTGGCGGTGCGCTCTAAGCTGTCGACCTGGGATGATTATGCGATTATGGCTATGGTCGAGGACGGCCTGGGCGTGAGCATTCTTCCGGCGCTCATCTTGCGCCGCTGCCAGTTCGATGTTGCCGTGCGCCCGCTCGAGGGACATCCTCATCGGCAGATCAACGCGATATACCGCACCGCCGACGTTTCGCTTGCGGCGGCTCGTTTCCTTGAATATCTCTAAACGTGTACACGTCTTTGTCCGCTTTGGGCAAATCTCGGAGTCCGGTATATTTTCTTATGAAATTGAACTTCCGGATATTGCGCCGCGCTATACTGCTGCCTAAATTGAACTCAGGTTCAATTCGTGTTCTATAAATTGAACTTTGCCAGCAAGGAGGTTCTAGTGGCCCAAGAGACGTTTAGCGATCGCCTGCGACAGGCTATGTCCGATCGCGACGTTCGCCAGTCGGACGTAATCCGCGCATCGGAGATGCTCGGCAAAAAACTCGGCAAGAGTCAGATGAGCCAATATGTGAGCGGCAAGACGATCCCGCGGCGCGACGTGGCTGAGCTGCTCGCCCGTATTTTGGAGGTCGATGTTACCTGGCTGCTTGCCGGCGACGCCGATCAAGGCGAGGCATCATCACCCCGCAACGATTCCAAGCCCGAACCCCATCCCTCAGCTCAAATTCCAAGGAGCACCACCATGCGTACTTTTTCTAAATCCACCAAGCTCGATAATGTCCTGTATGACGTGCGCGGCCCCGTCGTCGACGAAGCTGCCCGTATGGAGGACGAGGGCGAGCGTATTCTCAAGCTCAACATCGGCAACCCCGCGCCCTTCGGTTTCCGCACGCCCGACGAGGTCATCAAGGACATGCGCCAGCAGCTGCCCGACTGCGAAGGCTATTCCAACTCGCGTGGCCTGTTCTCCGCGCGCAAGGCAATCATGCAGTACTCGCAGATCAAAGGCCTGCCCAACGTTCAGATGGAGCACATCTACACGGGCAACGGCGTGTCCGAGCTCATTCAGCTTTCGATGAACGCGCTGCTCGACAACGGCGATGAGATCCTGATCCCCAGCCCCGACTATCCGCTCTGGACGGCGTGCGCAACCCTTGCCGGCGGTCATCCCGTACATTATCTGTGTGATGAGCAGGCGGATTGGTATCCCGACTTGGAGGATATGGAGTCCAAGATCACGAGCGCGACCAAAGCCCTCGTCATCATCAACCCCAACAACCCCACGGGCTCGGTCTACCCGCGCGAGGTGCTCGAGGGCATCGTCGAGGTTGCGCGCAGACACCAGCTCATGATCTTTGCCGATGAGATCTACGACCGTCTGTGCATGGACGGCTACGAGCACGTCTCGATTGCCTCGCTTGCTCCCGATCTGCCCTGCGTCACCTTTAGCGGCCTTTCCAAGTCGCACATGATTGCGGGCTATCGTATTGGCTGGATGGTGCTTTCGGGCAACCAGCGCTGCATGAGCGACTTCATCATGGGCATCAACATGCTCTCCAACATGCGCCTGTGCTCCAACGTGCCGGCCCAGTCGATCGTCCAGACGGCGCTCGGTGGCCATCAGTCGGTCAACGACTACATTCGCCCCGGCGGTCGCGTCTACGAGCAGCGCAACTTTGTGTATGAGGCGCTCAACAAGATCGACGGCATCTCGGTGGTCAAGCCGCGCGCGGCGTTCTACATCTTCCCCAAGATGGATGTTAAGAAGTTCAACATCACCGATGACGAGCAGTTCGCCCTTGACCTGCTGCACGAGAAGAAGATCCTGATCACGCGTGGCGGCGGCTTCAACTGGGCTGAGCCCGACCACTTCCGTATCGTGTACCTGCCGCGCATGGAAGTACTCAAAGAGTCGCTCGAAGACCTCGCCGACTTCTTCGATCATTACCGCCAGGCGTAGGGGATTAGGTATCTGCCGCCGCAAGAATCGAGGCGTCGCAGGATAGAC
>CABUVH010000010.1 GCA_902494935.1 uncultured Collinsella sp.
ACACATTAATGAAGGTCTTGAGCGCGATCTTGAGCATGGCGCCCGTGGCAGACGCGCCCAGCAGCAGGGCAGGCAACGCCAGAACCACCGCAAGCCCCGTGGCGCCGAGCGCCGGTACAATGGTCGCACGCAGCCCGCGTGCGGGGCGCACCGCGACCAGCACCAGCGCGATAGCCGCCATCAACATGAGGTACAACGGGCTCTGCGTCAGACACACGCACAGAACGCAGACGAACATCCCCACCAGGCGCACCGGAGCCGAAACGCAAGAAAGGGCGCGGTCGACCATCGACCCGCCCTCGTGCGCGCCTCCACCCAAGCGAACCCGCTCAAGCAGGCTCGCCAGGTGCAGGACATTCTTTTGCATCACACGATGCCGAGCCCCCACGGGCTCGTATCGCTGCTCGACCGCAAGCCAGCTAGGCAGCTCGGCTATTGCCATGAGCACCGCTTTCCTTGACCGTCAGCGAGACCAGGCGGAATGCGATGGTGAGCACCGCCACGCCAATCACGCCGGACAGGATATACATGGCAGCCTGACCGGCAAAGCCAAGACCCTGCTCCTCGGAATAGGCCTGCAGGTAATCACCCGTAGGCAGAGCGTCGGCAAAGGTCGGGGCATCGAGGCCGACCGAAGCCTGCAGACTGTCGTCACCAGCCTCCTGAACGGCGGTCGCGGCGCCCTCGGCGTCCCACTCGCCCCATGCGTCACCTGTGGCAAGCAAGCCGAGCGGCGTAGCCACGACAAGCACGGCAACCAAGATGAGCATGGGGACCAGGGAAGTCTTCTTGGCAGTACCATCGCCGGCGAGCTGTCCATCGGCGGCTTCGGGGCCGACGATAACGCTCGGCGCCGTCTTCTTGATAAAGCCGTAGATCGCGGCAGTCGCCACGCCCTCGACCACGCCGGCAACCAGCATATGCGGAATCAACATGGCCGGAATAGCCACGGACAGCGGGAAGGGGCAGTACAGCGGAGCGCCCGAAGCGTTGGTAAAGAGCATCGGCTGAATACCGAACTCGATTGCCGCGCACAGGGCCGCTAGGCACAGGCCGACCCAGCCGCTTACGATGGCCGAAACCGAGGTGCCCCAGCTCTTGTCGTGCAAACGGCTGTTGAGCGCGCGAAACACGATAGCAGCGGCAAACGGCAACACGAAGGCCATGTTAAAGCAGTTGGCGCCAAAGGACAGGATGCCGCCGTCGCCAAACAGCAGCGCCTGCAGTGCCAGCGCGACCGAGACCGCAATGGCCGCGGCCTCGGGACCCAGCAACAGCGCGATGAGCGCGCCGCCGACGGCGTGACCCGTGGTGCCGCCGGGCAGCGGCACATTGAACATCATAAGCAGGAAGGAGAACGCGGCGCAGATGCCCAGGAAAGCCATGTGCTCGCGATCGAGCGTGGCGCGCACCTTTTTGATGCAGTGGATCCAAACGGGCACCATCGCCACCGCCATAACGGCATCGGTCTGCGGGGACAGATAATTATCTGGAATGTGCATGTACGCCTCCCGGTTGTCGGCGCACGGAATTGCAACGCCGTTTGAATCACCTTTCCAGTGTTACGTAATGTCAGATTCGTAACACGCCGCGGGCTATCATAGCAAAACGGCGCACTGCCGACAAAGCAGCACGCCGTTATGTAATGCGCGTGTCATATATGCAGGCTCAACGGTGCCTTATACCGAGAACAGCAGTCGTGTAGGACTCGGCGGCAACCACCGCTGACCTATACCCCAGCGCAAGCCCTAGCCGCGGACCTCGCCGTTTACGCCCTTGCACACCTTGGTGACGATCTTCTGGTGCGCCTTCTCGACCTCTTCGCTGGTGAGCGTGTGGTCGTCGGAGCGATACGTAAGTGCGAAGGCCATGGACTTCTTGCCCGCTCCGATGCGGATGGGATCGCGGTAGACGTCGAACAGGCGCACGTCCTCGAGCAGTTTGCCGCCGGCACTCGTAATACGACGCTCAAGATCCTCGCAGGTCACAGTGTTGTCGACCACGATAGCAAGGTCGTGCTCAACGGCAGGGTACTGCGAGAACTCGCGGTAGTTCTCCTGATTGCGGGCGCCCTTGATCAGCTTGTCCAGATCGAGCTCAAAGGCAACGACGACCTCATCGATGCCGCAGGCCTCGCGCGCCTCGGGGTGAATCTCGCCGACCCAGCCCAGCACGGTACCGCCCGAGAGCACCTCGGCAGCACGACCCGGCTGCAGGAAGGCATAGCTCTCGCCCTCGACGGGACGGAAGCGAACCTTCTCAATGCGCAGCTGGGCGAGCAGCTCCTCGACGATGCCCTTGCCAAAGAAGAAACGCAGCTTGCGGTACTTCATGTTCCAGGACTGCTCGCTCCACTGGCCCGAGAGCACGCCCGCGACGGACTTGGTCTCCTTGGGCAGGCTGGCATTCTCGCGACCGTGGAACAGACTGCCGACCTCGTACAGGTGCACGTTGGGCGTGCCGTGGGCCTCGTTATAGGCAACGGACTGCAGTAAGCCCGGCAGCAGCGAGCGGCGCATCTCGGTCTGCTCGGCGACCAACGGGTTCATGAGCACCACGGGGCAGCCGCGGCCTTCGGTGGACATGCCGATCTTCTCCAGGTCGCCCGGGGCAGCAAAGCCAAAAGTCGTGGTCTCGTTGAGGCCGCAGGCGCGCAGGATCTCGCCGACCTTGCGGGTAAGCTTCTGCTCGCGCGTCAGACCGCCGATATGGTTCTTGGCAGCCGGAATGGTCGCCGTGACGCGACCCATGCCCCATAGGCGCAGGACCTCCTCGATCAGATCGATCTCGCGCGGCAGGTCGGGACGGAAGCTCGGCGGCGTGACCATAAAGTCCTCACCGTCGCGCTCGACGGTGCAGCCCAGGCGGGTAAGCGAGCGCTCGATAAAGTCGGGCTCGATGTCGGCGCCGCAGATGGCGTGCACGCGGGCCAAACGCAGCTTAATGCTGTCGATGGTCTTGGGCGCGGGGAACACGTCCACATAGCCGGGGGCGACCTCGCCGCCGGCGATCTCCTCGATGAGCGCGCACGTCACATTGGCGACGTCCACGCAGCCGGTCTCGTCGACCTGGCGCTCAAAGCGGATGGAGGCGTCGGAGATCAGCGATAGGTCACGGCTGGTGTGCGAGGTGCGGCCGGCGTTGAAGCAGGCGCTCTCGACCATCACGTCAACGGTATCGTCCTCGATCTCGGAATCCATGCCGCCCATGACACCGGCCAGCGCCACGGGACGCTCGCCGTCGGTGATGAGGCCCATGCCGGCGTCGAGCACGCGCTCCTCGCCGTCGAGCGTCGTGAACTTCTCGTCCTGCTTGGCGGCGCGAACCACCACACGACGGTGGCCATCGCGCGCGGCAAAGGTGTCCAGGTCAAAGGCGTGCAGCGGCTGACCGGTGAGCATCATCACATAGTTGGTGATGTCGACGATGTTGTTGTGCGGGCGCACGCCCAGGGCGTTAAGGCGCTTGACCATCCAGTCGGGCGACGGGCCGACCTTGACGTTGCGCACGATGCGGGCAACGTAGCGGTCGCACAGGCCCTCGTCGGCAATCTCGACGGAAAGCTCGTCGTCGGTCGCGCGGCCGGTCTCGGCCTTGATGGCGGGCAGCTCAACGTGGAAATCGCGGTCGAAGATGGCGCCGGTCTCGCGGGCCATGCCGATCATGGACAGGCAGTCGGGGCGGTTGGGCGTAATCTCGCAGTCGAGCACGGTGTCGCTCGAGCCCACATACTCGGCAAACGGCATGCCGCAGGGCGTATCCTCGGGCAGGATCATAATGCCGGAGTGGTCGCCGCCCAGACCGAGCTCGCGCGCGGAGCAGTTCATGCCCATGGACACGACGCCGCGAAGCTTGCTCTTCTTGATCTTGACGTCGCCGGGCAGAACTGCGCCGATCATGGCCGTGACGATGTGGTCGCCGGCCTCGAAGTTCTGCGCGCCGCAGACGATCTGCAGCGGAGCGGGATTACCGTCGGGGTCGAGGTTCTTGTCGCCCACGTCGACCGAGCACACATACATGTGGTCGCTATCGGGGTGCGGGGTCTTGGTGAGTACCTTGGCGGTCACCACGTGGTCGAAGGACTCGCCCACGGTGTCGATCGCCTCGACCTCGGTGCCGGTACGGATATATTCGTCCGAAAGGGTCTTGGGATCCTCCGGAATATCGATCATGGTCTTGAGCCAGTCGTAAGAAACGCGCATCTAACTGGTCTCCTTTCATAAATGCGGCTTTGAGCCGGAAACTGCAACTAAGAAGAAAGCGTTCTAGAACTGGTTCAAGAACCTCATGTCACCAGTCATCAACGTGCGCAGGTCGGGCAGATCGTAGCGCAGTGCCGCGACGCGCTCGGCGCCAATACCAAAGGCGAAGCCGGTGTACTTCTCGGGGTCGATGCCGCAGTTGATCAGGACGTTGGGGTCGACCATGCCGCAGCCCAGGATCTCGATCCAGCCGCTGTGCTTGCAGAAGTTGCAGCCCTTGCCGCCGCAGACGTGGCAGCTTACGTCCACCTCGCAGGAAGGCTCGGTGAAGGGGAAGAAGTGCGGGCGGTAACGCGTCTTGCGGTCCTCGCCAAACATGCACTTAACAAAGTAGTCGAGCGTGCCCTTAAGATCGCCAAAGGTGATGCCCTCGTCGACGACCAGGCCTTCGATCTGGTTGAACTGCGGCAGGTGGCAGGCGTCGGCCGTGTCGGGACGATAGACGGTGCCCGGGCAGATCATGTAGATGGGCGGCTTTTGCGACTCCATGGTGTGGATTTGCACGCCCGAGGTCTGGGTGCGCAGCAGCACGTCGGACTCGCCGTGGGCATGAGCCTCGGGGTGCGCGACGCTGCCGGGGTTGTTGTCGACCACGTAGAAGGTATCGCGAGCCGAACGGCTCGGGTGATCCATGGGGGCGTTGAGCGCGGTGAAGTTGTAGTAGGAGGTGTCGACCATGGGGCCGGACTCGACGGTGTAGCCGATGCCGCAGAAGATGTCCTCGGCCTCCTCGATGATCTGCTTGATCAGGTGTTGGTGGCCGATCTGCGGACGGATGCCCGGCAGCGTGATGTCGACGGCATCGTGCTCGAGCGCGCGCTTGAGGGCGGCAGCCTTCATCTCGGTGGTGCGCTCGTCGAGCATGCCCTCGATCAGCTGGCGCATCTCGTTGGCGCGCTTGCCCATCACGGGACGATCCTCGGGGGCGAGCTTGCCCATCATGCGCATCAGGCCGGTGATGCGGCCCTTACGACCGAGCAGCTCAACGCGCGCAGCCTCGAGCTTGGCGGCGTCGTCGGCGCCTGCAACGAGCTCCTTGGCCTCTTCCTCGAGTTTGACCAGATCATCAATCAGACTCATGTCTTCCCTTTCGTCTCTCGCGCATTCGCTTGCCGGGGCGACCGATGCCACTTGGCGCTGCGAAAACGCGGCCCGGTTCGGTAACAAAAAACCGCCCTCGGGCATGTGCATTGCCCAAGGACGGTTAAATTCCGCGGTACCACCTTGTTTGACCCGGCGGATGTCTGGCCCGCCGCGCCCACTCTGCGCCCCTTATCGCGAGGCTCACGGCTTCCCTACTGGGGCCTCGCTGCCGCCGGCCGCGTGCCCGTTGAGGTCGCTGCTCGGGAGTGAACGCTTGGCCCTTGCCACCGCAGGAAGGCTTGCAGCCCATGACCTTCCCTCTCTTGCCGGCGACGCGGCGGGCAAAACCCTCTCCGTCAACGCATTGGGCTATAGGATAACACATTTCGCGAGCGCATCGCCGCGTTCCGTTTTGTTCGCGCTGGGTACAAGGCAGGTAGCTGTGCAAACTGGCCGCGCACCCGCTTGCGACGCTCGGCCTGCGAGATTAAGGATACGGTATGGGAAAGAAACTCGATAAGAAGGCCAAGGCAGCCGTGGCAAAGGCCGCCAAGGGCGTCAAGGCCGCTAAAGTCGACAAGGCTGTCAAAAAGTTCCGCAAACTCGAGGGCAAGCTGTGGACTCGCGAGTACCTGCTCAAGATTGCCGAGTTCGATGGAGCGACGATTGCTCCTGCCAACGGCGCTGCCGCCCGTGCCGACGCCATGGGCACGCTTGCCGGCGAACATCACAAGCTACTGACCTGCGAGAAGTCTGTTGAGCTCGTACGCTCGTTAGCGCGCGAGACCGTCGCCGGCGGCAAAATCGACGACCCGCAGCTGCTCGACGAGATCCGTGTGCTCGGTCGCGACCAGCGCGAGGCAAGCGTCATCCCCACCGAGGAGGCCGAGGCCTGGACCAGGCTCACCTGCGAGGCCGATGCCGTGTGGCACAAGGCCAAGACGGCCAATGACTGGGCGAGCTTTGAGCCCTATGTGGACAAGATCGTCGCCCAACTTAAGCATCAGGCAGAGCTCATGGACCCCCAGCGCGACCCATACGACGTTTGGCTCGACCAGTACGAGCGTGGTCTTTCTGCCAAGAGCTTCGACGCGTTTTGCGACGAGGTCAAGGCCACGGTCGTGCCGCTCGTGCACGCCATCGGCGAGCGCGGCCAGCAGCCCGCTGCCGACTTTTTGCACGCGCATGTGCCCGAGGCCGCCCAGCGAGCCATGAGCTTCGACCTGATGAAGCTCGTCGGTCTTAACCTGGACGACACCACGCTTGCCTTTACCGAGCATCCGTTTAGCGAGGGCTTTGCCGTGGGCGATGCGCGCATCGCGACGCACATCTACGAGAACGACTGTATCTCCAACGTCTTCAGCATCATCCACGAGGCAGGTCACGCCATGTACGAGCTGGGCGTGAACCCCGCCTATGCGCGCACGTGCCTGGAGGGTGGCACCTCCATGGGCATCCACGAGGGCCAGAGCCGCTTTTTCGAAAACACCGTGGGTCGCAGCCGCGCCTTTATGGGACCGCTGCTCGAGGTGCTGCGCCGCCACGCACCCGAGGTCTACGGCGACGTCGACGAGGACACGCTCTACCACGCCGTGAACATCGCACAGCCGTCGCTGATCCGCACCGAGGCCGACGAGCTCACCTATCCGCTGCACGTTATGGTGCGCTACGAGATCGAGCGCATGCTGTTTGCCGGCGAGGCCACGGCCAAGGACATCCCCGCGCTTTGGAACCACTTTATGGACGAGTACCTGGGCATTCCCGTTCCCGACGACACGCACGGCTGCCTGCAGGATACGCACTGGAGCGGCGGCTCGTTTGGCTACTTCCCCACGTATGCGCTGGGCAGTGCCTACGACGCCATGTTTGTGCCGGCCATGTGCCGCGACGGCGTCGACCTTAACGGCGCCTGCGCGAGCGGTGACCTGGCGCCAGTCCGTGCCTGGCTGGGCGAGCACATTTGGCAGTGGGGCCGCGCCAAGGACGTGCCGGAGCTCATCAAGGGCGCGTGCGGCATGGCGTTCGATGCCCGCTACTACTGCAGCTACCTGCAGGACAAGTTCACCACGCTCTACGAGCTGTAAGGCATAACCGACACGCCAACGCAAAGGGGACGCCGCGGAACCAATCCGCAGCGTCCCCTTTCCACCTAGTCGTTTAAGAACGTCCCCAATGACTACCCTACAGAGCCTCGAGCGCGTTGGCGATGCGCTTCATGGCAGCATCGGCGGATGCTTGGTCGGGGGCTTCGGCCAAAACGCGAATCACCGACTCGGTTCCGCTCTTGCGCACGAGCACGCGGCCCTCGCCTGCCAGCGCAGCCTCGGCCTCGGCGATGGCGTTCTGCACGCCCATGTTCTCGAGCGCGGCGTCCTTGTCCGCCACGTGCACGGCCACCTGCGCCTGCGGCAGCAGCTTGCACGGAGCCGTGAGCTGCGAGAGCGTCTCGCGCTCGGCACGAATCACTTCCATCACGCGCAGCGAGGTCATAATGCCGTCGCCTGTACGCTCGATATCGCCAAAGATCGTATGGCCCGTCTGCTCGCCACCCAGGCTGTAGCCGCCCTCTCGCATCTTGGCATACACGTGACGGTCGCCCACGCCGCTGGTCACGGCGCTCAGACCGGCAAGCTCCAGCGACTTGACCAGGCCAAAGTTGCTGGCAATCGTCGGCACCACGGTACCGCCCGAGAGTCGCCCGTGCTTGTTCAGATACACGCCGCACACGTACAGGATCTGGTCGCCGTCTACCACGCGACCGCGCTCATTCACGGCCAGGCAGCGGTCGGCATCGCCGTCGTAGGCAAAGCCCACGTCCAGGCCCTGCTCCACCACATGGCGCTGCAGACGCTCCATATGCGTGGAGCCGCAGTCGACGTTGATGTTAAAACCATCGGGCGCGGCGTTGATCACGCGCACGTCGGCGCCCAGCGCGTCAAACACCGGCTTGGCCACCGAGGACGCCGAGCCGTTGGCGCAGTCGATGCCGATCTTGACGCCCTGCAGCGAAAAGTTCGCGCTGGCGATGAGCGAAGCAATGTAGCGGTTGCGGCCCTGCATGTAGTCCACCGTGGCGCCGATGTGGTTGCCCGTGGCCAGCGGCACCTCGCTCTTGCCATCGATGTAGTCCTCGATAAGCTCCAGTACGTCCTCGTCCATCTTAAAACCGTCGCTGTTGACGAGCTTAATGCCGTTATCGCAAAACGGGTTGTGGCTCGCGCTGATCATGATGCCGCAATCGAAGCAGCCCTCCACGGTCTGATGCGCCACGCCCGGCGTCGGGATCACGTGCAGCATATAGGCGTCCGCACCGCTCGCGACCAGACCGCTCACCAGCGCCGCCTCGAACATATAACTCGAGCGACGTGTGTCCTTGCCCACGATAACGCGCGCCTTAGCACTGCGGTTGGCGCCGTAATACCAGCCCACAAAACGGCCAATCTTATAAGCGTGCTCTACCGTCAGCCCAACGTTGGCCTCGCCGCGAAAGCCGTCGGTGCCAAAGTACTTCATATCTTACTTATCCTGTTCGAACGTTTGAGCGGTTGGCGTGGTACGAACCTGGAGCTCCTTGTGCCCAGAGTCCTTAGAAGTCGTAACCGTGTACTCGACCTTTATATCTTGCCCCAGAAGCATGTGGACACCGCCCCATGCAACCTTCAGGCCATCATGCGTCGCTTCATTCATCTCGATTGAACCGGAGCCAGAAGTCTTAATGTCCGAAATGCTGCCTCCCGCGGGAGCATAGAGGTAGAGCCTCAGAACCTCGTCGTCGATATCCTGGCTTATGCCGTTATGACCCTGGAAATAGCCCGGCATCTCGGCCTTCTCCTGAGAGGTCATGGTGTTCTTAAGCGTGGTGGTCACGTGATACGTCGTCGAACCGTCGGCATTTTCAACAGCAGAATCGATGCTGGTTCGCTTATCGAGGAACCAATCCATCTTGGAGTAGCTGTAGTTGTTGACGTAGACGCCCAGAATCGGAGCCTCCGAAGGATCGTTTTGGAGAGCGCCGGAGATACCAAGGGCCTTTGCGGCCTTTTCCTCGTCATCGTTTCTCGAATACATCAGGATACGGCCCTCGGAAGCACCCTTTTCGATAGCAGCGGCAATCTTGGTGACATCGCTGGAGCCCAGTTGGTCCACGATCTTGTTGAAAGCCGAGCCGGCGACCGCCGCAAAGATGGCGTCCTGCTCCTCTACCGGGTAATTCCAATAAATATCGTGCAGCAGCACCTTTGCAGCGTTGCTTCCGTCGACGACGGTACCGTCAGGAAGCTGCGTGCCGCCTACAATGCCGAGCATATACTGCAGAAATACCGGATCGACTGCAAATACGCCGTCGATGTCATCTCCGACAATGGCCTTTTGCATATCGCTGGCAAGCTGAGCCGCGCGCGGAAAATCGGGCGTCATCGTAACGTCGCCCATCGTGTATCCGAGCGTGTTGAATCCCGTCAGGCCCCATCCGGTCGTGAACAGGTTTGCCTCTTCGTCGGTAATGGGAAGCGGGCTCAAAGGCTCTTTCATCATGTCGACCTTGACAAAATCGCCGAGCTCGAGCTTGCCATCGGTTACCGACATCACGCCACGAGAACCGGGGAAACCACCGCAGGCGCGAATCTCGACGTTGCTCATCGCGAGCACAAGATAGTGACGCGTCTGGCCGTTGGCGCCGAGCATCTGGGGTAGGACGGGGGCGACCTGCTCTGCCGCGTCGACCGCACCGTCCAAGGTGGCAAAACCGTCCTTGGCCTTATCGACCAGCTCGGTCACCTGGGCGATATGCGTATCGCCGATGCCCTGGACCTTTTTATTGGCGCTCTTGAACACCTTGGAGCTATCGGAGAGCGAATCGGCGACCGCCTGCAGCGCAGACACGTTGATCGTCCCGTCCTGGAACAGCTTGCCGGGCGTCGCCTGCGAAAGGTTATCGGCCATGGTGACCAGCGCGTTGCTCGAAACGTCGGACAGGGCGTCGATCATGGTGCGGGCCGCGGAGATATCGCTGCCGTACACCGGGACAAACGAAGCCATCGTCCACAGCGGGCTCGAGGTCTCCGATTTCATGCTAGTGCAGAGCTCGTCGATCTTCTTCGCATCATCGGGCAGCGTCGAAAAATCGCCCGACGTGACCCTGTCCTTAAGGCTGCCGACGATCTCGACGGCTTCCTTTGCTTCACCCTTTACGGTCTTAGCCGAGTTAAGCAGCATAAAGCCACTTGCGCCAAGCGCAACGAGAAGCACCACGACTACGGCGGCGACAATGGCGCCAGTGTGGCGCTTCTTGCGCTCGCCCTTGCGATGGCGATGACGAACCAGGCCGTCCGAGGTCGAGCTCGACGAGGCGTCGTTGCCATAGTTCAGGCCAAAATCGTAATAATCTTCCTTGGAACCGGAGCCCTTAAACTCGGCACCGTTATCTTCCAAACGGGCGAACGTGCCGGTCTCGGAGGCACCCGTATAGATCGTACCAAGGTTGCCCGTAAGCCCCGCGCCACCGGCAGAGGGAGTATTGTTGGCGGCATTGCCGGCATTAATGTTGCCGGCGGTATTCGCGGCGTTGGCAGCGCCTACGTTGTTCGCAGGTGTCGAAGGAGCCCCACTCGGCTGCGACGTGGGAGTCGCACCGCCCGCAAAGACATTCCCTCTTGCGCGACCGGTCTTTTTAGCCTTCTGAGACTGCTCGTACAGAGCGGTAAACATCGCCGTCTCGCCCGGAGACGTGCGCTTACCGGCGCTGTTCTGACCAGCTCCGCTCGGCATGTCAGCTTTTCCGGCCCCGTTCGAACGCGGCGGAACTGCAGGACGGCCGCTGTCGCTGCCCTTAAAGTGATTACCAGCCATAAAGAAATCCTCGCAATTGAGTCGCAATAGAAAAGTCCATAACGCTATTAGTTTATGGCATATTGAGCATCGACAGCTAAATTCCAGACACGGATATCAATTGGCGAAAATGTGGCACAACACCTTATCTGTCTTGGCGGCGGCGCCAGCTACACCGTAAGGAACATCATCACGATGATCATGGCGAAGCCGATAAGGTCGGTCGGCAAAAACACCGTGCCCAGCATAACAGCGCTGGTGATGGTCGCCGAGACCGGCTCCACGGTTCCGATAAGGCTTGCACGCACCGAACCGATGTCCTTAACGCCCTGCATATAGAGCATGTAGGCGAAAAACGAACCGATGACCACGAACACCGCGAGAGCCTCGATACCGACAGCGTCAAGTGCCGGCATATGCGCCCAGGGCTGAACCACGGCGCACGAAACGATGCCTGCCGTGAGCATGGCCGAACCCGTGACGATGGGGCTGCCGTATTCGGGCAGAATCTTAGCGGGAATCACTGCCATGCAGGTGGCGCTGACCGCACACATGAGGCCCGCGATCAAGCCGAGCGGCGAGATGTTCAGGCTGGTGGGATCACCTCCGGTAGCGATTAAAAAGGTGCCGCCCAGGGCCAAGCCGATGCCGACCGCCTCGCGCACGCGCGGCATGCGGCGATCGGTCACGCAGGCGTAGCCCATGATGATAACGAGTTGCAGGCACTGGAGCACCGTCGCGGTTCCGGCGTTCGTCAGGCGCACGGCCGAAAGATAGCAAAACTGGTTGAACAGCAGGCCAAAGGCGGTAAAGAGCAGCAGCTGCTTGCGATCGGCGGGTGTGGTCCAGAGCTTAATCAGGCGCTCGCGGTCGCGCGTAACAACCACGGCCATAAAGAGTAGACCGGCGAGAATCTGACGCACGCTCATAAGCCACAAGGTGTCGACGTGGTAGATATCGAACAGAAAGCTCGCGCTGGTGCCCGAGAAGCCCCAAAACGAACCGCCCACCAGCGTAGCCAAGACGCCCGTGATCATCTTGCGCGACGACGCATCGTTAAGGCGCTCGCGCCAGGCGCGACGGGTGTTGCGGCTGAGCTCGTCGGTGCCCTCGGGCACATCAATGTTCGATATATCGGTCATCGGCACCGAAGCCCCTGTGCCTTCGACCTGCTCGACACACTCTTTGCTCATTCCACTCCCCCGAAACAGCTTGGAAACAATTCGGCTTACCTTACCACGGCGAAGGCACCAGCTGGAGGCTTGTCCGCTTATCGGTAGGACAATTCCGCAGGCGTCTTTCCATAGCTCGATACCGCAATGGCCTTGCATTATGCGACAGCCAAATCGCGGCAGCAGGCACTTTTGAGATGGCTATGACAAAGCCCCCGAATTCCACAATGTAAGCGATTTTTAAAAATGTTCTTGCCACCGAGTTCAGGCTCCGTTATATTATCCCTTGCGCACTTGCGCACCCTTGATCGGGCGTTTAGCTCAGGGGGAGAGCGCTTCCCTGACACGGAAGAGGTCAGAAGTTCAAATCTTCTAACGCCCACCAAATGTTCGCAGCTCAGAGGCTATGTCCTCTGGGCTGTTTTGTTTTATGTCGCCAAATCAGCTGGCAGCTCCAACCGCCCAAGCAACCACCCTGCCCATACACAAAACCGCGTCAATAGCCACCGAGGCCGAGGCCAACGCGTCTCGAACCCATCCGAGCCGTAACTCCTCAGCAAAACGCCGCGATGTCTGCGCCCTGCGGTATCCTTGAGCCACTTGCACCTGCAGCACCAAGGAGCCGCCATGCGCACCGAGCTCGATGTCCCCTTTTCGCACAAAGAAGAAGCCAAGGCGCTGGGCGCCAAATGGGACCGGACCAAGAAGATCTGGTATGTACCCAGCGGCGTCAACCCCGAGCCCTTTGCCGAATGGCTGCCCGGTGTTGACCGATCCGACCCCTCAGCGCCGTATATATATCTAGTACTGGGCAAGCGCGAATGCTGGAAGTGTCACAAAGAGACCTCGGTCGCGGCCTTCGGCATTCCCTATCGAACCGATAACGACGAGAGCATCGCCATCGCGCACGCACCCAACGAAGCCGGGCACATTGCCATCGACACGGCCAACGCCAACGCGCTCGCCATCGTGCCCGCTCTTGGCTGTGTGCCGGGCGAGATCCGCGACTACCTTCATAAGCGCTGCGGCTACAAGCCCGTAGGCGCGCGAACCTCCAAAGCCCCGTCGCTCGGCAACACGTGCACCAGTTGCGACGCGCTGCAAGGCAGCCGCTATCTGTTCGAGGAGCCCTCGTCCCCGTTTGCCCTCACTGCCATCAACAAGCTGCCGGCACTGGAGTTTGTGCGCGTCGAAGTTGCCGGCGTCTTTGGCGTCCCGGCCACGCGCACCGACTTTGACCAGGCGCTCTTTACCTGGGTACGCGACCATCACGCCGAGTTCCACAAGAGCCTGCTCGAGGGGATTTACCTGTAGGGCAAAACTCGAAAATCGAGTCCGAACTTCCTCGAAAATCGAGTATGCGCAGGTAGCTGAGCTGTTTGTGTAACGCAGAAAATGTCGAATCACCGGGTTTGCCCGACTAGATATTCAGTCTTCGAAGCTATGGCTCCGCATCATCATAGGTAATAGCACATCCGCAAGTTGGGCATTGCTGAGGATAGACTGGAAGACGCAGGCCTATTCGAGCCCGCGGGTCGGCAGCGTGTTTGTCGCGGACGTCGATGTAACTGATCTCTAGGCATGGAAGGCCTGCGCCGCAGCTTGGGCACGGCAGATGGATTTGGCTGCAGGTCGCCTCGACTAGCGGGAACAGGTTCCGGTCCATTAACGCTCGCGATAGATTTCCATACACGCCTCGCGCGATATCGCTTCGCCATCCCATGGTCCTTCCTTTCCCGTTTTAGCTGTTGAGGAGAGGATGGCAGGATCGTGTAGTTCTCGCTGCGGCGCGGCACGATCCGATCAATCGACATGATTAGGCTGCAACGGACAGCACCTGCCTAATACGGAGCAACGACTTCCACCCGACGTTGTGATTCCGAGAAATCGAACTTCCCGTCCCTTCCCCACTCGGTATACTGGATGTAGCACGTGTAATTTCTGCCTGCATATGGCGGCTGTTTATTGGGAGACCCCTATGGCTATCGCAAACCAACCCAAGGGAAGCGTTTCGTCCGGATCGATCAAGCCGGTGACGCGCAAGGCCGTTCGTTGTCAGCGCGAAGTCGCCTGGCTGGTCACGCAAGCGGCCGGTAAGCTCGTCGCCACCACCGACGACGTCAATGCACCCACGCCCAGCTTTGTACTGGCGGCGGCATTGTCGTACACCCGCAAGCAGGAGCAGACCGCTCAGGACCGTGGCACCGCGATCGACTACGAGGCTGTCATGGACCCCGACCTTGCGAGTTTTTGCCAAGCTGCGGGGCTGCCTACAGCGCCCAACGCGCTTTCGGACGCGGGCTACATGTTCACGCTCTCGGGCGCGGACCTGATCCGTGACGTCTACACCTACTGCAGCGACCTCGGCGAGCGCTCGGGAGACGCGGCGCAGGTCAAGCCGGGCTACGCGATCAAGCTCGCTCTACGGCTGTTCTTGCTGGACGGAGCCTCAGCAGCCACCGCTTCCGACGACAAAACCTCGGCATAACAAAAGCGTCGGGCCGGGGAATCACTCCCGGTCCGACGCCCACTAAACCTCTGGAAATGCCTCAAGATAAGAACGGCCGCTTGGCTTAAATTCAAACTTGTCTTCTCTATACAGTTCGTTTCTTTCAAGACACTCTTTCTTAATTTCGATAAGATTCTCGCGCCTTCCCAGATACATCTTTGGTCTGCTCTGGCCCAGAATTAGCCTCTTGTTGTCCTTCAGGAAACCCCGAAGCCCCTGATTAACCAGCTCATATAGCGGAACGAGCAAGCGGTTGGGCCCTTCAGTAATGTCAGAGTCTTCGATGACAGATTTATCCATGCCCTTCTTCAGCCAAAATGAAACATCATTGAGGTCTAGAAGGCGTTTGCATGTATCAGAATCGAGGGTTCCATATTTATTGCAAAGCAAAAATGATCCAATTTCAGCAACCGACAATGCCATCTGTGCCTTCCAAACACCAAACAAAAAGTCATTATCTTCATTTAGTGCGATGAGTTTCTCCTGTTGAGTCGCCCTCGGGCTGACAACACCAGTATCCTCAAGCCTTGCCAGAGCCTCGTTTTTCAGCTTCGTCGTCCCAACAGGCTTGACGCGGTATTCAAGATAGCGCCCGACCGCCATTGCCAATAGCAATTGATATTGAGTGGGCTGTCCGTCCTCAAGTAAATCGGCTTTATAGCTAAAGTTGGGCTTTTTCATTTGCTCCCAGAGGGCAGGAGAAGGCCTCTTCGCAAACACGGAGGAATACTCCGGGTCTCGAAAGTACTTAACTCCGCCAGCATTGGCTTTAGGAGCGTTTCCGATCCATGCCCACCAGATTTTTGCCAGGTCTTCGTTATCGATATGCCTGTAACGATTCTTGCCCCTTCTCGTCGATCCCTTAATCTCGAAGTAACTTTTCTTTGGCTCACGCTTGTTCGACTGAAGGAAGGAATCGAGTTCTCCGTCCTTCCTGATATAGAAATAACGCATCTCTTTTTTAAGTGGGTCTTTATAGAAAGAAGACTGCAGCTTTCGCTGCTCGGCAGAATTGGACTTTAGATTGCGATCATTCATTGGGTTCTGGTGATTCGATGCGACGATGATGTCGTCGAGCAGCTCATCTTGATTTGCCGTACTGCTATTTAAGACCTTAGCAATGATCTTCACATCGGAACAGATGCTCTCTTTCACGCTATCGTTAGATGCCATGTAAAAGTCAAAAATAGTGCTCAGGGTCTGGCAGCCGTTCACTACTTGGGCATCAGCCACCTTAATCGAAGGCTTCCTGTCCCCTTGACTTGGCTTCACATAGTTGTTGCAGGTAATCACGATTCCATTGTTAAGATGGACGAAACGCTTTCTACCCTTTTCAGTCGACAGCTGCTTCTTGATTGCCGCATTCACGTTCGACCCCTTCAACGTTGATCGAACATTCATGTCAAACAAGTCATATCCGTATTTTGCAATAGCGTCAATTAACGGTTTGACATCCAAGACAGCGCAGAACCAGCCGTTTTGCCATATAACGCAATCATTAATATCACGCGTAGTCAGCTTTAACTCGATATGGGTTCGGTTGGCAACCTCATCATTTCTGTGCCAACAATCGTAAATATCATTCTCCTCGTAAAGACAGATATTTATTCCCTCATTGGCTTTTTGAGAACGTACCTCCTCAAAACGCCTTCTTGCAGAGTCGCTGAGTCTACCCTCAAGCGCAAGCACGGCAGTTAAGATGCAATTAGCCTTTTTGAATTGATATCCCTGCTTCAGTTTTCTCACACCGGCGTTCGAACCAGCATCATTATCCGAAGTAATAAACTCAACAGCTTCTTGCAACTCATTAACAGGTGTTGCGTCAAACACTTTTCCCTCTGGATAATTATCCAGATTGCACGATTTGCATTGATAGAACGTGTAGCCATCATCGCGCGCAATGTAAAAATCAACACCGTGGTCATTGGCCCCATCGGTATAGATAAAGCTATTCTCATCGGAAAGAATATCTTCGCCTTCAAAAACGGCCGCAACGGTATAGGCGAAGGCGACATCATCCCCTTCGCCATCATCCAAATAGTTTTCACGAATATCGTCCATCTTTGATGTGATATCCGCATTAAACTCTGATCTGTCGAACGTGATGCCCATACGCCACTCCATCCTAAATCTGCTTAAGCGAAATTAGATCACCACTCATTAGGGCGATCAAGATCTCAAACCACCAAGCGGCAGCCACATTTAGAAATACGGCAGCGAGGTCATGCGACGGATAACATACGCCGCCGTCCAAACGCCAATTCAGTCCGTTGTCTCAATCTGCCCGCAAAAGCGCCGGGCCGGGGAATCACTTCCGGCCCGGCGCTTGTTCGTCCTACTTGTTCCCGTCCCCTGTGGGTGAGTTCTTTTGGTTGCGACGGTTACTCCGGGTCACGTTGTGTTCCTTGTAGTAATCGGGCGCCTCGTTGCCGCTCGCACTAATGGGGTCATTGCCGGTGAGGGTGTCGGCAATATCCTGCACGAACTTAACGAACAGGCTCGAATCGTCGGTCTCGGACGAATCAAAGTCAAAACCGAACTCCACCGCGCCGCCGATGATCTTGTCCACGCACTCCGGGTCGTCGCCGTCCAGCCAAATGACCACGGTGTATTTGTCCACATCGCCCACCTGATACTGCAGCAGCAGCTTTTGGTTTTCGTCTATGAGCAGCGGCTTGCCGGCGAGCATGGGTGCGCTCATAAGGAAGTACGCCTCGTCCAGGTCCTCTTTGTACGTGGCAAGCATGTTGAAGTCGGTTTTTTAGCCCATGGGCACGTCGAATGCCGCCTGAAGCTTGGTCCCCAGCGTTATCTGCTGCTCTGCCATGTATTCTCCCCCAGTCGCGGGCGCCGATATCATCGTCGTGCGCGATGCACATTGGGCTATCGTAACTGCTTTGCCGCAGGTTTCGTTGCACAGCGCGCGAAATGGCGCGATGCGGGGAGTGGGCGTCAGTGCAGCTGCTCCGCACGCAGCATCAATCTGACAGCAATACATGTCCCCGACAAACCGTCTGTCTGTCTATCTCTCAGCTATCTCTCGTAATTATCTCTCGTCTCTCATTTATCTCTCACATTAGAGATGAGTGAGAGATGAGAAACAAAAATGCCGTTATCGGTTCAATCAAATCACGTTCGCGCAGGTAAACGCATGTATACGGGAACTTTGACTCGATCCCCCAGCCACCTTGCAGCATTGTTATCTCTCATATTTATCTCTCGTCTTTCTGCTATCTCTCGTATTAGTGACGGATGAGAGATGAGAGATACGTGAGTGATGGACGGGCGTGGATTTTTGGACGGTTTTTGGGCGTTTTGAGGCTGATTCCGTCCGAAAATCCACTCTCATTCGATAGGCGTCCAAGTTTCCACGCTCGCGCGGCGGTCACGCGGGGCCTTTGCCCAATCCGCCAGCATCGTCTTCAGTTCGCCGCAGAGCCGCGGCCCCATATGGGTATACTCTCGGGGATTCGACTCGATTCGCCCCCGCTGGGGCGTCAAAGGAGACTGCATATGTCCACCACCTCAACCGACCCGCGCGCCGCTGCTGCCGCACTGCTGGTGCCCGGTACCATCTGTCACGGTTTTGCCGTCGAGCGCTGCGAGACCGTGCCCGAGCTCGACTCGGACGCCTACGTGCTGCGCCACACCGCCTCGGGCGCTCGCCTGCTGTACCTGGCGTGCGACGACGAAAACAAGGCCTTCGCCATTGGCTTTAAGACGCCGCCGGCCGATTCCACCGGCGTGTTCCATATTCTTGAGCACTCGGTGCTGTGCGGATCGGCCAAGTTTCCCGTCAAGGAGCCATTTGTCGACCTGATCAAGAGCTCCATGCAGACGTTCCTCAACGCCATGACCTACCCCGACAAGACCATCTACCCCGTTGCCACCACCAACGAGCAGGATCTGTACAACCTGATGGACGTGTACCTGGACGCGGTGTTCAACCCGGCCATCTACACCAAGTCCACCATTTTTGAGCAGGAGGGCTGGCACTACGAGCTGGACCTGCCGGAGGACGCCGAGGGCGATGGCGAGGGCGGCTCCGCGAGCCTGCGCGAGGGCACCCTGCGCTATAACGGCGTGGTGTTCAACGAGATGAAGGGCGCGCTGTCCGATCCCATGAGCGTGCTGGACGATGCTGTCAACGCCGCGCTCTATCCCGACACCGCCTATGCGCACGAGAGCGGCGGCGACCCGCGTGCGATTCCCGCGCTCACCTACGAGCAGTTCCTGGATACGCACGCACGCCACTACAATCCCTCCAACTCCTATATAACGCTCTACGGCGACCTGGACGTGGACCGCGCCCTGGCCTTTTTGGACGAGCGCTATCTGTCGCAGCCGAGTGCCGCGAGCCGCCGCATGGACGCCGCCGTTGCCGCCGGCGAGGACCCGTCCGCGCCGGCGCCCAATCCGCTGGGCGTGCAGGCACCCGTGACCTGCGAGTACAAGCGCGTCGAGATGGCCACTACACCCGAGAACGCCCTGGTGGGCTTGGGCCTGGTGCTGGGCAGCGCGCTCGACCGCAAACGCACGATCGCGGCGGATATCCTGTTTGAAGCACTGCTGGGTTCCAACGAAGCGCCGGTTAAGAAGGCCATTCTGGCCGCCGGCCTGGGCGGCAACGTGGTGAGCTACACCGCGGCCGAGAGCCTGCAGCCCTACGAGCTCATCATGCTGCAAAACGCGCAGCCCGGCGTGGCGCGCGAGCTGCGTCGCGTGTTCCAGGACGCCTGCCGCGACCTATGCGAGCATGGCGTTCCGCGCGAGCGCCTGGAAGCCATCATCAGCAGCAACGAATACGACCTGCGCCAGCGCGACTACGGTATCGCCGACGGCGTGGCCATTGCGTGCGACGCGCTGAGCACATGGCTCTACGATGACGACGCCGCGACGCTGGCGCTCAAGTACGGCCCGGTGTACGAGGAGCTGCGTAGCGAGCTGGACGGCAGCTATTTTGAGGACCTGCTGCGCGAGCTGGTGCTGGAAAACGACCACATGGCACTGGTCGAGCTGGTGCCGGTGGACGCCGCCGAGGGTTCGGAGGGTGCCGAGGCCGCCGAGCTGGCAGCCAAGCGCGATGCCATGACCGATGCCGAGCTGACCGACGTGGTCGAGCGCACGGCCGCGCTGCGTGCCGCGCAGGAGGCGGAAGACACACCCGAGGCCAAGGCCACGCTGCCGCGCCTGCGCGTGTCCGACATTGGCGAGGCGCGCCCCGAGCCGCCACTGATCGTGGACACGACCGTGCCCATCCCCTGCCTGCGCCACGGCATCCCCACCAACCGTCTGGCCTACGCCATGCAGTATTTCGACCTGAACTGCGTCGCGTTTGAGGACCTGCCCTATGTGACACTGCTCTGCCGCCTGCTTAAGCAGCTGCCCACGCGCGAGCACTCGGCCGAGGAACTCGACAACTTGCTCGCTGGCAAGCTCGGCTTTTTGAGCTTTACGACCGAGGTCATGACGCAGCCCGAAGTGGACGGCGTGCGCCCCTACCTGCTGGTGAGCGCCGGCGCCCTGTCCGAGAAGATCGATGCGCTGGCGAGTCTGCCGCGCGAGGTATGGTCGAGCACGCTTTTGGCAGATGCCGACGCCGACCGCGTGCGCGACGTGCTCACACAGATTCGCATTGGGCTTGAGCAGGGCTTTATCAACAACGGCCACTCGGCGGCGCTCGGTCGCGCGATGAGCTACAGCTCGCCTTCGGCCGTGGTGCGCGAGCAGCTTTCGGGCGTGGACTTCTATCTGTTCCTGCGCGACCTGCTCGACCACTTTGACGAGCGCGTGAACGGGTTGCGTACCAAGCTTGCCGAGCTGGCAGGCCGCATCTTTGTGGCCGATGGCTGCCTGGCGAGCTTTACCGGCAGCGACGAGGACTTTAACGCATACTGGGCCGCCGCGGGCGACCTGGAGCTGGGCGCTGGCGACGGCGCCGATGCCGGCCGCAACGCGCTCGTGGTGCCGACGCCGTGCGACCGCCACGAGGCCTTTGTCATCCCCAGCGACATCTGTTTTGCGGCAAGCGCGTGCGACCCGCGTCGCTTGGGCATCGACGTGACGGGCGCCTGGGCGGTTGCCGCCAACGCGCTCTCCTACGACTATCTGTGGAACGAGATCCGCGTTAAGGGCGGCGCGTACGGCTGCGGATTCCGCGCGGCCGGCGAGCGTCAGGCGGCGTTCTACACCTACCGCGACCCGGCAATCGACCCCTCGATTGAGCGCGTGGCGCGCGCGGGCGAATGGCTCGGCAGCTTTGATCCCGACGAGGCCGCCTTTGAGGGCTTTATCGTGAGCTGCGTGAGCGGCATGGACGCGCCGGTGAAGCCGTACGCGCTCACCAAGCGCCGCAACACGACCTACCTGGCCGGGCTCGATCCGCATGCGCGCGAGGAGCGCCGCGCCCAGATGCTCGCCGCCACGCCCGGTGAGCTTCGCTCGCTCGGCGCCGACGTAACGCGCATCGCAGCCGAGTCACCCACCTGCGTCTTTGGCGGCCGCGACGTCATCGCCAAGAGCAACGCCGGCTTCAACGTCATCGACCTGCTGGGCTAAGGCACGGCAAGCAAAACTACCACGAAGGGCGCAGTTCACAGGCGCCCTTCGTGGTAGTTCGAACATTTGTTCTATACGCACACATGTTCTATAGTAGAGGTGCTTGCATCGAACTGAAATTGCAACTAGAATATAGTTGCAGAATGTGAGGCGGGATGACTCGATCCGATAAACTCATCGCCCAGCTGCTTAGCTGTCCTTCAACGTATAGATTTGCTGACTTTCTTAAAGTTATGGCTTCATATGGCTTTGAAATGGACAGCAAAGGCAAGACGTCCGGATCGCGCGTTCGCTTCTACAGGCCATCAGATGGCAGGATGTTCGTAATGCACGCGCCTCATCCATCTGACGAATTGACAGCGGGGACCATTCGAAACATCGTTCGCTTTCTGCAAGATGTCGGAGGTAGTCATGAGTAACGTTTTGGCATACAAGGGTTATTTCGCCCCGGTCGAGTTCGATGCCGAACAGCATGTGCTAACAGGTATGGTCGCCGGCATTAGGGACGCAATCGTATTTGAAGGCTCCACGGCTGAAGAAGTGGAGCAATGCTTCCACGACGCCGTCGACGATTACCTTGAGTTTTGCGCCGAGAAGGGCAAGGAACCCGAGCGGGCTTTTAAGGGCTCGTTCAACGTAAGAACGGGCTCTGAGCTCCACAAGCAAGCAGCGCTGGCAGCGGCAAAGAAGGGTGAGTCACTCAATAAGTTTGTGACTGAAGCGATCGCTGCGGCGCTGTGAAGCCAACGTCGA
>CABUVH010000011.1 GCA_902494935.1 uncultured Collinsella sp.
CGCCGCCCAGAGCGACAATTTGCCATTCAAAAGGCAAGGCATGACCAGAAGGTCTATGCCTTGCCTTTTTCATGCCAACTTGTTCGCTCTGGACGTCGCTCGCTGGCATTGCCAAAACATCGGCGTTTCCTTGGTTGTCAAATGATCCGTAGGGCAGTCATTGGTGACATTGCCTTGATATTTTATTCAGTCGGCTGTGATGTCATTTGAGCTGCTTACCTGCTTAAGGTAATTGACGGCATATATCTGCTATCGAAAATATTGCTCGAAAAAGCGTCCGAGAAGTCGCGGGGCGATTTTTGATGGGTCGTGCGTCAAGCGATGTGGCAAGTTCTTGGTTAGATATTGGCCAGTTTTGG
Organism: uncultured Collinsella sp.; assembly: GCA_902494935.1. Taxonomy (GTDB): domain Bacteria; phylum Actinomycetota; class Coriobacteriia; order Coriobacteriales; family Coriobacteriaceae; genus Collinsella. The sequence continues at coordinate 360 of CABUVH010000011.1, forward strand.
GTCAACCTTGCCAAAAGCTTGACGAATGCAGATTTAGACGTCGACGAATGAGCACTTTGAGCAAGCCCGGTGCAAAATTCTGGGCTGATTCTCGATAATCGCCTTCAATCGTCCCTTGCCAAGCGCTGGCCTCGCGTACAATCTGCTCCGACATTCGCGCGCCGTCCGGCGCTTAAGAGGGGAGGGCCCCATGGCAAACGAGATTTGGACCATCAAGCGTTGTCTCGAGTGGACCAAGGAGTACCTGGCCGAGCGCGGCGAGGAGCACCCCCGTCTTTCTGCCGAGTGGCTGCTGTGCGCCGCCACGGGCCTGGCGCGCATTGACCTATATATGCGTATGGACGAGACGCTTAACGCGGCCCAGCTCGAGACCATGCATGCGGCCGTTGTCCGCCGTGCTAAGGGCGAGCCGCTGCAATACATCACCGGCAGCACGCAGTTTCGCATGATCGACGTCGCGTGCGCCCCCGGTGTGCTCATTCCGCGCCCCGAGACCGAGATGCTCGTCGAGGAAGTCCTCAATTATCTGGATGCCGAGGTGCTGAGCCCCGAGGCTGCTGCCCGTCAGCGTGTTGAGCTGCCTTGGAACGATGAGGTCGAAGAGGCCCGCAAATCCGAGGCGGCGCTGGCCGACGAGCGCGCGACTGTCGAGCGCCGTGCCGCTAACCTGACGGCCGCCGATGAGGCGGCGCTAGGCAGCGACGTGCTGGGCAGCCGTGCCTATGCCGAGGAGCTGGCCGACCGCGAGGCCGAGGAAGCTGCCGCGCAGGCAGCAGAAGCCGACGCCGCGGAAGCCGCCGAGCCCGAGCTCGACGAATACGGCATCGCCATCGAGGGTGCCGGCCAGGAGACGGCTTCAGCTCAGGATGCCGCTGCGCCTGCCCCAACCGAGCCCTGCACTGCCCGCGTTCTCGAGGTCGGCTGCGGCACGGGCTGCATTTCGCTCTCCCTTGCCTGGGAGCGCCGCGGCCACGTTACCTGCACCGCCACCGATATCGAGCCGCGCGCCATCGATCTGGCCACCAAAAACCGCGACGCCCTCGGCCTCACGGCAGATGAGGTTGCCTTTAGCCTCACCAACCTGGTGAGTTCCATTCCCCGCGAAGAGTGGGGCACCTTTGATGTGCTCGTCTCCAACCCGCCTTACATCCCGACCGACGTCATGCGCTCGCTGCCGCACGAGGTCAAGGACTTTGAGCCCGACCTGGCGCTCGAGGGCGGCGCCGACGGCCTCGATATTTTCCGCCGCCTGCTCAATGCGGCGCCTTACATGCTGCGCGCCGGCGGCCTGTTTGCCTGCGAGCTCTACGAGGGTGCCCTCGATGCCGCGGCCGAGCTCTGTCGCCAGGCAGGCCTTTCGGACGTGCGTATCGTCCACGACCTCACCGATCGTCCCCGCATCGTTCGAGCCATCGTCACCGAGCCCAAACAGCGTATTTAAGCTGAATTAATAGACATTTGCGCAAGTTTGTCCTTGCAATATACCGTAAAACTTCTACTATAGAAGGAGAAAGGTATGTCAAATCAGCTGCATCGGTACCGTATCGTGCTTGATTACATTGAACCTTGGCTTGATGAGCAGGATGAAGCTACGCTGAAGCAGATTTATGCAGACCTTTTGGTGCTCGAGAAGGAAGGTCCCAGCCTTGGTCGTCCGCTGGTTGACCGCGTAAAGGGCTCGAAGCTTCATCATTTAAAGGAGCTGAGAGTGACGTCGTGTGGTGGGCAGGTGATTCGCATCCTCTTCGCCTTTGACCCCAAGCGCCAGGCGGTATTGCTATTGGCGGGTGATAAGTCGCGAGCGGGATCGTCAAGGGCAAAATGGAACGGTTGGTATGCGATCAACATTCCAAGGGCCGAGCAAATATACCGTCGCCACGTAAGGAGGCTCGATCGAGATGGAACTGCATGAGTATATGGAATCTCGCGGGATAACACGCGACTCCATTACCGCCGAGCAGGAGAGGACTCGCGATCGTATCGAAGCCTATAAGCTTGCTCAGATTCGCAGGTTAAAAGATCTAACACAGGCGTCGGTCGCCCAGTCGATGGGCGTTTCTCAAAAACGTGTATCCGAGCTCGAGCGTGGGGAGTTGGGTTCGATGAGGCTCGACACGCTGAGCAGGTACGCAGAGAGCCTCGGCGGAAAACTGGTTGCAAGCATCGAGTTTCCCGATCGTACCGTTACGCTTGCGCGCTAAAAATCTTCAATTAACCCCCTCACTTTCACCGACTACTAGAGCCGCTCACCAAACCAACATGCACTCTGGCCAAATAGGTTGAACGTTTCGTGCGAGAATGCCCCTCAGTAAACAAACTTTCACCAGAGCGTAAGGGGCTGGCATACACATGCAGACGGTCTATCGGGTATACGAGGGAACGCGCGAGCCGCATCGGCTTGCCGTCGAGCGCACAGCCGAGGTGCTCGGCCGCGGCGGCCTGGCCTTGATTCCGACCGAGACCGTCTACGGTGTCGCCGTGGCAGTCAACGCCTTCTCGGACGCCGTGCCCCAAGATACAAGCGAATTCCCATCGTGGCCGCGCGATCCGCAGGCTGCCGTCAACGGTGCCGCAGTCCCTGCGCTCGGCACCGGCTATCGACGCATCTTCACTCTCAAGCAACGTGAACTCACCCAAACGGTCGCCTGGCTGGTCGATGGCGTCGAGGCGCTCGACCGCTATGGCGTGGATATCCCGGAAGATGCCCGCGTACTTGCGCGACGATGCTGGCCGGGAGCCCTGACTATCGTGGTCAAGGCGGCTCCCTGCGTGCCGACCTTTATGCGTGCTGCCGACGACACCGTGGCCCTGCGCGCTTCGGCCTCTCCCGTGGTCCAAGCGCTCATCCGCGCCTGCGGCAGTCCCCTTGCCTGCACGAGCGCCAACACACACGGCGCGCCCTCGCCGGCAAGCTTTGCCGCCGTCGAAGGTCGCATCCTGGAGGGGGTCGATGTTGCCGTCGACGCCGGCGAGACCCCGTGTCGCGACGCCTCGACCATCGTGTCGTTCCAGCGCGGCGGGCTCCAGATCCTGCGCCAAGGCGCACTTCCCGCATCAGAGATCGAACGGGTCCTGTCCGACCCGATGCAATAGAAAGGTGTAAGCGATGTCGTTGAATCTGGGCAGCCTGGGCATGGAAGATGCCTCGTTTAACTTTGGCGGTTCCTACATCATGGCGCTCGACTGCGGCACCACCTCGGTACTTGCGACCATCGTCGACGAGTATGGATGCATCGTCGCGCAGGCACGTCGCAGCGTCAAAACGAGTTTTCCGCGTCCCGGTTGGGTAGAGCAAGACCCCATGACGGTCCTTGCCAGCCAGATTGCCGTCATGATGGAGGTTCAGTTTAAGAGCGGCATCCATTCTGACCGCATCGCCGCCATCGGCATCTCCAACCAGCGCGAGACCACGGTGGTCTGGGACCGCGTGAGCGGCCAGCCCATCTATAACGCCATCGTATGGCAGTGCCGTCGTACCGCGCCGGCGATCGACGCGTTGGTTGAACAGGGTTGCGAGGAGCTGGTGCGCTCCCGCACGGGACTCACGCTTGACCCGTATTTCTCGGCCTCCAAGGTGCAGTGGATTCTCGACAACGTCGACGGCGCACGCGAGAGCGCGGCGGCGGGCGACCTCATGTTTGGCACCATCGACACCTGGCTCATCTACAACCTCACCGGCGGCCAGGTCTTTGCCACCGACTACACCAATGCCAGCCGCACGGCACTCTTTAATATCCATACGCTCGATTGGGACGACGACCTGCTGGCGCTCTTTGACGTTCCACGTTCCATGATGCCCGAGGTTCGCTGGAGCTCGGGCGACTACGGCCGCGTCGCGAGCGACATCATGACCAACATGCCGCCCATCATGGGCGTGGCGGGTGACCAACAGGCGTCGCTGTTCGGCCACTGCTGTTTCCGTCCCGGCCAGACCAAAAACACCTATGGCACGGGCTGCTTTATGCTCATGAACACCGGCGACGAGATCGTCGAATCCAAGAATGGCCTGGTCTCCACCATCGGTATCGCTGCGGACGGCAAAGTCAGCTATGCGCTCGAGGGCTCTATTTTTGCCGCCGGCTCAACGATGAACTGGCTTCGCAACAACATGGGCATCATCTCGAGCGTGAGCGAGTCCGCGCAACTCGCCGTTTCAATCAACGACAACGAGGGCTGCTACTTCGTTCCCGCCTTTGCGGGTTTGGGCGCTCCCTGGTGGGATCCGCATGCCCGCGGTATCGTGTGCGGCCTGACCGGTGCCTCGAGTCGCGCGACCATTGTGCGTGCGGCCTGCGAGTCCATGGCCTACCAGAGTTATGACGTGCTGCGCGCCATGGAGCAGGACGTGGGACTTTCGATTGAGCGCCTGTCCGTCGATGGCGGCGCCTCACGCAACGAGTTCATCATGCAATTCCAGGCCGACCTGCTGGATATCCCCGTGCTGCAATGCGAGACGGTGGAGACCACGGCAATCGGTGCCGCGTACTTGGCGGGTCTTGCCGTCGGCTATTGGGAAGACCTTGAAGAGCTGGAGCAAAATGCCCAGATCGTTAGGACCTTCCTTCCCCATATGTCCGCCGAGCGTCGCGAGCAAAACCTTGCGGGCTGGCGTGATGCAGTCAAGCGCTCGCTCAGTACCGCACAGTAGGGCTGCGACGAGCCGATCGATACAACAAACCGCTAAACTTATGCACGGCGCGCGGCAACAACATCGCCGTGCGCCGTGTTAGCAAAGCCGTTTCTCGGCCGCAACGAAAGGGGCAATCAACCCATGACCGTCACCTACGATACGTCCCGCGTGACCCTTGTCGACCATCCGCTTGTCCAGCACAAGCTGTCGATCCTGCGCGACAAAAACACCGGCACCAACCAGTTCCGCCAGCTCGTGCGCGAACTCGCGCTTTTTGACGGCTACGAGGCCATGCGCGACCTGCCTATGGAAGACGTCGAAGTCGAGACCCCCATCACTACCGACACGTTCAAACAGCTCGCCGGCAAGAAACTCGCCATCGTGCCCATCCTGCGTGCGGGCCTTGGCATGGTCGACGGCATTCTCGACCTGGTGCCCTCCGCTCGCGTAGGCCACATCGGTATGGAACGCGACGAGGTTACCCATGAGCCGCATGAGTATTACTGCAAGATGCCCAAGGATATCGACCAGCGCATCTGCCTGGTCGTCGACCCCATGCTCGCCACGGGCGGTTCGGCCGAGATGGCCATCAGCTACCTGCGCGAGCGCGGTGTCAAGGACATCCGCATGCTGTGCATCGTCGCTGCCCCCGAGGGCCTCAAGTCGCTGACCGAGAAGGACCCAGATGTGCATATCTATACCTGCGCTATCGACGACCATCTCAACGAGGCTGCCTACATCGTTCCCGGCCTGGGCGACGCCGGCGACCGCATCTACGGCACGCTGTAATCTCTGGGCCATACCGGCTAACGTCGAAAATACGAAGAAATGGTGCGCGCGGGCGAGCAAAAGACGACCGCGCGCACTCCTGTTAACGGACGTTTTGAGCTGAGGGGTTCGAAAAAACGTATTACCGTACCTGCGGCATAAAGAAGGCCTTAAGAAAACGTACAGGTGCGTATTAACCGTTTGTTTTACGGTTGTACTTTAGCGATTGGCTCGTACAATAGTCACCAATGTTTGGCGGGAACTGTCCTGTGAGGCGATAAAAAAGGAAAGTGAGGACGCCAGTGTTTCAGATAGCCGATCTGCTCGCTATCGTTGCAGGTGCCATCGCGGGCGCGATTGCCTTCCTTCCCTTTGTCTTTACGCTCAAGCCGGTTCTTGACGATAAGCAGAATGCGGACATGCTCAAGGGTATGGTGAGTCTCGCGGTCTCGGCAATCGCGTTGCTTGTCTTTACCTTGATTGTGTTTGTGTTGTTCGGAGAGGCATTTCGCATGTTCCTCCTGGGCGAGGCGATCGGCTTCGTGGCCTTTATGGCCGCCTGCGCGGTTCGCGTCGCCAAGGCGCTGCGAGATCCTCATGAGGTCGAAAGGTAAGTCGTGGAAATTTTTGAAAAGCTGCCTGATGAGATTAATCATCTGGTCAGCGAGTTCAGCTCCACCCCTGTCGTGGGCGATCTGAGCTGCGGCATCACGCAGTACTCGTTTTGGCTGATCGTCTCCACGATCGTGCTCCTGATCGTCCTAGCCGTGTTCAAGAAGAAGCAGACCCTGGTTCCCAAGGGCTTCTTCGTCAACGGTTTCGAGTACATCATCGAGTACGTCGAGAACGATATCGGCAAGGGTGTCGTGGGTGAGAACTGGAAGAAGCACTTCCCATTCCTGTGCTCGCTTTTCCTGTTCATCCTGATCAATAACATGATCGGCCTGATCCCGGGAATGAAGCCCGGCACCGGCGCAATCGGCTCCACCGCCGCACTCGCCATTTTCGCCTTCGTGTACTTCATCTACTACGGATGCAAGGCTCACGGCGTGATCGGCTACATCAAGAGCCTCGCCCCGCAGGGCGTGAGCTTCCCGATGAACGTGCTCGTGTGGGTCGTCGAGCTTTTCTCGACCTTCCTGCGCCTCATCACGCTTGCCGTCCGTCTGTTCTGCAACATGTTCGCAGGACACGTGGTCATGGGTTCGTTCGCCATCATGGCGAGCATGTTCATGCAGCCGCTGCTTCAGCAGGTTTCCGCGGCCCACGCCGTCGGCGCCCTGCCTTCGCTTGCCTGGCTTGCCATCCTCATCCTGATCTACGCGATCGAGCTTGTGGTCGGCGCCATCCAGGCTTACGTTTTCACGGTCCTTACCGCCGTGTATGTCTCCGAAGCAGAGGAGGTCGCGGAGGAGGAGTAATCTTCCGTTCGCGCCTTAAAGGTAAGGCAATTCGTTAAACCGCCGGTGCCCGTACCCATGGAGCCCGGCAGTTATAAAAAGGTTATCCTGCGTGAAATAAGACACGCACGACAAAGGAGGAATCGTGGGAGTTATCGGTTACGGTCTCGGTGTTATCGGCGCTGGTCTTGCTATCGGCCTGTCTGCTCTGGGTGCTACGGGTGCTATGGCCCGTCAGCCTGAGGTCCAGGGCCGCGTGTTCACCGTCTTCATCATGGGCTCCGCCTTCGGCGAGGCTCTGGCTCTGATCGGCTTCGTTGTCGCGCTGATCGTTAAATAGCACGGAGCGTCAAGTATGAATCTTTCATCCCAGAAGAGCGCGATCGCACTCTCCGCGTCCGCGGCCGCGCTGCTCATGCCGGTTTCCGCGTTCGCCGAGGACGGCGCTGCCGGTGCGGACATCCTCATCCCTAAGATGGCGGAGTTCATCCCGGCGCTTATCGCCTTCCTGATTATCTGGATCGTGCTGGCCAAGGTCGCCCTGCCGGGCATCATGAAAACCATGGAGGAGCGCGGCAAGAAGATCGAGGAGAGCCTCGACGAGGCCGAGAAGACCAAGCAGGAGGCCATCGCCAAGCGCGCTGAGTCCGACTCGATCGTCACCGACGCCCGTCGTCAGGCTGCCGACATCGTTCTCGAGGCCCGTAAGGACGCCGAGTCCGAGCGCGCCCGTATCATCGAGGCTGCTCACAAGGAGGCCGAGGAGATCATCGCCAAGGCCCATACGACCGTCGAGGACGAGCGCAAGTCCATCTACGCCGGTGCCGCGAGCTCCATCGCCGACCTGTCCGTTGCCGTCGCCACCAAGATCGTGGGCGAGGCACTCGAGGACGAGACCGAGCAGAAGAAGCTCATCGAGCGTTACATCCAGGAAGCAGGTAGCCTGAATGCCGACTAGCCGCTATCAGGACAAGGTGCTCGAGACCTACGCGCGCTCCCTTCTGGAAGCCGCTAAGGCCGAGAACCATGTGTTCGAGGACCTCGAGATGATCGAGCGCCTGGCTTCTGCCAGCCCCGAGATCATCGCCGTGCTCGACACCATGTCCAAGCGCGACCAGCTCGACCTTCTTCCCAAGGTGGCAGCTGCCTTTAAGTATGTTGCCGAGGAAGACGAGGATGTAGTGGGCGTGACCGTCACCACGGCGATCCCGCTCGACGACGAGCTGCGTCAAACCATCACTAAGAAATGCGAGCAGGACTTCGGCCGCAAGGTATTCCTTATCGAGCAGGTCGACCCGTCTATCGTGGGCGGCCTGGTGCTCGAGGCCCGCGGCGAGCGTCGTGACATTTCCGTCAAGACGCAGCTGCGCATCGCGCAGGAGACCCTCGCAAACTCTGCTAATTCGTACGGAGGTGAAGCCTAATGTCCGAAACCCTCAATGCCCAGGATATCGCCAAGAAACTGCAGGAGCAGCTTACGAGCCTCTCCGCGACGGTCGATACGCATGAGGTTTCAACGGTCGACGAGGTAGGCGACGGCATCGCGCGCGTCTCCGGCCTCAAGAGCGCCATGGCAGGCGAGCTTCTGGAGTTCAAGAGCTCCGATACCGGTGAGACCGTCTTCGGCCTTGCCCAGAACCTTGACCGTGACGAGGTCGGCGCCGTTCTGTTTGGTGCCGTCGACTCCATCAAGGAAGGCGACGAGTGCCGCACCACTGGCCGCATTATGGATATCCCCGTGAGCCGCGCCATGCTCGGCCGCGTCGTCAATCCGCTCGGCCAGCCCATCGACGGCCTGGGCGACATCGTCGCCACGCACCGTCGTCCCATTGAGTTCAAGGCCCCCGGCGTCATCGACCGTACCCCGGTGTGCGAGCCGGTTCAGACCGGCCTGTTGGCCATCGACTCCATGGTGCCTATTGGTCGCGGTCAGCGAGAGCTCATCATTGGCGACCGTAAGACCGGTAAGACCGCCATCGCCATCGACGCTATCCTCAACCAGCGCGGCAAGGGCATGGTCTGCATCTATGTCGCCGTCGGCCAGAAGGCCTCCACGGTTGCCAACATCCGCGAGACCCTCGCTCAGCACGGTGCGCTCGACTACACCATCATCGTTTCGGCAACCGCTGCCGATTCCGCCCCTATGCAGTACATCGCGCCTATGGCCGGTGCCGCTATCGGCGAGTTCTTCATGTACAACGGCGAGGATGGCAAGCCCGCTAGCGAGACCAACCCCGGCGGCCACGTGCTCGTCATCTACGATGACCTGTCCAAGCAGGCCGTGGCCTACCGTCAGATGTCGCTGACGCTGCATCGTCCGCCCGGACGCGAGGCCTATCCTGGCGACATCTTCTACCTGCACTCTCGTCTGCTCGAGCGTGCCGTCAAGATGTCCAAGAAGAACGGCTACGGCTCCATGACGGCACTGCCGATCATCGAGACCCAGGACGGCGACGTCTCGGCCTACATTCCGACCAACGTCATTTCCATTACCGATGGTCAGATCTATCTGCAGTCCGAGCTTTTCTTCCAGGGCCAGCGCCCGGCAGTCGACGTGGGCATTTCCGTGTCCCGCGTCGGTGGCGACGCACAGACCAAGGCCATGAAGCAGGTCGCCGGCAACCTCCGTCTGGACCTTGCTTCGTACCAGGAGCTCGCCGGCTTCACACAGTTCGGCTCCGACCTCGACGAGGCCACGCAAAAGCAGCTTACCCACGGCGCTCGCATGACTGAGCTCCTTAAGCAGCCGCGCTACAAGCCGTTTGAGGTTGGCGAGCAGATCGTTACGCTGTTCGCTGGCAACGAGGGCTTCCTGGATGACCTGGAGATTGCCGACGTGCTGCCTTTCCGTGCCGAGCTCATCGAGTACATGGACAATGGCTTTGGCTCGCTGCTCGACAAGGTTCGCGCCAAGAAGATCGATGATGACACCAAGGCTGAGCTCTTGCGCGTCATCGGCGACTTCAAGCAGCAGTTCATGGCCAAGCACCATTCGGATGTTTCTGGATCAGAGGAGAACTAAGCCCCATGGCCAACCTTCGCGACATTAAGAAGCGAATCTCCTCGGTTACCACGACCAAGCAGATCACGCGCACGATGGAGATGGTCTCTACGGCCAAGATCCGTCGTGCTCTCGATCGCTCCAAGCAGGCCGAGCCCTATAAGGAGGCGCTGACCGACGTCATGTTGACGGTCGCCGGCGACGCCTCCTGTTCGGGCACCGATCCCATGCTGCAGAAGCATGAGAGCGTCAAGCATGGCCTGATTGTCGTTATTGCCTCGGACCGCGGCCTTGCCGGCGGTTTCAATACGACGGTGGAGCGCACGGCCGAAAAGCTCGCCGCTTCTTGGGCGAACGACGGCATCGAGTGCGAGATCATCGCGTGTGGGCGCAAACCGGCCACGTATTTCCGTGACCGCGAAAACGTCGTCATGCACTTTGAGGGCAACTCCTCTGAGCCCGATTTCAATCAGGCCCGCATGATCTCCTCTCATATCTGCGATGCGTATCGTGCCGGTGAGCTTGACCGTGTCGAGCTTGTCTACCACCACGCCAAGAACCGCGTGGATCAGGAGCTTCGCGTCGAGCATCTGTTGCCGCTCGACCCCGAGATGATCGCTATGGCCCACGGTCCGCGTAAGAACGAGACCGACGCCCCTAAGCGCATCTCGTCCACGTTCGAGTTCGTGCCCTCTCCCGAGCATGTTCTCGGCAAGCTTGTGCCGTCTTATATCCTGACGGTCATCTACCAGGCCCTGATCGATTCGGCGGCTGCCGAGCAGGGTGCACGCCGCAAGGCCATGCACTCCGCGACGGAAAACGCCACCGCGATCATCTCGACCCTTACCCGCACGTATAGTCGCGTGCGCCAGGCTTCGATCACGACCGAGATTAACGAGATCGTCGGCGGAGCCTCAGCATTGGAGGAACAGTAATGGCTAATAACACCGTAAAGCTTGCGGTCGAGGAAGCCACCAAGAAGACGACTGCCGGTGATGGTCGCATCGTGCGAATCATCGGCCCTGTCGTCGACGTCAAGTTTGACGGCGCGGTGCCCCCGATCTACAACGCGCTCACGGTCGAGGCCGAGACCCCGATCGGTCACCTGAGCACGATCCTCGAGGTCGAGAGCCAGCTTCCGGGCGGCGTCGTCCGCACGGTCGCCATGTCCTCGACCGACGGCCTGCAGCGCGGCCTCATCGCCACCGATACCGGTGAGCCCATGAAGATGCCCGTTGGTCCCAAGACGCTCGGCCGCATTTGGAACGTCATGGGCAAGCCCGTCGACGGCAAGCCCATGCCCGAGGTGGAGGAGTTCTACCCCATCCACCATGCAGCGCCCCGTTTCGACGAGCTCACCACCAAGACCGAGATCTTCGAGACCGGCATCAAGGCCGTCGACCTGCTCGAGCCCTACATCCGCGGCGGCAAGACAGGTCTGTTCGGCGGCGCCGGCGTCGGCAAGACCGTTCTGATTCAGGAGCTCATCAACAACCTCGCCCAGGAGCACGGCGGCACCTCGGTGTTCACCGGCGTCGGCGAGCGTACCCGCGAGGGCACCGACCTGTTCCTCGAGATGAGCGAGTCTGGCGTTATCGACAAGACCTGCTTGGTCTATGGTCAGATGAACGAGCCGCCCGGAGCGCGTCTGCGCATCGGTCTGGCCGGCCTTACTACCGCTGAGTATTTCCGTGATCGTGGCCAGGACGTTCTGCTGTTCATCGACAACATCTTCCGCTTCTCCCAGGCAGGTTCCGAGGTTTCCGCACTGCTGGGCCGTATGCCGTCCGCCGTTGGTTACCAGCCCACGCTGGCAACCGAGATGGGCGACCTCCAGGAGCGCATTACCTCGACCAAGACGGGCTCCATTACCTCCGTCCAGGCTGTCTACGTCCCCGCAGACGACCTGACCGACCCGGCGCCTGCCACAACGTTTACGCACCTCGACGCCACCACGGTTCTTTCGCGTAGCATTTCGTCGCTCGGCCTGTTCCCGGCTATCGACCCGCTCGCATCTTCCTCCGACGCTCTCGATCCCTCGATCGTCGGCGAGGAGCACTACCGTGTCGCCGTCAAGGTCCAGGAGCTCCTGCAGGAGTACTCCGACCTTCAGGACATCATCGCCATTCTGGGTATGGACGAGCTGTCCGAGGAGCAGCGCCTTACGGTCAACCGTGCCCGTAAGATTCAGCAGTTCCTCTCGCAGTCCTTCCACGTCGCCGAGAAGTTCACCGGCAACCCCGGTGTCTACGTCCGCGTCGAGGATACCGTCCGCTCTTTCGCCGAGATTGTCGACGGCAAGGCCGATGACCTGCCCGAGCAGGCTTTCCGCTATGCTTCCACGATTGAGGACGTGCGCGAGCGCGCCCGCAAGATGGGGGAGAAGTAGGTTATGCGTATCCGCATCGTGTGCCCCGTGAGCTGCGCCTATGAGGGCGACGCTGCGTTTGTGTCGATTCCGTCCACGGATGGCGAGTTTGGCGTTCTGCCTGCTCACTCCAGCGAGATCTGCACGATCGACCGCGGTTACGTTCGCGTTTCCGATAAGGCCATGGGCACTGTCGACCACACGTTTGCCGTGGCCGGCGGCTATGCCCAGGTTGCGGACGATGTCGTGACCGTTCTCGCCGAGCGCGCTTGCGATTTGGCGACCGTCGATGCCGACAAGCTTAAAGTTGATATTCAAGGTTTTGAAGAGAAGCTGGGTAATTTGTCGGAGGATGATGCACGCCGCGCCTACCTCTATAATGAAATCGCATGGTGTAAGCTCAAGCTTGCCCAATAGTCAAACGATTTAGCGTTCGACCATTTGCGAACACATCATGCCCGGGATGGCTCAGCCATCCCGGGCATGCTTTTTGAAAGGGTAGACCTTGGATATTATCCGCGTTGAGGGTGGCCACGCCATCGGAGGCTCCGTGCCCGTTTCGGGCGCCAAGAACTCCGCACTCAAACTCATGGCGGCAACGCTTCTGGCGCCGGGCAAGACGACGCTGCAGAACGTGCCCGATATTTCCGATGTCCACGTGATGGGCAAGGTGCTCAAGGGCATGGGCGCTACGATCGATGTTCTCGACGAGCACACGCTCGAGATTGATACCTCTCAGGTCGATTCTTGGGAGGCCCCCTACGAGCTCGTCGCCAAGATGCGTGCTTCCACCGCCGTGATGGGACCCCTGCTGGGCCGCTTCCATCGCGCCAAGATCGCCATGCCGGGCGGCTGCAACCTGGGTGCTCGCAAGATCGATATGCACATTCTTGGTCTCGAGGCCCTGGGCGTTGAGTTCGATACCGCCCACGGCTACATCAACGCTAATGCGCCCCAAGGTCTGCGCGGTACCACCGTTACGCTCGAGTTCGCCAGCGTCGGTGCGACCGAGAACCTCATCATGGCATCCGTGCGCGCGCAGGGCACCACGGTTATCGACAATGCCGCCCGCGAGCCCGAGATCGTCGATCTCGCCAACATGCTCAACGAGATGGGCGCCAAGATCGTTGGCGCCGGTACGCCTGTCGTGACCATCGAGGGCGTGGAAGAACTGCATCCTGTTACCCATCGCGTAGTGGGCGACCGCATCGAGGCCGGTACCTTTATCGTTGCCGGTGCGTTGATGGCCGACGATCGTGGTGTCGATGTCACGGGCTTTTGCCCCATTCACTTGGGCATGGTGCTCAAGAAGATGGAGCTCATGGGTATCGACTGCGAGCGCGTCGAGGATGGCGTCCATGTGAACCGTGCCGAGCGTATCAAGCCGGTCGACATCCAAACGCTTCCGTTCCCCGGCTTCCCGACGGACATGCAGGCGCAGATTATGGTGCTCTCCGCTCTCGCCGACGGCAGTTCCGTTATTACCGAGAACATCTTCGAGAATCGCTTTATGTTTGCCTCTGAGCTGGTGCGCATGGGTGCCGACATTCGTATCGAGAGCCATCATGCCATGATTCATGGCGTCAAGGGTTTCTCGGGTGCACAGGTTACCTCGCCCGATCTGCGTGGCGGAGCGGCCCTCGTCGTAGCGGGCTTGATCGCCGACGGGACGACCGAGGTTTCGGCTATCCATCACATCAAGCGCGGCTACGAGCAGTTTGTCGAAAAGCTGCAGGCGCTCGGCGCGCATGTCGAGCATGCTACCGTCCCCGATCCCGTCATCTACTAATACAGGTTGCCTATGTTTAATAAAAAGCCCCTCGCGGATACCACCGCCCGAAGACCCTCAACTGGTGCGCAGGCCAAGATCTACAGTCGCGATAACGTGGCTCGCTATTCCGAGCGCGCTCGTCAACGTCGTCGTAGCCACACGATTCGTCACGTCGCGCTCATTGTCGTGCTTGGTGTGCTGCTGAGTGCCACTACCGCTGCCGGCCTGTGGTTTGCCACCATTATGGGCAAGCTCGGCGATTCTAATGTCATTACCGACAATCTGCGTCGGGTTCTGGTTGACACCGATGAGGCAAAGGATCCGTTCTACGTGCTGCTTCTTGGCACCGACGGCCGTCCGGGCGAGGATACGTATCGTGCCGACTCGATTATCCTGGCACGCATCGACCCCACGCAAAAGCAGGCGACGCTCATTTCCGTTCCGCGCGACACCAAGGTCGAGTACAAGGGCGAGACCATGAAGATCAACGCCTGCCATACCGTTGGCGGCGCCGAGGCCATGGTCGAGGCGGTCAACGAGCTGTGCGGTGTTCAGATTTCCCACTATGCCGAGGTCAGCTTCGACGGTATGCAGGCGCTGATTGATTCGGTTGGCGGTATCGACATTAACGCAACCGATGATGTTGACGACCCCGAGCACCTGGATATTAAGATTACCGCTGGCCAGCAGCATATGGACGGTGCCACCGCCCTTACCTATGCCCGCTGCCGCTACACCTATGCCGACGGCGATTACACGCGCATGCGCCACCAGCGTCAGGTGCTTGGCGCCCTTGCCAACCAGATTCTCAATAACTTCGATGCCACGAAGATCTTTGGCCTGGTTAATTCGCTGTCCGATATGCTTGTAACCGATATGAGCGTTCAGGATATCGTGGCTACGGTCAACGCCATGCGCGGTATGGATGTCGACGGTATCTACTCGGCCAACCTGCCCTCGTACGCCGACGACAGCACCATGATCGACGGTGTGAGCTACGTCTTTGTCTACGAGGACGAGCTCAAGGAAATGATGGAGCGCGTCGATGCCGGCAAGGATCCCAAGGGTCCCAACACCATGGGTCTTTCCGACAGTTCCAGCTCTACGATTGGCGACCTGAACAACAACACGTCTGACGACTACGCAAACGGTACCGCAACCTCATCGATCAGCTCTGACGATTCCGATGACTCAAGCGATTCAAGCGATTCGGACTACTACGAAGAGCCCACCGGTGACGGCAACGGCTACGAAGCCAACTACTAGAGTTACGCGGTTTTACCAAACCGCGTAACCAGTTGACGCTGCAAACCCGCCAGAGCGGCAATCTGCCTTTCAACTTCGGCGGCATGATCAAAAGATCAATGCCACCTCGTTTCAAGGCACCTTGCTCGCTCTGGCGGGATTTCGCTCATATGACCCAATCCGCTGTCAAGAGCCACAATGGCCCCGCCGACCGCTTGCAATCGGTCGGCGGGGCCTGCCGTTAACCCGTCCCGGTCCGCCCCCGGCATGTCATCGACGCCTTCGGCTCAGTCTCATATCCGCGGATACCGTTCTGTCGGCCCGCACTCCATTCCTTCGGCGGGGTTCCCCAAGTCTGTCGAGGCGCATGCGGAGGGCTCCGCGCGCACAGCGAAATAGGGGGTATCCCCGAAGGCCGCCCGGCTCGCCGGGACGGGGGCTATGTCTATTCCGCGCCCTCCCGGCACATCATGCCGAGGGCCCAGAGCCACCTCACGAGCTCGGCCGCGGTGGCCGCGTTGGCCTTCGCCGCGGGCATGCCGCGGGCGAGCATCTCCTCGCGCCGCCGCAGGAGCCGCTCGGACCCCTTCCTCCCGTGCATCCTTATCTCGAGGGGCACGCCCGTGTCCCTTGGCATGAGCTTCGGCTGGTGCCGTGCCGCGGCGTAGCACCATGAACCCTCAACGGCCAGCTTCCTCACGAGCGCGTTGCCCGCACCGCTGATGCCTCCGAGCCGCACGGAGTCGCCACTCGACCTCTGACTCGGCGCGAGGCCGAAATAGGCCGTGACCTGCCTTCCGGAACGGAACCTCGTGAAGTCGCCGACCTCGGCCGAGAAGGCTGCGGCCAGCGCGAAGGCGCAGCCCTTGATCGACTGGAGGGCGGCCACCTCCGCGGCGATCGGGCTGGCATCCACGGCGGCCCTGTACTCGGAGAGCAGGTCCGCCCGGGCCTCCGCCGCGGCCTCGACCTCGTTCCTCAGGGCGGCGAGCGCCCGAACCCCGCCATCGTCCTCCGGCCTGACCTTGTCGAGCCACCTCAGGAAGTCGTAGGTCCAGTACTTCCTCGGGTTGCCGGCGGGCGTGGTGCCGCCGTAGACGAACCCCCGCCTTGCGAGGAAGGCGAGCAGCCGCTGCCTGGCGGTCGCCAGGCGCGCGGTCGCCCCGTCGTAGGCGCCGGCGAGGTCCCTGATGCCTTCGACCTCGGGGGAGGGGACCCATACGGGGGAGATGTCGTGGGCGAGTATCGCCTTGGCCATCCTGGCGGCGTCGTTCCTGTCGTTCTTGGAGGCCGAGTCGGCGGCCGACCTGGGGATCTTCGAGACCGCGGCGACGACGCACTCGACGCCGAGCCCGGCGAGCTCCCTTTGCGGGGCGAAGCCGAGGTAGCCGCTCTCGTAGGCCGCGAGCGACGGCCCGGGGAACCCATCCATCCACCCGGCGATCTCGCCCCAGGGGTTGCCGGGGAACCTCCTCGTCACGGCCTCGCCGGTGTCCGCGTCGAGGGCGCAGACGGTGGTCGACCTCAGGTGGACGTCCATCCCGAACGCGGTAGAATACTTTGGCATGGGAGCCTCCCAACCTCGTTGCGGCGCGGCTGCGCCTATGGCACTTCAACATCATTGTCGCAGCCCCGACCCGCGGCCACGAGCGGGGGCTCCTGTCTTTTTAGTGCCCTCGGATTGGGTCATAGTGTCTGTCGGTGCCAAAACATCGGCGTAACACTTGGCACATGGGTAGTCATTGGGGACGTTCTTAAACGACTGGTCAAAGGGGACACTCTTGATGCACTTGGCACTTGGGGACGTTCCTTTTGTGCCGGCAGTTTGGGACACTCCTTGCGTTAAGAGGCTGGCGTGCGTCAACCTATTCTCGTTGCAGTAAAAAAATCGCCCCGTTCTTGGTTGAGGACGGGGCAATTCGTCTTTTGGACTTGTGCAGCCAGGCTTATGCAAAGCGGGCGACGAGCTCCTGGAGCACGTCGGTCATCTTGACGAGCGAACTGACCGGGACGAACTCGTTGACGCCGTGGTAGCAATAGCCGCCGGTGGAAAGGTTGGGGCAGGGCAGACCGCGGAACGACAGCTGAGCGCCGTCGGTGCCACCACGAATCGGCAGTACTTGGGGCTCAACGCCGCAGGCAAGGTAGGCTTCCTTGGCAACATCAATGAGCTCGGGATAGTCACGAACGATCTCGGCCATATTTCGATACTGCTGCTTAATCTCGACTGTCACGCGCTCCTCACCCAGACGCTGGTTGAGCATCGAGGCGGCGGCATCAATAAGGTCGAGTTTCTGCTGGAACTTGGCGGCGTCATGGTCGCGGACGATATAGCGCGCTGTGGCGTGATCGACGGTCGCAGATACACCCTCAAGGTGATAAAAGCCCTCGTAGCCTTCCGTATACTCCGGGCGCTGCACGTAGGGGAGCAACGCGTTGAAGTCGCAGAACAGATTGCCTGCGTTGACCATACGGCCCTTAGCGTCGCCCGGGTGGATGGACTGGCCCTCAAAGCGGACGGTCGCCTCGGCGGCGTTAAAGCACTCCCACTCCAGCTCGCCGATGGGGCCGCCGTCGACCGTGTAGGCGTACTTGCAGCCAAAGGTATCGATATCCAACAGCTCGGCTCCGTGGCCGATTTCCTCGTCAGGGCAGAAGCAAATGCCGAGTGCGGGATGGGGCAGAGAAGGGTCCTGAGCGATACGCGCGACAAGCGACATGATCTCGGCGACGCCTGCCTTGTCGTCCGCGCCCAGCAGCGTGGTACCATCGCTGCAGACCAGGTCCTCACCCGCGAGGTCATTCAGGGCGGAAAGCTTGGCGGTACTCATGGCAACGGGCTTTCCGTCAACCGTGCCGCAGACCAGGTCGCCGCCTTCGTAGTGTACGATATGCGGCTTCACGCCGGCGCCCGGTGCAACTTCGGTGGTGTCGAGATGGGCGATCAGGCCCAGGGCGGGTTTGTCCTCAGCGCCCGCACTTGCGGGGATATGCGCGCAGACATAGGCGTGCTCGGTCACGTGGGCATCTTCCGCACCAAGCTCGCGCAGCTCTTCGGCCAGCACGTTGGCAAGGTCAAACTGAACGGCGCTCGAGGGTACCTGGTCGCAGTTTGCATCCTCGGACTGCGTGTTGATCTGGACGTAGCGCAAAAAGCGTTCGAGGACATCGGGGCTCGTGGTGGTGTTTTCCATAAAGACCGCTCCAATCTTGGTCGTCGTGTGCAACAAGAACTCTAGCACGGTATGCCACGGCATACCACGACGCTTGGATGGGGTAGAATCAGCCATTGAATGCAGAAGGGACGGAAGATCATGGATACGACAAATAGCTCGCGCGAACTACATCTGACGGTGGCGAACGAAGACTACTTGGAGTGCATGGTTCGCATTGAAAGCGAAGAGGGGGAAACCAACGGCGTGCGATCGGTCGACATCGCGCAGCGCCTTGGCGTCTCCAAGGCATCGGTCAATAAAGCGGTTTCGGCGCTCAAGGCATCCGAACTTGTCGAGCAATCGCACTACGGCAAGGTAGTCCTGACCGATCGCGGCCGCGAGGTTGGTGCGGCTATCTGGTACCGTCATCGCCTCATCCGCACGTTTTTGGTTCAGGAGCTCGGTGTCGAATTTGAGCGAGCCGATTCCGAGGCCTGCATGATGGAGCATGCGCTTTCCGAGGACACGATGAACCGCTGGCTCGCCTATCTCGAAAAGCAGGGAATCAGCGTCGAGGAATAGCGGGATATATATGGATACGAGTTATTACAACCGCTTTGGTGCCGAGGAACTTGCGCGCCGCTTGTCGAGCGAGACCTTGTTGGCGCAGGGCCCCATGGGCAGTGTTCTGTTGAGTGAGTACGATGCCGCCGACATTCCACCGGCGTTTTGGAATCTGGCAGAGCCGCAGACCGTTTCTCGTATCCATCGCTTGTATGTCGCTGCCGGCGCGCAGGTGCTCATTACCAACACCTTTCAGGCATCAAGCTATGCCCTCAAGCACGACCAGATTGCGCCGTCCGTGGCGGAGGTCAATCGCGGGGCCGTCGACGATGCTCGCCAGGCGCACCCGCAACTGCTGCTGGGCTCGATGGGCCCGATCGGTATTGAGTGGTTTGCCGAGGACTCTGCCGAGTATCGTGAAATCCGAGGCATTGCGCGCGAACAGGCGCACGCCTTGCTCAATGCCGGCGTTGACGGTCTGCTGATCGAGACGGTGACGTCTATCCGTAATTTGCAGCCCATGCTTGCCGGCGCCCGAGATGCCGCCGACGGCATGCCTGTTCTGGTGAGTTTTGTCGTTGACGATAAAGGCGACCTGTTGGGCGATGGCCTCAACATCGAGGCGGCCGTTTTGTACGCCGAAAAACACGGCGCAAACTCGGTTGGTGTTAATTGCTGTTCGCTTGCGGCCGCGAACGCGGCGGTGCCCAGGATGGTTGCATCGGCGACTACTCCCGTCACGGTGCGTCCCAACGTAGGCGATCCGGTCCAGACTCAGGATGGCCCCGTATGGCACGAGAACCCCGAAGCTTTCGCGCGCGCATGCATCGAATGGAGACATGCCGGTGCCGCAATGGTGGGCAGTTGCTGTGGAACCACGGCAATCACTACGGCCGCGATGGCCGAGGCGCTCGATATATAAAGGGCAAAACCGCTCCATACGGGGCGGTTTTTTTTATTGCTTGCATGTCCTCGGCAGCATTTGCCCAAATGGTGAATGCTGGTGCCGGCAGGTTGCCGAGTGCATGTTGCGGGTATACCCCATGCGTACCATGATCCAAACACTGTGAGGTGTCTGCGCGTGTGCGCGATAATTCATTTTGGAACTGACGGTTGGCGCGCTCGCGTCGATGAGGACTTCACTGCCGATAACGTTGCTCGTATCGCCGATGCCGTCGGCGAGTTGTGGCAAAAGACCAATCCGGGCAAAACAGTATATATAGGGTTCGACACCCGGCCCCTGGCGAGCGAGTTCGCTGAACTTGCGGCGGGCGTGCTAGCAGCGCACGGGCTGGACGCCGTGCTCGCTTCGCGACCTGTTCCGACCCCTGCCCTTACGTGGGCGGCGGCTTATGACGGTGAGGCGTGCGGCGCGCTCATGGTGACGGGGTCCCATCATCCGCAGGGTTATCTGTGCCTCAAGATTCGCATGGGTGACGGCTCAACCGCCAACCAGGATGTCATCGAAGAGCTCGAAGAGACCATGGCTCCCGAGCCAATGGGGATCGAGGGGCAATATCGCACCGCGGATATCATTCCTGACTATATGCAGGCGGTGGCATCATTTGTCGATGCCGAAGCCATCCGCGCCGCGCACCTGCGCGTGGTTGTCGATCCCATGGGCGGCGCAGCCCAGGGCTATCTAGCCGACTTGCTGCGCGAGCTTGGCGTTGAGGCGCACGAGATTCACGCCGGGCAGGCGTCTGACCAAGAAGATATCTGCCCCGACCCCGTTGAGCCTTGGGTGGACGCTTGCGAGCGCACGGTTATCGAGGACGGAGCTTGCGCTGGCCTGGTGACCGACGGCGACGCCGACCGTATCGGCGCGGTTGACGAGCGCGGCAGATATATACATCCGCATCAGATCATGGCGCTCGTTTTGGGCGACTTGGTTCAATTTCGTAATTTGGAGGGGCGCGTCGTCGTCAATCTTTCATGCTCGACGCTCGTACGTCGCATTGCCGAGGCGCTTGGCTGCCGCGTGA
This sequence comes from uncultured Collinsella sp., assembly GCA_902494935.1. Lineage (GTDB taxonomy): Bacteria > Actinomycetota > Coriobacteriia > Coriobacteriales > Coriobacteriaceae > Collinsella. The sequence goes on from CABUVH010000011.1 coordinate 21,247, forward strand.
CCGTCAAACCAGTCGGTTTCAAATATATAGCGGCGGAGATGAAGAAGGGCGGCGTCCTCATGGGCGGCGAAGAAGCCGGTGGTATCGGCATCGCCGCGCATATGCCCGAGCGCGATGGAATCCTCGCCTGTCTGATTCTGTGTGAGCTTATGGCAAAGACGGACGCGCCTTTGGGCGTTCTGGTCGACCAACTCGAGGACAGTTTTGGTAAGACGAGTTACGGTCGACGCGATTTGCGCCTTGAGGCCGAAGATGCCGAAACGTTGCGAACCCTGCTGCCGGGCGTAAACCCCAAGTCGATTTGTGGCAAGGTGCCGCAAAACGTTAGTCATATGGACGGCTTGCGTCTGTCATTCGAGGATGACACGTGGCTGCTGGTCCGTCCTAGCGGGACCGAACCAGTGGTGCGCGTCTACGCCGAGGGGTTCTCGGTGGAAGAACGTGATGAGTTGCTCGATGCTGGCTGTGCTTTAGCTAGGGGGACGTATCCGCTTTAACCATGAGACTGCCTTATATAAAGAGATGCTCGGCGAGCGGTAGGTAACGGCTGGCAAACGTTAGTCGGATTCAAAGATGTGTAGGAAATATGTACGCCCAGATTCCCGCCCACGGCGCCCCTCCGGTCTGGCAATATATCTCCTTGCCGCGCGGCCCGGTCGGACCGGATCAGCCGCGGGGCGTGCACCTTGAGAACCGGATACTGCGAGGATGGACACTTACTTCAGTGTCGCA
>CABUVH010000012.1 GCA_902494935.1 uncultured Collinsella sp.
ATACGGACTGTTTGCGGCCGTTTGGCGGCCAAACAGTCCGTATTTCACCGCAACTGAGGAGATGGGGCCGGCTACTTGAGGCTGGTGGCGATGAGGGGGCGGCCGAGGGCTGTCTCGAAGCGATCTGCCATCGTTGGGTCGGCAAGCGTGTCGACTTGGTTGAGCATGATGCGGGCATTGTTGAGGTTCAGCATTCGCAGCTCGGCATTGAGCACCATGGCGACGCGCTCTGGGGTGGCAGCGTCGGTGGGCTCGCAGCCGCAGCGCTCGCAGAAGAGCTCGGGGCGGTGGACAACCTCGGCGACGGGCTTGCCCAGCCCCGAGGCGCCGACGACCCAGACAACGTTTGCTGTGCCGGAGGGAATTACCGGCTCCCAGGCGGCATGCGCCTTGAGCGGGAGTCGCTTGCTGCCATCTGCCTCGGCCAATACATAGTCAAAGCGCTGCGCCAGCTCGTTGAGCGGCTCAACGGGGGCGGAGAGCTTGCCTGTCTCCGGGCCCAAAACACCCGCCTGGCAGATACTTCCGCGGTTCATGCCCGCGCATGCCTCGCAGGTGCAGCCGGGAACATGCAGGGCCCCCGGCTTCCAAGGCTCGGCGTCCAGGCGACGATTCGACCCGTCCCATGGTACGCCGGCGACGGGAAACATGTGCGTGGTGGTACAGAGAAGCACCCTGCCGCCGGCGCGCATGAGCTCGAGACCCAACGCACGCAGCAATGTCGACTTGCCGCCACTGCCGATAATTGCGGTAATGCCCGGCTCGATCTTGAGCGCGGAGGCAAGGTTTCCGGTCGTCGTTTCCATCTGTTCACCGCCGTATAATACTGTGATAATAAATAATCATCAGAGTAGCGGTCGAACCGCTTTTGCTCTGCTCAAACCGTAGCACAGGGAGGTGCCCCGGGAATGCTCGTTTATGTTCGCGGCGCCGGCGATATCGCCACGGGCGTCGCCGCTCGCTTGGTGCGCGCCGGCGTGTCGGTCGTTATGGCCGATATCGCGGTTCCCACGTGCATCCGTCGCACAATCAGTTTTTGCGAGGCCATTCGTCTGGGCGAGGTCGAGGTCGAGGGTATTCGCGCTCGCTTGGCACAGACGCCGGCAGAGGCACTTGCGATTACCGAGGCCGGAGACGTCGCCGTTGTGGTGGACCCCCAGGCCAAGATGCTCGGCGAGCTGAAACCCGCTGCCGTGGTCGACGCGATTCTGGCTAAGCGCAACTTGGGCACCACGCGCGACATGGCGCCTGCCGTCATCGCCGTGGGGCCGGGCTTTACCGCGCCGGTTGACTGCGATGCCGTGGTCGAGACCATGCGCGGGCATTTTCTCGGCCGTGTCATTACCCAAGGTTCGCCCCAGCCCAACACGGGCGTGCCAGGCATTATCGCCGGCTATGGTAAAGAGCGCGTTATCCACAGCCCCGCCGCCGGCGTGTTTCGGTCCGACCACGCAATCGGCGACATCGTGAGCGCCGGAGACGTGATTGGCTATGCGGGCGATACGCCCATGTGCACGCAGATCGATGGCTGTCTGCGCGGGCTTTTGGCGAACGGCGTGCAGGTGACTGAGGGCTTTAAATGCGCCGATGTCGATCCGCGCGGCGATGCCAGCTATATCAACTACATTTCGGACAAGGCGACGTCGGTCGGCGGCGGCGTGCTCGAGGCACTCGCTATGCTCACCGGTGTATTCCAGGGATAGGAAATTGCAATGGAAAAGCTCGATGTGGTGAATGCTGCGCTTGATGCACTGAAGGCCGGTAAGACGTGCGAGCTGGTGGTCGTGGCCGGTACGGCGGGGTCGTCACCGCGCGGTGTGGGCGCCTGGATGACTGTCTTTGCCGACGGTAGCCAAGCGGGCACCATCGGTGGCGGCAAGATCGAGCTCTTTGCGCTCGATGAGGCGCGCGAGCTGCTGGCCGCGGGGCAGTCGCGTCTGGTCCGCTACACCATGGGCGGCGAGAACTCCGATACCGGCATGATCTGCGGCGGAGCCATCTGCCTGTGCTATCTGCATCTGGATGCGATCCAGGCACCGTTGTTCCAGGAAATTGCCGACGTCTTGACGTATCGACGTATCGGCGACTTCGTCATCGACTTTGAACCGTTTGTCATTCAGGCCCTGGAGGGCGATGTGGTCGAGTACCATGGCGAGGCATCGCGCCATACCATTGCCGGCTGCCCCGAGCTTTCTCTGGTGGAGGAGGGGAGTAAGGTCACCTACACCAACGCCGCCTCCGAGATTCCCGCGGCGCACATCGAGACGCTCTGCCCCGAGGGCCTGACCTATATCTTTGGCTGCGGCCACGTGGGCGCCGCGACGGCGCGGGTGCTCACGGCGGCGGGCTTTGCCGTCGTGGCGTGCGACGACCGCCCCGGCACGCTGACCCCCGATTGGGTGCCCGGTGTCTACGATCGTCGCTTGGTCGATTACAAGAACCTGAGCGAGCTGTGCCCCATCGGCCTGCGCGACCTGGTGGTCGTCGCCACGGCGGGTCACAAGTCCGATATCGACGTGGTGATTCAGGCCATGCGCGCCAAGCCTGCCTACCTGGGCTGTCTGGGCTCGCGCCGCAAGACGGCCTTTGTGCGTGCCCGCCTGGAGCAGGAAGGCTTTACGCAGGACCAGATCGGCGAGCTGCACCTTCCGATCGGCGTTGCCATCGAGGCCGAGGACCCCGAGGAGATCGCCATCTCCATCGCCGCCGAGATGATCCACCTGCGCCGCACCAAGCTCGTCCCCCGCAAGCGCTAATCGCATCCCCACCAATAAGTTGCGGTGAAATACGGATTGTTTAAGCCTGTTAGGCCGCCCAACAGTCCCTATTTCACCGCAACTGCTTGTTGGGACTCATTTGTGCGGGGGAGTTGTGGAGTTGTGCAGGCAGACGAGGTTTTTCTGGAAATACGCTCACGATGCGCGTATAGTACCGATTGTTTTGTCGGCTCCTGCTGCGTCGAGTCCAAACCGCAAAATGCCATGAGCGGCGCGGATGCAGCCAGGAGGCACGAGGACAACCCATCGTGGCCACGCCCCGTGCTTAAAACCCCAAGAAGGAGTGAACAATGGCAGAAGAGAAGTATGTGCCGCGTCTGAAGACCAAGTACAACAACGAGGTCAAGCAGCAGCTTCAGGACAAGTTCCAGTACGAGAACGTCATGATGATCCCCAAGTTTGAGAAGATCGTCGTGAACATGGGTGTCGGCGAGGCCGCTACCGATTCCAAGGCCATCGACGGTGCCGTGCGCGACCTGCGCGCCATCACCGGACAGCAGCCGATGATCACCCGTGCCCGTAAGTCCATCGCTACCTTCCGCCTGCGCGCTGGTATGCCGATCGGCTGCAAGGTTACCCTGCGTGGCGACCGTATGTGGGAGTTCTTCGATCGTCTGACCTCCGTCGCGATCCCCCGTATCCGCGACTTCCGCGGCATTTCCGCCAAGAGCTTCGACGGCCGTGGTAACTTCTCCATGGGCGTCACCGAGCAGCTCATCTTCCCCGAGATCGACTTCGATTCCGTCGATCACCAGCGTGGTATGGACATCACTTTCGTGACCACCGCCAACACCGATGAGGAGGCCAAGGCCCTTCTGGACGCCTTCGGTTTCCCGTTCAAGAAATAGGTTCACCTGCCCTATAAGCGCCGTTCCCACAAGGGGGCGGCGCTTGGGGCGAACAATACTCTATGTGAGGAGGATATAAGTGGCTAAGACATCGATGATCGTCAAGTGCAATCGCAAGCAGAAGTTCTCTACTCGTGAGTACACGCGCTGCCAGCGCTGCGGCCGTCCGCACTCTGTGTACCGCAAGTTCGGCCTGTGCCGTGTCTGCTTCCGCGAGCTTGCACTCAAGGGCGAGCTTCCCGGCGTTAAGAAGGCCAGCTGGTAAGTCACTACCAGCGTTTCAAGCATCAGTTTGGAACAGGGAAAACGCGCTAAAAAGGCTTTGCCGTTAAGGGCGGCGAAGAACCAAGAGCACGTGTTCATCAAGAACGAAGGAGAATCTGTATGAACCTTACAGACCCGATCGCAGATATGCTTACGCGCATCCGTAACGCTAACTCTGTGAACAAGGCCACGGTCTCCATGCCGAGCAGCAAGAAGCTCGTCGAGATCGCTCGTGTTCTGCACGAGGAGGGCTACATCGAGGGCTACGATGTCGAGGACACCGTTCCCCAGAAGACTCTGCACATCACGCTTAAGTATGGTCCCAAGAAGGCTAAGGTCATCAACGGCATCCGCCGCATTTCCAAGCCGGGCCTGCGTAAGTACACCGGTGTTGCCGACATGCCCCGCGTCCGCGGTGGCCTTGGTACCGCCATTATTTCCACCAGCCATGGCGTCATGACCGACCGCGATGCTCGCAAGCACAACGTCGGCGGCGAGATCATCGCTTACGTCTGGTAATTCGCTCGGTAGGTAGAAGGAAAGGAGATCACCGTGTCTCGTATCGGTAATAAGCCTGTCCAGATTCCCGCCGGAGTCGAAGTGGCAGTCAACGGCAACAACGTTGTCGTCAAGGGCCCCAAGGGCCAGCTCGAGCTCGATGTCTTTGAGAAGCTCGCTATCAACGTCGAGGACAACGTCCTCACCGTTTCCCGTCCCGACGACGAGCGTGAGACCCGTGCCCGCCACGGCCTCACCCGCGCCCTCATCCACAACATGGTTGTTGGCGTTTCCGAGGGCTTCGAGAAGAAGCTCGAGCTCGCCGGCGTCGGTTACCGCGTGCAGCAGAAGGGCAAGAACCTCGAGTTCTCCCTGGGCTTCTCGCACCCCGTGATCGTCGAGGCTCCCGAGGGCATCACCTTCGAGGTTCCCGACAACACCCACGTGAACGTCAAGGGTATCAACAAGCAGCAGGTCGGTCAGATCGCCGCTGAGATCCGCGGCCATCGTCCTCCCGAGCCTTACAAGGGCAAGGGTATCCACTACGTTGGCGAGCACATCCGCCGCAAGCTGGGTAAGGCCGCCAAGTAGTCGTAACCGACTCACTCGCATAAGACCAGCACCCCGTCAGGTGCTGGCAAGATCAACCTTTTTAGGAGTTTACGTATGAACAAGCATAAGGCGAAGCTGGAAGGCCTCAAGCGTCGTCAGCGTCGTGTTCGCGGCAAGGTCTCGGGTACCGCCGAGCGTCCGCGTCTTCGCGTGACCCGTACTAACGCCAACATCTATGCCCAGATCATCGACGACAGCAAGGGCTCCAGCCTGACGCTCGTCTCTGCCTCGACCCTCGAGGCCGAGTTCAAGGGCACCCACACCTCGAACAAGGAGGCTGCGGAGAAGGTCGGTCAGCTCGTTGGCAAGCGCGCCATCGAGGCCGGCATCACCAAGGTCGCCTTCGATCGTGGTGGCCGTATCTACCATGGCCGCGTCAAGGCCCTCGCCGACGGTGCTCGTGCCGCCGGTCTCGAGTTCTAGGAGGTATGTAGCACATGGCTCGTAATCAGAAGCAGCAGCGCGAGGCCTCCGAGTTCGAGGAGCGCGTCGTTTACATCAACCGCGTGTCGAAGACCGTCAAGGGTGGTCGTCGCATGAGCCTCGTCGCTCTCGTCGTCGTTGGCGACGGCAAGGGCAACGTCGGCGTTGGCATGGGCAAGTCCGCTGAGGTGCCCATGGCCATCTCCAAGGCATCTCTCGATGCCAAGAAGAACATGTTCCACGTGCCGGTGACCGATCAGGGCACCATTCCGCACGAGGTTCTCGGTCACTTTGGTGCCGGCCGCATCATCATCAAGCCCGCTGTCGAGGGTACCGGCGTTATCGCCGGCGGCGCTGTGCGTCCCCTCTTTGAGCTTGCTGGCATCAAGAACGTCCTGTCCAAGTCCCTCGGTACCGACAACGGCCTCAACATCATCAAGGCTGCCGTCGAGGGCCTCAAGGAGCTCTCCAGCCCTGAGGACGTCGCGGCTCGCCGTGGCCTGACGGTCTCCGAGATGTTCGTCGGTAAGGAGAACTAAGCATGGCTGACACCATCAAGATCAAGCAGGTCCGCAGTACCAACGGTTGCAAGCAGGACCAGGTCCGTACTGTCCGTGCCCTCGGTCTCCACAGGATCCGCGAGGTTCGCGAGATTGCTGACAACGAGTCCGTCCGCGGCATGATCTTCAAGGTCAAGCACCTTGTCGAGATTGTAGAGGAGTAGCAAATGCAGCTTCACGATCTTACTCCCGCGCCCGGTTCCACCAAGAACCGCAAGCGCGTCGGCCGTGGCAATTCTTCGGGTCACGGCACCACTTCTGGCCGCGGTCAGAAGGGCCAGGGTTCCCGCTCTGGCGGCACCAAGGGTGCCGGTTTCGAGGGTGGCCAGACTCCGCTGGCTATGCGCCTGCCCAAGCTTCCGGGCTTCCGCAACCCCCGTCGTATCGAGTACACCGCTGTTAACGTTGAGCGTCTCGAGCGCAAGTTCGAGGACGGCGCTGTGATCGACGGTGCCGCTCTTAAGGCCGCTCGCATCACCAAGAGCGAGTTCGAGCCCGTCAAGGTGCTCGGCAATGGTGAGCTCACCAAGAAGTTCACGGTCAAGGTCGACAAGGTCAGCGCTTCTGCGCAGGCCAAGATCGAGGCCGCCGGCGGAAAGGTCGAGCTGCCGTGCTAAATGGTCTTAAGAATGCTTTCCGCATCAAAGAATTGCGCGAAAAGATTCTTTTTACCATAGCTATGCTCGTCGTGTACCGCATTGGTGCGCACGTTCCTGTGCCCGGCATTCCCTTCCAGGGGATGCTGGGCCTTTTCTCGACCGATAACAATTCGGTCGCCGCAGGTGCTATGGCCCTCCTGAATCTTTTCTCTGGCGGCGCTTTGAGCTATGTGTCGGTGTTTTCGCTGGGCATCATGCCTTACATCACCAGCTCGATCATCCTCCAGATGCTCCAGGCCGTTGTGCCTTCCCTGCATGAGCTTGCCCGCGAGGGCGAGGTCGGTCAGACCAAGATTACGCAGTATTCGCGTTACCTCACCCTGGCTCTGGCAATCCTCAACTCCGTGGGTTACCTCTTCCTCTTTAAGAGCTTCGGCATCAGCTTTAATGGCGCCGGCGCTCCCGAGATCATCTTCGACCTCATGATCGTCGGCACGCTCACTGCGGGCGCCATGCTGATCATGTGGATTGGTGAGCTCATCACCCAGCGCGGTATCGGCAATGGCATGTCGCTGATCATCTTTGCGAACATCATGGCCGGTCTGCCGCAGGCTATCTTCTCCAGCACCGAGGGCAATGCCGGTGGCATCATCACCATGGTGATTATCTGCGCCATCATCCTGCTGGTTATCCCGCTGATTGTTTTCCTTGAGCGCGGCCAGCGCCGCATTCCGGTCTCCTACGCTAAGCGCGTCGTGGGCCGTCGCATGATGGGTGGCCAGACCACCTACCTGCCCATCAAGGTCAACACCGCGGGTGTCGTGCCGATCATCTTCGCTTCGGCGCTGCTGTATTTCCCGGCTCAGATTGCCGTGTTCTTCCCCGGCATCGGCTGGATCCAGGCAGTTGCCTCTGCGCTTTCGACCGGTTGGCTCAACTGGGTGCTTAATGTTGTCCTCATCGTGTTCTTCGCGTACTTCTACACCTCCATGGTGTTTAACCCCGATGACACGGCCGACAACCTTAAGAAGCAGGGCGGCTTTATTCCGGGCGTGCGTCCGGGTAGGGCTACCGCGGCCTACATCAAGAACGCGCTCAACAAGATTACGCTTCCCAGCGCTGTCTTTTTGGCGCTCATCGCCATCGTGCCTTCGATCATCTTCTCCTTCACGGGTAACCATCTGATCCAGGCATTTGGCGGCACGTCCATCCTCATCATGGTCGGCGTCGTGCTCGACACGGTCGATAAGCTCGAAGGCCAGATCAAGATGTATGATTACGATGGATTCTTTAAATAGGCTAGAGGAGGATTGCTCATGAACCTCGTATTGCTCGGAGCTCCGGGTGCCGGTAAGGGCACCGTCGCACAGGAGCTCGTCGCCGAGTTTGGCGTCGCCCATATTTCCACGGGCGACCTGCTGCGTGCTGCCGTCAAGGGTGGCACCGAGCTTGGTATTCAGGCTAAGAAGTACATGGACGCTGGCGAGCTCGTTCCCGACCAGCTCGTGATCGACCTTGTCAAGGAGCGCCTTGCCGCCGATGACGCCCAGCAGGGCTTCATCCTCGACGGCTTCCCGCGCAACACCGCCCAGGCTGTGACGCTCGATTCCGAGCTCTCCGCCATGGGTCGCGAGATCGACTGCGCCCTTCTGGTCGATGTGGCCCCCGAGGTCATTATCGATCGTCTGTCTTCGCGTCGCACCTGCCGCGCATGCGGTTACACCGGCACCGCTGCCGATGCTACCTGCCCCAAGTGTGGCGGCGAGATGTATCAGCGCGACGACGACAAGCCCGAGACCATCAAGAACCGTCTCGACGTCTACGAGAAGTCCACGAGCCCGCTCGTCGACTACTATCGTGGCCAGGGTCTGCTCAAGTCGGTCAACGGTGACCAGGCTCGCGAGACCGTGTACGGGGATGTCAAAGAGGCTCTCGGTCTATGATCAAGATTAAGTCTGCAACGCAAATCGAGCAGATGAAGAAGGCAGGAGCGCTATCTAAGATGGCGCTCCGCCACGTTGGAGCCATGGTGCGCCCCGGCGTTTCCACCTTTGAGCTCGATCAGCTCGCGGAGCAGATTATCCGCATGCATGGCGGCACCCCGGCCTTTAAGGGTTACGGCGGGTTCCCGGGGACCATTTGCGCATCGATCAACGATGCCGTGGTCCACGGTATTCCCAACCCCGACATGATCCTGCGCGATGGCGATATCATCTCCATCGATACGGGAGCCGTTGTCGACGGTTGGGTCGGCGATAACGCTTGGACGTTTTTCGTCGGCACCCCCACGCCCGAAGCCAAGGCTTTGTGCGAGGTCACGCGCGATTGCCTTAAGGCAGCCATCGAGCAGGCTGTTCCCGGTAACCATATCGGGGACGTCGGTTATGCCGTTCAGTCCCTCGCCGAGTCTCACGGTTACGGTGTGCTTCGTGATTATGTAGGCCATGGCATTGGCCGCGTGATGCACGAGGACCCCAACGTTCCTAACTATGGAAAGAAGGGGAGGGGCGTTCGCCTCCAGGCCGGCATGGTCATTGCCATCGAGCCGATGGTTACGATGGGTTCCAACCATGTGAGCACGGGCTCCGACGGTTGGATTGTTACGACCAACGATCACCTGCCCGCCGCGCACTACGAGAACACCGTCGCCATTACCAATGACGGTCCGGTGATTCTCACCACGGATGCCCAAGGTGCTTGGTGCTCCCTCCAAGGCGGAGAAATGTAACAAGTTCCATTTAGTTGTGGAGCCATTACGAAGTTATTACGATGCGTGCATACGTGTTGTAGAATACTCAATCGCTGTCGTTTTCTAGAGAAAGATGATTGCTTGTGAAGAAGGAAGACGCAATTGAGCTCGAGGGTACGGTAAAGGAACCGTTGCCCAACGCCATGTTTAAGGTCGAGCTCGAGAACGGTCATTCGGTTCTGTGCAACATTTCTGGCAAGATCCGAATGAATTACATCCGTATTCTCCCCGGTGACAGGGTTGTCGTGGAGCTTTCCCCGTACGACCTGACCCGCGGCCGCATCACCTATCGCTACAAATAGCGGCACGCATACACGCACTCCATTTCCGACTGCAGGCTTAGCTCAACCTACGGTCGGATTGTGTGTGAAGACCAGCCATAGTTTTAAACGCCTGCGGCTGGGCGAGTAGATAGTAGGGAAGTAGTTTGAGCGCTACCGAAAGGAAGAACGATGAAGGTACGTCCTTCGGTCAAGAAGATGTGCGATAAGTGCAAAATCATTAGGCGCCATGGCAAGGTCCTCGTCATTTGCGAGAACCCCCGTCATAAGCAGCGTCAGGGTTAAGAGAGGAGACTACGTTGGCCCGTATTAATGGTGTCGACCTCCCGCGTGAGAAGCGCGTTGAGATCGGTCTGACCTACATTTACGGCATCGGCCGCACCACTGCGACGAAGATTTGCGTCGAGTGCAACGTTAACGTGGATACGCGCGTTAAGGACCTCACCGAGGATGAGGTTAACGCCATCCGCGATTATATCGATAAGAACCAGATCATGGTTGAGGGCGACCTCCGCCGTGAGCGCAACCAGAACGTCAAGCGCCTTATGGACATCGGCTGCAACCGCGGCCTTCGTCACCGCAAGGGCCTCCCGGTCCGCGGCCAGCGCACCCACACTAACGCTCGTACCCGCAAGGGCCCGAAGCGTCAGATCGGTGCTAAGAAGAAGAAATAAGGAGCGCTAGATAGATGGCTACTGCTAAGAAGAACGTTCGCGCTGCCCGTCTGAAGCGCGCGGACCGTAAGAACATTTCCGTGGGCCAGGCTCACATTCGTTCTACGTTCAACAACACGATCGTTTCGATCACCGATCCCCAGGGCAACGTCATTTCCTGGAAGTCGGCTGGCCAGGTGGGCTTCAAGGGCTCCCGTAAGTCCACGCCGTTCGCTGCCCAGATGGCTGCCGAGGCTGCTGCCAAGCAGGCCATGGAGCACGGTATGAAGAAGGTTTCCGTCTTCGTCAAGGGCCCCGGCTCCGGTCGTGAGACCGCCATCCGCTCCCTCCAGGCTGCTGGCCTCGAGGTCTCGAGCATCCAGGACAAGACCCCCATTCCGCACAACGGCTGCCGCCCCAAGAAGCGTCGCCGCGTGTAACTGAAAGGATCGTATCAATATGGCAATCGACAGGACTCCTGTTCTTAAGCGCTGCCGTCAGCTCGGGATCGATCCCGCTGAGCTCGGTTACAGCAGCAAGAAGGAATCTATCCGTCAGCCCAAGCGCCGTCGCAAGGAATCTGAGTACGGCATGCAGCTGCGCGAGAAGCAGAAGGTCAAGTTCATCTATGGCGTTCTGGAGAAGCAGTTCCACGGCTACTTCAACAAGGCCCGTAAGATGAACGGCGTCACCGGTGAGAACCTCATGATCATTCTTGAGTCTCGCCTCGACAACGTCGTCTTCCGTCTTGGCTTCGCCCGCACCCGCAAAGAGGCTCGTCAGTCCGTCCGTCACGGTCACTTCACCGTGAACGGCAAGCGCGTGGACATCCCGTCCTACCGCGTCAAGGCCGGCGACGTCGTCGCTGTCGGCGAGAAGTTCCGTGACCTCCTCCCCATCAAGGAGGCCCTGATTTCCTCCGAGCGCTTTGAGGTCCCTGGCTGGCTCGAGGTCGATATCGAGAAGCTGTCTGGTAACGTGCTCGCTCTGCCGACGCGTGAGCAGATCAGCGGTGATATCAACGAGCAGCTCATCGTCGAGCTCTACTCTAAGTAGTCCATCCGGGCTGCTGAGGCTGGAGGTAATACATGTCAGAATTCATTAGGCCTCAGGTTCAGGTCGAAGAGATCAACGAGACGTCTGCTCGTGTCTCCGTCGAGCCGCTCGAGCGTGGTTACGGCGATACGCTGGGTAACTCCCTTCGTCGCGTTCTTCTGTCCTCGCTCGAGGGTGCCGCCGTCGAGGCTATTCAGATCGATGGTGCGCAGCACGAGTTCATGACCATCCCTAACATGGTCGAGGATGTCACCGACATCGTCCTGAATGTCAAGGGTCTTGTCTTCAGGGCTCTCGGCACGACCGACGAGGCGACCGCCACCATCTCGGTTGACGGCCCCTGCGAGGTCACCGGTGCGGACTTCTTTATTCCGTCCGAGTTTGAGCTGGTCAACCCCGAGCAGCACATTGCTACGCTCACCGAGGGTGGCCATCTCACCATGAGCATGCGCATCGGCTATGGCCGCGGCTATGTTTCTGGCGAGGCCAACAAGCGCGACAACGATCCCATCGGTGTGATCCACGTCGACTCGCTGTACTCGCCGGTTTCCCGTTGCGCCAAGCTCGTTGAGGCTTGCCGTGTCGGTCAGCACACCGACTACGACCGCCTTGTCCTCGAGATCGAGACCAACGGCTCCATCGCCCCGCGCGACGCCGTGGTCCAGGCTGCCAATATCATCAACCAGCATATGGCCGCCTTTATGAACCTTGCCGAGACCCCCGAGGTCGAGGAGGAGGCTTCGATCTTCGCTCCCGAGGTCACCAACGACAACGCCGAGCTGGACAAGCAGATCGAGGATCTGGACCTTTCCGTCCGTTCCTACAACTGCCTTAAGCGCGCCAGCATTCACTCGGTCCGTCAGCTCGTTGAGTTCTCGGAGAACGATCTGCTCAACATCCGTAACTTCGGTGTTAAGTCGATCGAGGAAGTGAAGGACAAGCTTGAGTCCATGGGCCTGAGCCTGAAGGCTTAATGCTTCGCATATTTGAGGAGAAACTAGACCATGCGTCACAACGTTAAGAAGGGCCTGAAGCTCGGCACCGATGCGAGCCACACCAAGGCCATGAAGAAGAGCCTTGCTAAGGCCCTCTTCGAGAACGACCGCATCAAGACCACCGAGACCCGCGCTAAGGCGCTGCGTTCGGTCGTCGACCCGATCATCACTTGGGCCAAGAAGGGCGACCTGCACTCTCGTCGTCTGGCTATCGCCAAGCTCGGCGATAAGCAGCTCGTTGCCGAGATCTTCGACAAGGCTGCCCAGGGCATGTGGCAGGACCGCAACGGCGGTTACACCCGCATCATGAAGCTCGGTAACCGTAAGGGCGACAACGCTCCCATCGTTATCATGGAGCTCGTCACCGAGCCTTGCACGCCTAAGGCCAAGAAGGCTGCTCCGGCCCCTAAGAAGGCCGCTGCTCCCAAGAAGGTCGAGGCTGTCGAGGAGGCTCCTGCTGAGGAGACCGCTGAGTAGACATTCCGTCTGCATAGGCTATATTCGAGGGGTACGTTCGCGTACCCCTCTTTTTTTGTCGCGATACCGTTACTTGTTTGTTGGGAGCGCCCATGACTGCGCCGTCTGATTTCAATTCGATTTCCGAGCTTGACGCCACGCTCGTATTTCGCGTGGCCTATGATGGCTCGTCGTATAGCGGATTTGCCGAGCAGCCGGGACAGACGACGGTTGCGGGTGAGCTGCGTCGAGCCATCGAGACGCTGCTTCGCCGTCCGATCGATCTGACGTGCGCAGGTCGTACCGATGCCGGCGTGCATGCCGTGGCACAGTATATCAGCGTGCCCGTAACGGACGCTGAGCTCGCCCTTACGCGCCGTAGGTGGCTGCGGGCTATGGATGCCCTGCTGCCTAAAGATATCGCCATAAACGAGGTCTACAGGGCCCGTAAGGGCTTTTCTGCACGCTTTGACGCGCGTTCCCGTACGTATACGTACCGTATTGCCGATCGCGATGCGCGCCCCGTGCTGTCCCGTGGTGCCGTGTGGTGGCATCGCTATCCCTTGGACGTCGAGGCCATGTCTGCGGCCTGTCCCGCGCTTTTGGGTGAGCAGGACTTTAAGAGCTTTTGCAAGGTCGCCTCTGCCGTGGGCAAACCTACGCATCGCTGCGTGATGCGTGCCGAGTTTGGCCATGAGGTTGCGTTTGGCGAGGACATCCTGACGTTTACCATCGAGGGCAATGCGTTTCTGCATTCGATGGTCCGCACGATCGTGGGCACGCTTGTCGAGATTGGCATGCATCGCCGTGAACCCGAGTGGATGCGCGAGGTCATCGATGCTTGCGACCGTACCGCTGCGGGCCCCACGGCTCCTGCCTGCGGCCTTACGTTTATGGGCGTGGATTACGATCCCGTCGAGCTTGTCGTGCTCGACTAGGGGGGGCTCGACGCGTCGTGCGTCGACACCCGTCATCTGTGGGCTGCGCGTGTGCAACATCTGTTCTTGACGTGCAATACAACTGGTGTCTCATTGCTTTTATTGCCGGGGTGTACCATGAACCACGATTTGATTCATTGCTGTCGAGAGGACGGATAACTTGGTTCGACGTGGCTCGCATCCGCGACTTTCGGTGATCCTTGTGGTAGAAGGTTCGCCCAGCTATGCGATGCGTGCGCTCGAGAGTATCCAGAACCAAGACCTCTACGATTTGCAGATTGTCGTTGTCTGCCGCGATGCTGCGCCCGGTGTGCGCCATTCGCTTCAGGTTGCTGCCGACAGGGACATCCATATTGATTTGATTGACGTCGAGGACGCGAAGCGCGGCGCTTGTCTTCGTGCCGGTTTTGATGCCTCGCGCGGCTCTCAAATCATCGCCATGAACGCCGATGAGTGGTTTGCTCCGCAGGCCCTTTCCAAGATGGTCGATATCGCGTGCGATACTACGGCAGACATAGTGCTCCCCACGGTGTCGCTCGACCGCTATGATGCACATCGAGAGCGCCATTCGCGCGTCTTGGATGCTGCTCATATTTCCATCGATAGCAAATCCTCGATGGTGACCGGGCTGCCCCAGTTGATTTTAGGCGGCCTTGTCGTTCAGACCTCTGGCGTGATGTACAGCCGCTCGCTGTTTGAGGCATGCCTTTTGTGCGACAAGGTGTTTCGCACAGTTGGGTTTATGGCATGCGCGCTTTCGCAGGCACGATGCGTGTCCGGCTGCGGCGATGCTTGTTTCCACGCGGCGGCACCTAAGCTTACAGATGCCTTTGATCCCACCATGTATGCCAAGGTATCCGATGACACCCGAGCGCTCGACGAGCTTGCTGACTCACTCTCGGAAGCAGATAGCGGTGGTCGGCTCAAGCTGGCAAGCCAAAAGTTCTACTTTGCCGGACTGGTCGCCTGCATCGAGAATTTGTGTCTGAGCCCGCATGGGGTGTCGTCAATCGAGCGTTCCGCCCGCATGCGTGATATGCTCGAGGCACCTCGAACCCGTCAAATGGTCGCCGCGCTCAAGGATAACCATCGGGGGCTCGGTCTGTTGTTTGGGCCGATTGCCAGCGCCAAGCCCGCGCGATGCGTGATGTGTACGCATCTGGCAGCTTTTCTTAACCGGACGGGCGCAAAAACCGCCTAAACGGCTCATTACGAAACAAACTTGCATAGAATTGTTTCGAAATGCGTTCTTATACACAAAAGCCTTCAAATAGCGTTAAACTATTCAATCACTGATTGATTGTCTCCGCCATCTTTTGGAGAGAGGGTTTGTATGGCTAAAAAACGCAATGGGCGCCAGGATGCCATTAGAGATATTGTGCGCAATAAGGACGTCCGCACGCAGCGCGTGCTGGTCGATGAGCTCCGCGCTATGGGCTTTGATTGCACGCAGGCGACTGTCTCTCGCGATATTGCCGATATGGGGCTGCGTAAGCTCCCTGAGGGCATCTATGTTCTGGCAGAGGACCTGCACCTGCAGCGTATGGTTTCCGAGCTCGTAACGGGCGTTCTGCGCACCGATAATCTGGTTATGATCAAGGCTCAGCCTGGTACGGCTTCCGGTATCGCCGCCGCCGTTGATGCGGCAGAGTTGCCCGATGTGCTTGGCTCGCTTGCCGGCAACGATACGATTTTGGTTATTGCCCAGACGGCCGAGGACGGCGAGCGTCTCGAGGCGCTGATCAATAAGCTGAGCAATTCTCGCAAGTAGGCGTGCGGGTCGTGCGCTCGGCACCGTGCGCGCTGACATAGTGGTTTGTAAGGGGTATCGACGTTGGTCGGTACCCCCCTTTTTTGTTCGCCGGTATAAAGACCGCCCACCAGGTCGCTTCAAACTAAAAGGCCCCCGAGCAGTTCAATAGGCTGCTCGGGGGCCTTGTTGCTTATGGCCGGATGATTTCTAGCCGACCGTATCGTCAGGCGTGGGCGAGGGGTCGGGAGTGGGCGTAGGCGTAGGCGTAGGCGTAGGCGTAGGCGTGCCGCCATCGCCGCCGGTCGAACCACCAGTTGAGCCGCCCGTCGAGCCACCGGTCGTACCGGTGCCGCCGGTGGTGTCGTCGCCCGTGGTCTCGGTGGTCGTGGTCGTCGTGGTAGTCGTTGTGGTGGTTTCCTCTTCGTCCTCGTTCTCGTCCTTGTCGTCGTTCTCCGTCTTCTTGGAGTTGTTGGTGCCGTAGAACTTCCAGACGCTGTTGTTCTTGTAGGTGGGCGCCGTTCCGGTCGCAAACTCCTCGCGCTCGGTACCGGTCAGAACGGTGTTCATAAACCGCTTAAAGACAGGCAGGTTGGTGCTGTCGCCCAGCAGGTCTGTGCCGTATTTTTGGATGGGGATCTCGCCCGCGGAATAGCCGGTCCACAGGGCGCACGCCAGCTGCGGGGTATAGCCGCAGAACCACAGGTTGGTGGTGTTGTCGGTGGTGCCCGTCTTGCCGGCATAGGGCTGGTTGACGCTCAGGGCACCGGCAGCACCCGTACCGCCGCCCTGCATGACGCCGGACAGAACATCGGTGACCGCGGCGGCCTCGCCCTCGGTAAGCACCTGTGAGGGATTGTCGGTGTGCTGGTACAGCACCGAACCGGTACGAGAGTCAATCTCGGTGATGGCGATCGGCTGGCGATAGTAGCCGCCGTTGGCAAACGTCGCGTAGGCGGCGGCCATCTCGAGCGGCGAGATCGAGCCGGTGCCGAGCGTCATGACGGGAACGTCCTCGATGTTGTCCTTGGCGGGGTCGATGCCGAGCTTTTTGACGAGCGAGATGATCTTGCTGTTGCCGACGGCTTCCGCCACCTGGATGTAGCCGGTGTTGGAGGAGTATGCCGTCGCCTGCTTAAGCGTGATGTTGCCATAGCTATGGTTGGCGTAGTTTTGGACCTCGGTCGTGGTGCCCTTGGCCTTGAGCGGCGAGTTGCAGTTGAGGGTGACGTTGGGGTTCATGCCGTTTTGGATGGCAGTTGCCAGTGTAAAGGCCTTAAAGGTGGAGCCGACGGGACGCTTGGCCGTGGCATGGTTTACGTGGTTCTCGTCGGCGTTGTAGTCGTAGCCGCCCACCATGCACTTGATGTAGCCGGTCTTGGGATCGACGACGACCATGCCCATGTCCAGGCCGTCGAGCGAGAGCGTGTCGAGCTGCTCGCGAACGGCATTCTCTGCCACCTGCTGCATCGTGGGGTCGATGGTGGTCTTGACGGTCAGGCCGCCCTTAAAGAGCACGTCGGTCGAGAACTCCTGCTCCAGCAGCTGCTTAACATAGGCGACAAAGTAGGGCTGCGAGTATACGTCGACGCCGCTGCCCGAAATCTCGGTCACGTTGAGGGTGATGGGCTCGGCCTGTGCGGCATCGTGTTCCTCCTGCGTGATGTGGCCCAGGCGCAACATGTTGTCGAGGACCTTGTTGCGACGGGACAGCGCTAGGTCGGGGTTGACCGTGGGGTCGTACTGCGAGGGCGAGTTGGGAAGGCCGATGAGCAGCGCGGCCTCGCTGAGGGTGAGATCGGCGGCGCTCTTGGACAGATAGGTCTCGGCTGCGGCCTCGATGCCGTAGGCACCGTGGCCGTAATAGATGGTGTTGAGGTACATCATGAGGATCTCGTCTTTGGAGTACATGTCCTCCATCTTGACGGCGATGTAGGCCTCGCGCACCTTACGCTCGATGGTCGAGTCGAACTGCTCCTCCTGCAGGATGGTGTTGCGCACCAGCTGCTGGGTGATAGTCGAGGCGCCTTCGTGCCCGCCGCCGAGGGTTGCCACCGCAGCACGCGCGATACCCCACAGGTCGATACCGCCGTGCTCGTAGAAGCGCTCGTCCTCGACGTCAACGGTGCCCTGCAGCACGTAGGGGGAGACCTCGTCCTTGGTGATGGACTTGCGGTTTTGCGTGTAGAAGCTCGCGATCTTGTTGCCGTTGCAGTCGACGATCTCGGTGGGCTCGCTCACCAGATACGCGTTGGCGTCGGTGTAGTCGGGCAGATCGGACAGCCAGCGGTTGACGTTGCCGACCATGCCGATGCCAAACGCCACGCCCGCAATCAGCAGAAAGCCCAAAAACGAGAGCAGGATTATGGGCAGGGCATGCGTCTTTGAACGGCTGCGTCCCTGTCGTTGGCGAGGACCCATATATTGACCTCCAGGTATGTCGTGCCCGACGGCGGATGTGTCGTCGAGGCAGGATGGACATAAGTTATTACACGATAAACCAAACGGGGCGCGCGAGGCCTCGTGTATGCTGGAAGACGGCATTTTTCAGAGTGAATGCATACCTTGGTAAGGAGTTTGCCGATGGCGATTCGGGCGATGGGGCCGAGCGGACAATACGAGACTGGATTGGATGCTGCCGGTGCGGCGCTGCCCGAGCTGCTGGCGCCGGCGGGCGGGCTCGACCAGATGCTTGCGGCCATCGCCGCGGGTGCCGATGCCATCTATGCGGGGTTGGGCGGCTTTAACGCCCGCGTG
This sequence comes from uncultured Collinsella sp., assembly GCA_902494935.1. GTDB lineage: Bacteria > Actinomycetota > Coriobacteriia > Coriobacteriales > Coriobacteriaceae > Collinsella. The sequence continues at coordinate 18,217 of CABUVH010000012.1, forward strand.
AGCGCGCATGGTTTTACGGATGACGAGTTTGCGCGCGGTTGTGCCGTGGCGCATGCTCATGGCGTGCGTGTGTACGTAACGCTCAACGTGTTCGTGTTTGACGATGAGCTGTCCGACGCGGTGGCGCTGGGAGCTCATGCACTGGTGCTGGGCGCCGATGCTCTGATTGTGGCCGATGCCGGGTTGGCCTGCGCGCTGCGCGCGGCGATTCCCGGGGTCGAGATTCACCTGTCCACGCAGGCGGGCGCTCATAGCGAGGGTGCCGTGCGGCTTGCCACCGACGAGCTGGGGGTCGAGCGCGTGACGACGGCACGCGAGCTGACGGTCGACGAGATTGCGGCGCTATGTGCCACGGGCGTGCCCATCGAGGTATTCTGCCACGGTGCGATTTGCATCGGCTATTCGGGGGCGTGCGAGTTCTCGGCCCTGCGGCGTGGGCGCTCGGCGATGCGCGGCGACTGCACACAGCCGTGCCGTCTGGCGTACGACCTAGTGGACGAGGCGGGGCAGAGTGTTGTTGCTGTCGAGGGAGATCGCCTGCTGTGCCCGCGCGACTATCTGGGTATTGCGCATCTGCCCGAGCTTGTAGATGCCGGCGTGGCGTCGCTCAAGATCGAGGGGCGCATGAAGAACCCCGATTACGTATTCAACGTGGTGCGGGTGTGGCGCCGGGCACTCGATATGCTGTGCGACGGCGCGTGGGGCCCCGGTGCCGTGGAAGAGCTTGAGCGCGAGCTGGGAAGGTCGTTTAACCGTGGGTTTACCGATGCGTACCTGCGAGGGCGTTCGGGTGCCGAGCTGATGAGCTTTGAGCGCGCAATTAACCAGGGCGTGCGCGTGGGGCGCTTGGTCGCTGTGGGCCACGAAGAGGTGACCGTTGAGCTCGACGCCGCCGTGGCGGCGGGTGACACGCTCGAGATTCGGTTCTATCCGGGTGTCGACGCGCGTCCCGATGTGCCCAAGCGCTGGCCGCAGGTGCCCTGCCCGGTGGATGCCGCAGCGGGGAAGCGCGTCGTCGTGCATTGCAAGCGTAAGGTGGACGCGGGCTGCGAGGTATACCTGATTCGCAGCGCCGGCGTGTTGGATCAGACGGCGGCGGTGTTGGAGCGCATGCGGGCCGAGGCGGATGCGATTGCGCCCGTTGCGCGTGCCGTTGAGGTGCTGCCCTTTGAGGGCGTTGCGGTGGATGGTGGTGCGTCGACGGAGTTGGTGGAGTGCGCGGTTCCCGCTCGCATGGTTTTTGCTTGGCAGCTGATGGATGCCGACCCGCGCGGAGAACTCGATTTGTCCGACGCCGTTGTGGTGCTTGACGAAGTGTGCCGCACGGGTGACGCTGACCGGACCCGCTCACTGATGCAGCGTGCCGGGTGCGTCGTCTGCCGCAACCTGGGACAGGTGGTGATCGCTCGCGAGCTGGGCGTGACATTTGACGTGGCGGCGCCGGTGTTCTGCGCGAATCGGGCCACGCTTACCTGGCTGCGCGGACTCGGTGCGGGGCGGGTGTACTTGCCGGCCGAGTTGCTCGGCAATGATGCGGAGCGTATTGCCGAACTGGCTGCTGAACCCGGCGTCTTTGGTCCGGTCGACGCCGACCGTCCCGAGCTTATGGTGTGCGAGCACTGCCTGCTGACCGCCGAGGGCGTCTGCGCCACCGATGCGACGGGACAGGTCCGTTGCCGCGACTGCTTGCGTCGTCGGCAGGTACGCTATCTGGTTGAGCGTGACGGTACACGTCTGCCAGTTGCCATTGACGCATGCGGCAGGACGAGGATTTTCCTGTCGTAGGTGCCGCGTCGCGTCAGTTTGTTATCATAAGAGAGTTTATGGACTTCCAGCACCGCCGTTTTCGGCGAGGGTGCTATAGCAAAAGGAGGATACCCAATGCTGTCTGTTGACGAGCAAATGCGTATCATCACCTCGGGCGCCGCGCAGATCGTTCCCGAGGCCGACCTTCGCAAGAAGCTTGAGAAGGGCGAGCCCCTCAACATCAAGCTCGGCGTCGACCCCACCAGCCCCGACCTGCACCTGGGCCATGCCGTGCCGCTGCGCAAGATGCGCCAGTTCCAGGACCTGGGCCACAACGTCACCCTCATCATCGGCAACGGTACCGCGTTGATTGGTGACCCCTCGGGCAAGAACTCCACGCGTCCGCAGCTTTCGCAGGAGCAGATCGAGGCCAACGCCGAGACCTACGTGAGCCAGGCCATGAAGATCCTGGACCCCGAGAAGACCACCATCGTGCACAACGGCGATTGGATCCTTTCGATGGATCTGGCCGGCCTGCTGCAGGTGTGCTCCAAGTTCACCGTTGCCCGCATTCTTGAGCGCGACGACTTTACCAAGCGCTACCAGTCTCAGACGCCGATCGCCCTGCATGAGTTCCTGTATCCCGTGATGCAGGCTTTCGACTCTGTGCAGATCAAGGCCGACGTGGAGATGGGCGGCACCGATCAGCTCTTCAACCTGCTCGCCGGCCGTGAGCTCATGGAGAAGATGGGTATGGAGCCCCAGATCGCGCTCACCATGCCGCTGCTCGAGGGCACCGATGGCGTTCGTAAGATGTCCAAGTCCTATGGCAACTACATCGGCCTGACCGACGCCCCCAAGGATATGTTCGGCAAGACCATGTCCATCCCCGACGAGATGATCGGCAAGTACTATCGTCTGGCCAGCTCGCTCACCCCGGCCGAGGTCGACAAGATCGACGCCGCCCTGGCCGATGGTTCTGCCGACCCCTACGAGCTCAAGCGCGCTCTGGGCCGCGACCTGTGCGACACCTACCACGGCGCCGGTGCCGGCGACGAGGCTCAGGCCGAGTTCGACCGCGTGTTCAAGGAGGGCCAGCTCGCCGACTTCCCCGAGAAGCACGTTGAGCTGACTGTTAACGACGAGGGCCAGATCTACCTCGCCGGCCTGCTCAAGGACTTGGGTCTTTCGGCGAGCGCCGGCCAGGCTCGTCGCGATATCGACGGCGGCGGTGTCAAGATCAACGGCAAGGCCGTGGCTCCCAAGAGCTACAACATCGACCCTAGTGCCCTAAAGCTGGGCGACACCCTCTCCGTAGGCAAGCGCAAGGGCTTTAAGTTGGTTTAGTTACGCGGTTTTACCAAACCGCGTAACGACTCGACGCTGCGCGGGCCGCATTTGGACAATCTGACGTTCAACTTCAAGGGCGCGACCAGAAGGTC
>CABUVH010000013.1 GCA_902494935.1 uncultured Collinsella sp.
GACGAATGAACGCCAAGATGGGGTGGCTCGTAAAGCCGAGCGGGTTAGTTGAGTCTAAGAGCCTTCTGGATGGGCAGGTAGAGGGCGCCGACCAGAATGGCGTTAAAGACGGCGGTCATGGCAACGACGGGCAGCATGGCGGCGGCGAGCTCGCCGACCACGCCGAGCATGGCCATCTTGATGATCATGAAGATGACGCCGGAGACAAAGGTGGTCAGGAAGGTTGCGACAATGGCGATGGCTGGCTTGACCTGACCGTTCTTGCCGGCGGCGTTGACGATGCCGGCCATGAGCATGGCGGCGATGCCCTCGGCGGCAAAATCGACGAACGGCGAAGTGGTGGTGATCTGGATCACGGCAGCCGAGATGAGGCCAATGACGAGCGCCTGGCCGATGTTGGGACGAACGACCAGGATGGTGAGGCAGAAGGCCGAGATGATGAACTCGGGGCTGATCATGCCGCCCGAGATGCCCGAGATGGCCTTGCCGACGGTGAAGTTGAGGATGAAGCCGGCAGCGAGCAGGATGGCGAGCAGGACGAGGGCGCGGACGTCGAGTTTGCCGCGGTCGGCGGTCTGGACGGTGCGGGGCTGGGCGGCGGTGGTGTTCTGAGACATGGTGAAAATCCTTTCGGAATGGGGGTGCAAGAGAAAAGCGGAGGCGCGTGATGCGAATGCGATCGGGCTCGAGATAGAAAAAGGCCCCCGGTCGAAACCGGAGGCCTTCCAATCACCTAGAGCGCAAAAACAGGCGTGAGGGACTCACTGTCGACCGATCGTATTCGCATCACGCCACCACCAGTTGTTGAGAGACTTCATCGTGTTCTTCATGTTGGTGGCTCCTTTCGTGATGCCGTGGCGCGGTCGCACCTAGTTGCTGTTGCGCTGCACTATAGCACAGCGAAGTGTGTGCGGGGAAATCTTTTTTAAAAAGATTTCAGGCGGGTTTCCCGCCGGTCAAAAGAGCGGGCTGAGCGGGCGAGGCTGCCATTGCTGCCTTGTCCGCTCAGCTAAGACGTTACTCCTTATTGCGACGGTAGAGGAAGTAACCGCCCGCGGAGATGACGGCAACGCCAGCGATGGCGAATGCGGCCACCATGCGGCCATCAAAACGATCACCGGTGGTGGGCAGGCCGCCCTTGGTGTTCGTCTTGTTGGTGGTTACCGTGGTCGTGGTGTCCGACTTGCCAGGCTTCTCGGGCTTGGTGGTGGGCTGCTCGGGCTTAGCGGGCTGCTCGGGGGTACCGGGCTGCTCAGGAGTACCGGGCTGCTCAGGAGTACCAGGCTGATCCGGGGTTACCGGGTCGGTGGCAAGAGCGTCCTTGGCGTAGGTGATGGACACCTTGAGGCCGTTGATCTCGGTGTTCAGGTCGCTCGGGGTGAAGGGCTGGTCGAAGTTTTCGGCCTTCTGATAGGCGCGCATCTCCTGGAGCAGTGCCTTGCACTTCTTGTAGGTGTTCTCGGTAGCAGCCTTGCCGGCCTTGTTAGCCAGGGCAGTGCGGCCCTCGGTGGTCGTCTCGGCTAGCATGGCGGCGTCAACTTCCTTGTTCTGCTCGATGAGCTCGTTCTGGAGCGCATCGAGGTAGGCACGGACGCTGATACCAAGGGTGTCAGGGTTCTCAAAGCAGAGCGAGCTGATGTCCATGAGGACGTAGTTGATTGAGTTCTCGGGCTCCTCGTTGTACACGACGTCAGTCTGTTTGCAGTGATCGTAGGAGACGGTCTGATCGCTGAAGTACGGGCTGACCTCAGTTATCAGAGCGGAGTACAACGGGATGGCGACGGAGTACGCGGCGCGGGAGAGCATTTCCCACTGGATGGTAGCGACTTCGGGGTCATACCCGCGACGAATCTGGAAGAGGTTGATCTCGGTGTTGCGCTCGCTGCCGATGCAATAAACACCATCAGTGTTCGCGTTGAGGCCAGGGACGTTCTCGCCGCGGTTGCCGAAGGCGCGAATCAACTCGAAAGTGCTCCAACCAGACTTGCCAGGCTTGAAGAACAGGGGCTGGATTTCGCTGACCATGGCTCCCTTTTGGTCAGGTTTTCCTTTCTCCTTTACTGTGATAATGTCGTAATCTGTGCCTTCGGTCAGCTGACTACCAAAATAATCGCGGCCTTGCACATAGCGGGACCACTGGTTTACGCCGGAATCGGCGAGGCTTTCGCCATACGTTTGGGCGACATCGAATTTGCCGTCAGCGGAGTATTTGGCGAAACCCTTTTCTTCGGGCATGGATTGGATCTTTTCAGAGTGGAGGCAATTCTCGGTGTCATTGAGGTCGACATCGTAGTTGAGGCTCCCGATATTAGGGTTGAGCGACGCGACGTCGTCAGCGAGCTTCATGGCGATCCACTGATGGGCGGAAAGTGTGGCGAACAGCCAGGTCTCGTTGTTGTCGGCGATGATGATCTGGTCGTTGGTGCAGACGCCTTGATCATCGATCAGGCTGCCGAGAAGCTCGACGCCCTCGCGGGCCGTGGCGCTCTCGCCCAGGATGATGCTGCCGTAACTGTACTCGCCCAGACCCACTTCCTCATCGATGGGGTCTGCTGCAGCGGCCTCCTCGTTATAGGAGGTGCTTAGCGTGGCGGAGCAGGAGACGCCCTTCTCGTTGATGCCGGCCTCGGAGTAGGCGTCGGTGCGACCCATCCAGTTGGAGGGGTGGTCGCGTACATAGCTGTAGCGATAGGTAGGCTTGTTCGAAGTGTATTCAAAAGCAGATTCAATCGAGCTGTACTTAAAGCCAGGTTCGTGGGCAGGTTCGATGCCGTAGTGCTTAAGATAGCGCTTGCCAAAGTCCTCGGCGCGGCCGTAGTACGTATTGCCGTCGGCCGTATAGTTTTTGCCCATGTATATCTGCGTGCAGGCGAGCGCAGATGTCGGCATGGACATGATGGTTGCAGCTCCAAAGGCGAGGCCTATGCCTAGCTTCTTGAGCGCGTTGACGGGGTGAGTTTTCCTCATTTTCCCTCCCAGCGTGCGAAAGCCCTCTGTCGCCAGAGGGCTTCAGCCAATAAAGACACCCCATTAGCGTAACGAACTGGAAACAATATTCATCTATGAAAGACACTTACTCGATAAGCGTGATGAAATATGCGACGAGCGGTTAATTATACTCAGTTTGTAGCTTTACTTTAATAAAGGCGCCCTGTGATTACTGTAGCCGAATAAAGTAGCTGGGAATGCCCGAAATGAAAATCCCCCTGCTGTTTGGCAAATGCATAAACAGCAGGGGAGACGATAATTGGATGAATATCATACCAATGTGGAATTACTTCTTCCGGCGGTGGATCACGTTGATCGCATAGCCGACGAGCATGGCCAAAACGATGATGATGAAGCCGAGCAGGGGATTGTCGTTCATAGGGTCCTCCTATTTTCCGAGCGGGGAGAATTCGTCGACGATGAGGTCGAGGCATTGTGGAAGCGCGCGGGCTCCAAAGACGCCCGAGTTGCTGGAGATAATCTCGCCATCGAACTGCATGCCCAGCGACGGGGTGCAGGTGATCTTGGCTTCCTTGGTCTGGATGATCTTGAACTGCGGGCGCCCGAGTACCTTGCCGGCGGGGTCGAGTGCGGCGGTGATCACGGTAGGCAGCAGCTGCACGGTGCGCACGGGTTCGATGACCGCAATGTCGACCATGCCATCGTTCATACGGCAGTCGGGGAACAGGTTGATGTCGTTTTGGATGACCGAGGTGTTGCCGGCCATGCAGCAGATGCCGTCGAGCTCCTCGACAATGCCGTCATGCTCAATCGTAAAGTGCGCTACCGTAGGGTTGGGCGTGGCGAGCGCAGAGAGGAAGTAGGCGATCTCGCCGATGTCGTTTTTGGTGGGGGCGGCCTTCATCATGATCTCGGCGTCGAAGCCCGAGCCGGCGATGATGATGAAGCCGTGGCGCTTCTCGTTGCCGTTCTCGTCGAGCCAAAAGAGCTCGCCCATGTCGACTTTGACCGTGCGACCGGCACGGCAGGCCTTGGCGAGCGCCGCCGCCTCGGGGGCATTGCCGATGTTGTTGAAGAACAGGCAGGCCGTACCGGAGGGGAAGACGAGCGTGGGGACACCGCATCCGCGCATCTGGTCGAGCACGTTGGAGACAGTGCCGTCGCCGCCCGAAACGACCACGCGGTCAAACTCGCGCACGTCTGCCACGGCGTCCTCGGGTTCCATGCCATCGCCGATAAAGCGCATCACGACCTCGTCGCCGCCCTGCGCGAGGGCGTGCGTAAATGCGTAGATTTCATCTGAGCTGGGGCCCGATGCCGGGTTGTGGATGATAAGGCAGCGCATACTTACGTTCCCGTTCTGTGACTAACCGAGTATAGTTGTAAGGCAATGCCGATATCCTACCCGTGTTTTTCGGGCCTAACCTTATTCGATGGGTTGATATGTACATTTCCACACATCAGGCTCTACTCGACTTTTGCCAGCGCGCCCGTGAGTTCGACGCGATTGCCGTCGATACCGAGTTTTTGCGCGAGCGCACGTTCCATCCGCGTCTATGTTTGGTTCAGATTGCCACCCCTGCTGAGAGCGTCGCGGTCGATCCCCTGGTAATCGACGACCTATCGCCGCTGGCCGAGCTTATGGCCGACGAGAGCGTGACCAAGGTCTTCCACGCGTGCTCGCAGGATATGGAGGTCATGCTCCATACCGTGGGCGTGCTGCCACGACCGATTTTCGATACGCAGGTCGCCGCCGCCTTTTTGGGCGAGCGCCAGCAGATTTCGTATGGCGCGCTTGTTCAGACGTTCTGCGGCGTATCGCTGCCCAAGACCGAGTCACTGACCGACTGGTCGCGCCGCCCGCTGACCGATAAGCAGATTGAGTATGCGATCGATGACGTCAAGTACCTGATCGTCGCCTATACCGAGATGATGAGCCGCCTGCGCGAGCTGGGCCGTGTGGACTGGGTGCTCGACGAGCTGCGCCCGCTGGCTGACGAGTCACACTATCGCGCCGATCGCCACGAGGCGTTCCGCAAGGTCAAGCGCATCAATTCGTGCAGCCGTCATCAGCTGGGTATCGCGCGCGAGCTCGCCGCCTGGCGCGAGGACCGCGCCGAGCGGGGCAACATCCCACGCAAGTGGGTCATGTCCGACGACACGCTGCTAGCGCTCGTTAAGCGCAATCCCGTGCGCGTTGAGGAGTTCCGTAGCATTCGCGGTACCGATCAATTGGGGGAGCGCGACGTGGACGGTGCGCTCATGGCCATCAAGCGCGGTGCGAGCTGTCCGCACGATCGCCTGCCGCTCTTGGTGCGCGGACATCGTCAGATTTCGCCGGAGCTGGAGAGCGTGACTGACCTTATGTATGCGCTTATCCGCCTGGTTGCCGAGCGCTCAGGCGTTGCGACCTCGGTCATTGCCTCGCGCGATGACCTGGCCGACTACATTGAGCATCCCGAGCAGAGCCGCCTGCGCGAAGGTTGGCGCTTTGAGCTTGTGGGCTCGCGCCTGGACGATCTGCTTTCCGGCAATATGGGGTTGACGGTGAAGGACGGCAAAATCGAGCTCCTGTAGGGAAGCCTAGCCGGTTGAGTGGGTAAAATGCCTCCAACGTGTAACTCGACTCGGAGGAATTCGCATGCCTTATTACTATGGATACGGCTTTGGCATCGACCCGCTGTACCTGCTGGTTGTTCTTGTCTGCACGGTGCTTGGCCTTGCCGCACAGAACTATATCAACTCGACGTACAAAACCTGGTCCAAGGTTCGCTCGGACGGCGATACGGGTGCCACAGTCGCTCGCCGCATGCTCGATGCCAACGGTTGTAGCGCCGTGGGTATCAAGGGTGTCGCTGGCGAGCTCACCGACCATTACAACCCGCAGGACAACAACCTGTATCTGTCGGATGCCAACCGTTCGGGCGGTTCGGTCGCAAGCGTTGCCGTCGCCTGCCACGAGGCGGGCCATGCCGCCCAGCGTCAAAGCGGCTATGCCATGATGAAAGTGCGTACCGCCCTCGTGCCGGTCGTCAACTTTACCCAGAACACCTGGACCATCGTGTTACTCTTGGGCCTGTTTATGAACATTGCCGGGCTCACGACCCTCGCGCTGGTCTTCTTCTCGTTTAGCGTGCTGTTCCAACTCGTTACGCTGCCTGTCGAGATTGATGCCAGTCGACGCGCCGTGGCGTATATCGAGCGGTCGGGTATGAGTTCCAAGCAGGTCAACGGCGCCAAGAAGGTGCTGACGGCAGCCGCGCTTACCTACGTGGCGGCGGCGCTCACCTCGATTATTCAGCTGCTCTACCTTATGGCTCGTTACAACAGAAACTCCAACCGATAACAAATTGGCTTGACAGGCGCCGTGGGGATTTGTGTCCCCGCGGCGCTGTACTATGTGTTGGACTTGAATTTGCGCAGGGCCGGAGCCCATGTGCACGATGACGAAAGGGGGCTGCGTGGCAGGCTGGAATCTGACCGGCAATACCGTTTCCGCCGAGTTCGACGGTTCGGATGAGCAGGAGCGCAAAGAGCTCAGCGTGAGCCAAGCGGTGGAGATCGCCGCCGGCGCGCTCGATGCCATTCCGCAGCTGAGCGTTTTGGGTGAGGTCACGGGTTTTCGTGGTCCTAACGCCCGAAGCGGCCACTGCTACTTCCAAATCAAGGACGACTCGGCGGCCGTCGACTGCATCATCTGGAAGGGCGCCTACCTTAAGCGCACTTTCGATCTGCGCGACGGCATGCAGGTAAGCTTTAAGGGCAGCTTCAATCTCTACAAGCCTACGGGTCGCATGAGCTTCGTCGCCCGCTCGTTCTCGCTGGCGGGGGAGGGCTTGCTGCGTCAGCAGGTGGCTCAGTTGGCCGAAAAGCTACGCCGCGAGGGCCTGATGGACGAGGCGCGCAAACGTCGCATCCCGGTGTTTTGCTCGCGCGTGGCGGTCGTCACCTCGCTTTCGGGCGCCGTAATCGACGACGTCAAGCGTACGCTGCGCCGTCGCAACCCGCTCGTCGAGCTTGTCTGCGTGGGCGCAAAGGTCCAGGGCGAGGGTGCGCCGGCAGAGCTTATTGAAGGCTTGCACCGCGCCGCTGCCATTACGCCGGCGCCCGATTGCATTTTGCTCGTGCGTGGCGGCGGTTCCTTCGAGGACCTCATGACCTTTAACGACGAGGAGCTTGCCCGTGCGGTGGCAGCCTGTCCCGTGCCCGTGGTGACCGGTATTGGGCATGAGCCCGATACCTCGATCTGCGACATGGTGAGCGACCGTCGCGCCTCCACACCAACGGCAGCGGCAGAATCGGTGGCGCCGGCCATGACGGAGTTGGCCGACGTGCTCGAGACACGCCACCAGCGTCTGGGCGCCGCGATGGCTTCGATGATCGGGTCGGATCAGGTCGATCTGGAAATGCTCGACCAGCGCGGCCGTCGTGCCTGGGACACCTATACGGCTCGTCTGGGCGACGCGCTCGATGCGGCCGCGTGCCGCCCGTGCCTCAACGACCCGACGTTTATGGTCGAGCGTCGCGAGTCTGAGCTTGCCCTGACGGCCGATCGACTGTCGGGCGCCATAACGCGTTCGGTTGGGGCCTTCCGCTTCAACTTCGAGCGTCTGCCCGAGCGCTTGATCGCAAGCACCTCAGGGTTCGATGGCACGCGCCATGCGCTCACGCTTGCGAGTTCCCGTCTGGAGCATCAGGGACGTACGATGCTCAGCAAACCCACGTCTAACCTGGGCCGAGCTGCCGCGTCGCTCGATGCCTTGTCGCCGCTCAAGGTGCTTGCCCGCGGTTACTCCATCGCGTACAGCGATGACGGTGTGGCTACGAGCGCCAAGACCTTTAAGCCCGGCGACGCCATTCGCGTGCGCATGGCAGACGGCAACGTGGCAGCAACGGTCGATACGGTCGAATAGGCCGCGTTTCATAGCGATAAACCTTTAGGAAAGGAAACAGATATGGCAGAGAAGACCCCGGTCGAGCAGCTTACGTACAAGCAGGCCTCGCAGGAGCTGGAGCTCATCATCCGCAGCCTGGAGTCGGGCGACATGGAGCTCGAGGAGTCGCTTGAGAGCTATACCCGCGGCGTCGAGCTCCTCAAGAGCCTACGCACCCGCCTGTCCGATGCCGAGCAGAAGGTCTCGGTGCTCCTTAAGGACGTCGACGGCAACGACGTGCTCGCCGACGGCGAAGCCGCCAACACCGACGACAGTCTCTCGTTCTAACCATCTCGACCAAATATAATTACCTTGGTCTGTGAGAAAGGAACCTACCATGTGTGATTGCATCTTCTGCAAAATTGCCAACCACGAGATCCCTTCGACCGTTGTCTATGAGGACGACCAGGTCATCGCGTTCGACGACCTTAACCCCCAGGCGCCGGTCCACACGCTCGTGATTCCCAAGAAGCACTACAGCGACATCGCCGACAACGTGCCTGCCGAGACCATGGGCGCCATGGCTCACGCCATCCAGGAGGTCGCCAAGGCCAAGGGTCTGGAGGACGGCTTCCGTGTCATCTCCAACAAGGGCGTCAACGCCGGCCAGACCGTCATGCACTTCCACATGCATGTCCTCGGCGGCAAGAACCTGGGCGAGAACCTCATCTGAGGACGCACAGCCCGTCGCCTTGGCTGCCTTTGGAGTAACCTATGCAGCTTTCTCAACTCGAATACCTTCAAGCGGTAGCGAACTACGGCGGCGTGCGCAAAGCGGCTCGCGCCGTTCACGTGAGCCCACAGGCCGTTTCGTCGGCAATCAAAAAGTTGGAATCTGAGTATCAGATTGTTTTGCTCGACCGATCGGCGGGGGAGGCTGTTTTGTCTCCGGCGGGCAGAGAATTTGCGCGTCGTGCACGCGTGATCCTGGCACAAGTCGACGATCTCAAAAAGTACGCTCAATCGGGGAACGGCGGCGTTTCGCCCGACGGCCACTTCCGTCTTTACGCCCCCTGTCTTCACGGGCGGGGGCGTCTTTTTCCGAAAGCTGGTACGACTCGTTTGAAAGCTTGCACCCCCAGATTCACCTTGATGTTTGGCATCAGCCAACGGCCACATGCTTTGAATCACTTGTGCTTGGCATTTCGGATGCGGCCATCTCATTTGAGGAACCAAGGGATAGTGTCCTTTCTTCGAAATACTTGGGTGAAAAGGAGCTCAAGGTTCTTTCGTGTCCAGCGGGTCATCAATCTGTGGGCGCCATGACCATTCGCGAGTTACTGAGCGGCAGGCTCGCTGTTCCCATTAATTTGTCACCCTGTCTCAATGCGATTAACCAATGCCCTGAAGCCCAGCTCGTCAATTTTCGCTTCCGTGATGTTGAATACGGAAGCAGGGCTCAGACTGAGTTTCTTCAAGCCGGGGGATTGATATTGAGTTTGTCTGGGTCCTCTCTCGCATCGGATGGATTAGAAGTGAGTGAGTGCTCCATTGAAGGCTCGCGTGATGTAACCTTGCCTATTTACTTTTGCTATCGGCAAAATTCCTGGACTGATCGACACCAGACGGTTTTTCTGCACCTATTGCGTCATCTTGCTTCGTGAAATTAATTGGCTTCGAGACGTCAAGTGATTATTGACGCCTTGTAACACATAGCTGACGGCTTTGCCCTCATGCTTTTCCAAGATTTCGGTTTGGGCTATTGGCTCTTGGAGGGCGGAGCATGAAAAACCGTACGGTTTTGCTTTATATGACGTTCGTTTTTCTGTCGAACTTCAGCACCATTTTGTATTTTCTGACGGTTTATCTTGAATTCGTAGGATTCTCGATGGTAGCGATTTCTAGCATGATGATTGCATACCAAGTGAGTAAGTTCATTCTTGAGGTTCCCACTGGCTATATTGCTGACAGGTTTGGACGAAAGACAAGCGGTCTCGTTGGCGTCGTGGGAATGCTTGGATACTACGCCGCCCTACTTTTCGCCCGTTCTCCTCTGCTTTTAATCGGCGCGTTTGCTCTCAAAGGATTTGCAGTTGCATGTGTGAGCGGATCCATAGAAGCGATCTACATTGACAGCGTCTCTCAGGACCAGCTCGTAAGACTTAATGTCGTTGAGCGATTTGTTTTCTATGCCTCTTATGCCATCTCCGCTTGCGTGGGCGGTTTCATTTCGTCTGTCGGTGCATATCTCATTGGTCTTTCGGCAGATATCATCGCAATGGTGTTGACGTTGGTTGTCGTTGTCTGCATTCCTGAGATGCAAAGAGGGAGCACTGCGGGGACACCTGAGCGTGGAATTAGCCCGAAGATGATCGGTGCCGCTATTGCGTGTAATGGCATTCTTCGTTCAGCGTTCATCATGGACTGCTCTCAGGCATTTGCTTTTGTCGCCCTGGAAGACTTTTTCTCACTGCTGCTTGCGGGTCGCGGAATGAATGCCGTCGCTTCGGGTGTGACCATTGCGGTCCAGCTCCTTGCCTCGGCTTCCATGGGGCTTATTGTGCCGAGTGTGATTGCTCATGTCGACAAGGGCCGTTTTGCGCGTATTTGCGGCATCGTGCGCCTTTTCCTGACTGCTCTGTTTTTGATTCCCTTTACTCCGGTCTATTTGCTGCCCGTGTTCTATGTACTGCAGACGGTTGCTTACTCGTTATTTGCTCCCATTAAATACTCAATTTTTCAAAATGCTGTCGATTCTTCGATGCGCTGTTCACTGATTTCGGTCCAAAGCCAGATGGTGGCGGTGGGTGCCATCCTTTTCTATCTGCTCAACGCTGCGTTGAGCAGCATCGCGGGTATTCGAGTCATATTGCTTGTAGCGCTCGGGATATCTTCTTTGGTGTATATCCCCGCGCTATTTCGTCTTACAAGTCAAAGGCCGTGAGTATTTGGGCACCGATAACTTATATATCAACGCAATAAACCCGAGCGCGAGGGCGTTTGGGTTTATTATTGAAGCGTATGTAACCTGGCGGCGCCACACCGCCTGTTAGTAGGGAGACACATGAACGTTCTGGTCGTCAACGCAGGATCTTCGACCCTCAAGTATCAGGTCATCGATACCAAGTCCCACAAGGTGTCCGCAAAGGGCTCCTGCGAGCGCGTCTGCTTTACCGGCGGTACCTTCACCCACGCTGCCAACGGTTCCAAGAAGGTGACCGAGAACATCGAGTTCCCCGACCACAAAGTCGCCATCGAGGTTGTCCTGAAGGACCTCGAGGCCAACGGCGTCAAGATCGAGGGCATCGGCCACCGTATCGTTCAGGGCGGTTGGTACTTCGGCGATTCCTCCCTCGTCGACGAGGACGTCCTCGCCAAGATCCGCGAGGTCGCTCCGCTCGCCCCGCTGCACAACAACCCCGAGGCCAACGTTATCGAGTACTGCCTGGAGCAGTATCCCGATCTGCCCAACGTCACGGTCTACGACACCGCTTTCCACTTCAATATGCCCGAGGTCGCCAAGACCTACGCCCTGCCCAAGGACGTCTGCGACAAGCTGCACATCCGTAAGTACGGCGCCCACGGCACCAGCTACCGCTACATCTCCAAGAAGGTTGCCGAGATGACCAACGGCGAGGCCCGCAAGGTCGTCGTGTGCCATATCGGCTCCGGCGCTTCCCTGTGCGCCATCGAGGACGGCAAGTGCATGGACACCACCATGGGCTTGACGCCGCTCGACGGCGTCATGATGGGCACCCGCTGCGGCTCCATCGACCCTGCTACCGTGTGCTACCTGCAGCGCGAAGGCGGCTACACCTTCGACGAGGTCGACGAGATGATGAACAAGAAGTCCGGCCTTTTGGCTGTGACCGGCGGCAAGACCAACGACTGCCGCAACGTTGAGGAGCTCGCCGCTGCCGGTGACCCCGAGGCTCAGCTCGCCTTCGATATGTTCGTCTACAAGATTGCCGCCAAGGCCGCCGAGATGGCCACTTCCATGTGCGGCATGGACACCCTGGTCTTTACCGCCGGCATCGGCGAGCACGCTCCGGCTGTCCGCGCTGGCGTGGCCGACCGTCTGGCCTTTATGGGCGTCAAGATGGACCATGCCCGTAACGCCCTGCGTGGCGATGGCGCTTGGTGCCTGTCTGCCAAGGATTCCAAGGTCAAGATTTTCGTCATCCCCACGGACGAGGAGTTCATGATCGCTTCCGACGTCGAGCGCATCGTCAGCGGTAAGTAATTGCAAGAGGGGAGGGGCTGGACGACCGAGTGCCGTTCGGCCCCTCTTTTGCGCTCGTTGGGCGATATGCTGATATCTATTTATCAAGATATGATAACTTCTTATTAAAATGCGGCCGCCTTAAGAGGTCTGCGTCGACCGTATTGCACTGCAAAGGAGTCTCATGAACGTACTTGTTGTCAACGCCGGCAGCTCAAGCCTTAAATATCAGCTTCTGGATACCGATACCCGCGAGGTTTTCGCCAAGGGCAACTGCGAGCGTATCGGCTCGGACATGGGTATCTTTGGTCATTCCGAGAACGGTGGCGCCAAGCAGACCGAGGAGGTTCCCTTCCCCGATCATCGCTCTGCTATCGCTCGCGTGCTCGAGGAGCTCGAGAAGACCGACTTTACGATCGATGGCATCGGCCACCGTATCGTTCAGGGCGGCTGGCACTTCGATGATTCCGCAGTCGTTGACGACGAGGTCATGGCTAAGATCCTTGAGGTGGCCCCGCTCGCCCCACTGCACAATTACGGCGAGGCCGCGGCAATCGAATATTGCCGCGAGAAGTATCCGGAGCTGCCCAACGTGGCCGTCTTCGACACCTCGTTCCACATGACCATGCCCGAGGTTGCCTACACCTACGCGCTGCCCAAGGACGTGTGCGACAAGTACCATGTGCGCAAGTACGGCGCCCACGGTACGAGCCACCGCTACGAGTGGATGATGGCAAAGGAGATTCTGGGCTCGTGCTGCCACCGTCTGCTTTCGTGCCATCTGGGCAACGGCGCTTCGCTCGCCGCCATTGAGGACGGCGTTTGCCGCGACACCACGATGGGGCTCACGCCGCTCGACGGCCTGATGATGGGCACCCGTTGTGGTTCCATTGACCCTGCCACCGTGTGCTACCTCCAGCGCGAGGGCGGCTACAGCTATCAAGAAGTCGATGACATGATGAACAAGCAGTCTGGTCTGCTTGCCATCTCGGGTATCTCCAACGACGCCCGCGACATCCGTACGCGCGCCTCCGAGGGAGACGAGCGCTGCCTGCTCGCCTTCGACATGTTTGCCTACAAGGCCATGCAGCAGGCCGGTTCCATGATCGCCTCCATGGCGGGCGTGGATACCATCACCTTTACCGCCGGCATCGGCGAGAACGACTGGTCGATCCGCAAGGCCTTCTGCGACTGCTTTGAGTGGCTGGGCGTGCGCATCGACAATAACAAGAACCGCGAGGCCGTGGGCAACGGCCCGCAGGTCATCAGCGCCGCCGGTTCCGCCGTCACGGTCATGGTCATCCCCACCGACGAGGAATACATGATCGCCCACGACGTCGAGCGTCTGACCAAGAACAACTAACGCACGCATTTGCAAGTAAACGAAAGGCCTCCAGAGCAACAGCTCCGGAGGCCTTTTTGCTAGCAGGTGGAAATTCCTGTCCCGAGGGGATATGTCCGCTACTCAGCCATCTGAGCCTGGACGGCGGTGATGGCCACGACACCCACGATGTCGTCAGCAGAGCAGCCGCGCGACAGATCGTTGACCGGCTTGGCGATGCCCTGCAGGATGGGGCCGTAGGCGTCGGCGCCGGCGAAGCGCTGGACCAGCTTGTAGCCGATGTTGCCGGCCTCGAGGTCGGGGAACACGAGCACGTTGGCCTTGCCGGCAACGGAGGAGCCGGGAGCCTTGAGCTGGGCGACGGTGGGGACAATAGCGGCATCGAGCTGCAGGTCGCCGTCGATGGCGAGCTCGGGAGCCTTCTCCTTGCAGAACTTCACAGCCTCCTGGACCTTCTTGGCGACCTCGCCGCCAGCGGAGCCCATGGTGGAGTAGGAGAGCATGGCCACGTGCGGCTCAACGTTGCCCATGAAGGTGGACCAGGAGTGAGCGGAGGCGATGGCGATCTCGGAGAGCTCGTCGGAGGACGGGTTGATGTTGAGGCCGCAGTCGGCGAAGATCAGCGTGCCGTCAGTGCCGAACTGCGGGGTGTCGGTGCACATCACGAAGAAGGCCGAGACCAGCTTGGTGCCCGGGGCGGTCTTGAGGATCTGAAGTGCAGGGCGCAGGGTGTCGGCGGTGGAGTGGCAGGCGCCGGAGACCAGGCCGTCGGCATCGCCCATCTTGACCATCATGGTGCCAAAGTAGGTGGCGTCCATCACCTGGGCGCGAGCCTGCTCGATGGTAACGCCCTTCTTGGCGCGGAGCTCGGCAAACTTCTGCGCGTACTCCTCATGCTTCTCGGCATTGCGCGGGTCGATGACGGTAGCGCCGGGAACGTTGATCTCGTCGGGGTTGCCCAGGATGACGATCTTTGCCAGGCCCTCCTCGATGATTTTGGTGGCCGCGACGATAGTGCGCGGATCCTCGCCCTCGGGCAGGACGATCGTCTTAAGGTCGGCCTTGGCGGCAGACTTCATACGGTTTAGGAAATCGCTCATGTTACTCCTTACAAGCGTTTCGCTAAGCTCCAGGCACCCGGCTGTTCACGAATAAACCCGCTGCTAGCGGGTTTACCTTTCAATTATGTACGCCGCGGTGCTTGAGCTTTCCTTGTGTGGCAAGCTCATTATAGGACGCATTAGCGCTATAATCGCTCTGATAAATATGTCTCGAAGAATGTTCGAGAAAAGCCCAGCTAACGAGCCCGTGGCTTTTGACAAGGAGTATCGATGCAGATTACCTCAGGCCTGCCTGAAGGCTTTAACGCCGGCGCGTACGACATGATTGTCGTCGGTGCTGGATATGCCGGTGCCGTTTGCGCCCGCCGTCTTGCCGAGACCATCGGCTATCGTGTTGCCGTTTTGGAGCGCCGTAGCCACATTGCGGGCAATGCCTATGACTGCACTGACGAGGCCGGAATCCTGATCCACGAGTACGGTCCGCATATCTATCACACCTTTAACGAGCGCGTGCACAATTTCCTGTCGCGCTTTACCAAGTGGACGGATTATCAGCACAAGGTGCTCGCCAACATCAACGGCACCCTTATGCCCGTGCCCTTCAACCACGCGAGTCTCAAGCTCGCCTTTGGTGACGAGCGCGGCGAGGAGCTGTATCAGAAGCTCGTGGAGACCTTTGGCAAGGATGTCAAGGTGCCCATTATGGAGCTGCGTAAGAAGAACGACCCCGACTTGGCCGAGGTCGCTGATTACGTCTACGAGAACGTCTTTTTGCATTACACCATGAAGCAGTGGGGCCAGACGCCCGACCAGATTGATCCCTCGATCACCGGCCGTGTTCCCGTCTTTGTGGGCGATGATGACCGCTACTTCCCGCAGGCTCCCTTCCAGGGCATGCCGCAGGACGGCTATACCGCGCTGTTTGAGCATATGCTCGACCACGATCTGATTGATGTGTTCTGCGACGTGGACGCCCGCGACCTCTTCGAGATCGACGAGACCACCGTCAAGATCGACGGTAAGGTCTATGGCGGCGAGATCGTCTACACCGGTCCGCTCGACGAGCTGTTCAATCTCGACCTGGGCGCCCTGCCGTACCGTACGCTCGACATGAAGTTCGAGACGCTCGATATGGATCAGTTCCAGCCCGTGGGCACCGTCAACTACACCACGAGCGAGGATTACACGCGCATCACTGAGTTCAAGAATATGACTGGCCAGGTCCTGCCCGGCAAGACCACCATCATGAAGGAATACTCCAAGGCCTATACGCCCGGCTCGGGTGAGACGCCGTACTACGCCATTCTTGAGCCCGAGAACCGTGAGCTCTATGAGCGCTATCTTGAGCGCGTCCAGAACCTGACGAACTTCCACCCGGTGGGTCGTCTGGCCGAGTATCGTTACTACGATATGGACGCTGTGACCAATTCCGCCCTCGATCTTTCGGATGAGATTATCGCCTGCCATGCATAAAGTCATAACATTCGGTATTCCCTCGTATAACGCCGCCAAGGACATGGACCATTGCATCACCTCTATCTTGGAGGGGAGCAATTACGCCACCGATATCGAGATTATCGTAGTGGACGACGGCTCCAAGGACGAGACGGCCGATAAGGCCGACGAGTGGGAGGCACGTTATCCCGGTATCATTCGCGCGGTGCACCAGGAGAACGGCGGCCACGGTATTGCCGTCCTTTCGGGTCTGCGCGAGGCACAGGGCACCTACTACAAGGTCGTCGACTCGGATGACTGGCTCGATGCTGCGGCTCTTTCGACTATACTGTCGATTCTGCGTGGCTTTGAAGAGCGTGACCAGCGCGTTGACCTGTTTATCTCGAACTACGTGTACGAGAAGGTTTACGAGGGCACGCATACCGCTATTGGCTACAAATTTGCCCTGCCGCGCAAAAAGATCTTTTCCTGGGATCAGATCGGTCATTTCCGCCTGGACCAGAACCTACTCATGCACAGCCTGTGCTATCGCACGGATGTGCTGCGCGAGTCCAACCTTCCCATGCCGCCGCACACGTTCTATGTGGACAACATCTACGCCTACGTGCCGCTACCGCGTTGCAAGACCATGTACTACGCCGACATCGACCTCTACCGCTACTTTATCGGTCGCGAAGGCCAGAGCGTCAACGAGGCAACGATGGTCAAGCGTCTGGACCAGCAGTTCCGTGTTACACGTATCATGATGGAGTCGTACCATCTGTACAGCGATGTTGAGTCGTCGCGCTTGCGTTCGTACATGATGGGGTACTTCACCATGATGATGGCGATTTGCTCGGTGCTCACCAAGCTTTCCGAGGAAGATTGCGCCGACGAGCGCCTAAAGACGCTGTGGAATGATTTGAAGGCCTATGACGAGCGCATGTATCGTCGTGCCCGCTACGGTGTGGTCGGGTTCTTCACCAATCTGCGCGGTCGTGCCGGTGACAAAACCACACTCGGCCTATACCGTCTTGCCTCAAAGATCTTCAAATTCAACTAGCTGCTGAGTAATCGCTGCTGATAGGTTGACTGGGCCCCTTGGCCTTTAGTTTGCTACTGCGAACAGTCCTGCTCGCACGGAAAGCACATTAAGTGCTTTCCGGCTCGTGCGGAACTTGTATCAAACTAAAGGCCAAGGGGCCTCTGCTATAAGAATCGATTGTCAGGTTATTTGAATTTGAAGATCTTCGACGCGCGGTACACAGGGGCCTGGGCTGAAAAAATATTAGTTGGTAGTCGGTCGGAGGCGGGCGGGCATTACGTTTGTCGCGAGTTCCGCATGCAAAGAAGGCCACTTAATGTGGCCTTCGTCTTGCATAGGACTGTAGAGCAGCAAACGTAATGCCCGCCCGCCTCCGACCGACGGTCGAGTGAGATTACTTCGCAGCACCTGGGATTCCGTGGGAGGTTTTGGCGGTTTTGGCTCCGTTTACGATGGCAGTTTCCAGGGCCCTTACTGCGAGCATGCCCAGCAGGTCTAGGGGAACGGTGGCGCTTGCCTGGGCGCCCAGTTTGCCGCTGGCGAGGGTGTAGATGGTGTCGCCGTCGTTGGTGGTGTGCGTGGGACGGATGGCGTGTGCGTAGGCGTCTGCAGCCATCTGGGAGACCTTGGTGGCTTGTGCCTTAGTGAGTTCCACGTTGGTGACGATGCAGCTGATGGTGGTGTTGGTGCGGTCGAGCGGCATCTGCATGGATCCGGCGGCGGCAAAGGCTGCGAGTTCCATGTCGACGATCTGGTCGCTATCGGCTGCGGCGCGCATACCGGCGACCCACTCGCCGGTGAAGGGGTCGACAACGTTGCCGCAGGCGTTGACCGAGACCACGGCGCCCACCTTGATGGGGCCGAGTGCCACGGCGGCAGCTCCAAGGCCGGCCTTCATGCAGGTGGCGGGCCCCATGAGCTTACCCACGGTGGCGCCCGTGCCGGCGCCTACGTTGCCCTGTTCGAGCTTGGTGGGGGTGTTGTCGAGTGCTTCGCGCACGGCGGCGATGCCGGCCTCAATGTCGGGGCGAACGGTGGGGTTACCAAAGGCGAGGTCGAAGATACAGCTCGAGCACACGATAGGCACCTGCGTGGGGCCGACGGGAAGGCCGATGCCGCGGCTCTCAAGCTCGCGAGCGACGCCGCTTGCAGCCTCGAGGCCAAAGGCCGATCCGCCCGAAAGGCAGACGGCGTGGACCTTGTCGACGGTGTTCTCAGGTCGCAGCAGGTCGGTTTCGCGCGAAGCGGGAGCACCGCCGCGAACGTCAACACCGCCGGTGGCGCCCTCGGGTGCCACGATTACGGTGCAACCGGTGCCGGCCTCCTCGTCCGTATAGTTGCCATAGCAAAAGCCATCGACATCGCAGACGTCAATGGCCTCGAGCAGTGTATCCATGTTTAACTCCTATCGGTTTTCCGCCGCGCCTTGTGCCCGGTCGGGATCCGTACGGTACGCCAAAATTGTAGGCGCTGGGGGACACCCGGCGCCAGATGCAATTACGAGAGTTTTTGAATGGCACGTGCGACGCGGGCGATGGGTAGGCCCACCACGTTATAGAAGTCGCCCGAAATATCGTGCACGAGCATGCGGCCGCCTGTGCCCTGGATGCCGTAGGCGCCTGCCTTATCCATGGGCTCACCAGAGGTGACGTAGTGCTCGATCTGCCCGTCGGTAAGCTCATAGAACGTCACGTCGGTCACATCGACAAACGACAGGCTCTCGGCGGCATGCGGGGCGGCAGTATCGCCTGCCTTAACGATGCAGACGCCGGTTGCGACCTGGTGCGTGCGGCCCGAAAGCTCACGGAGCATGGTGCGCGCCTCGTCCTCGGTTGCCGGCTTGCCCAGAATCTTGCCGTCAAAGGTGACGATGGTGTCGGCCGCGACCGTCAGCTCATTGGGCTCGGCATACTCGGCAGCAACGGCAGCCGCCTTGGCGCGTGCCAAGCGCTCGACAAGTGTGAGCGGGGCCTCGCCGTCGAAGGGAGTCTCGTCGATTTCTGCGGGAATCACGCGAATGTCATACCCTGCCTCGCGCATCAACTCGATGCGGCGCGGTGATTGCGAAGCCAAAATCATAGTTGGATGCCCTCGGCGACCTTCTCGACAGCCTTGTCGCCGGCGAGCGTGCGCAGCAGTTCAAGCGCAAAGGGGAGCGACTGGGCCATGCCGCTGGCGGTGATGATGTTGCCGTCTTGCGTAACCTTCTCGCCGGTATAGGCGCCCTCGGGGAAGCTTTTCTCAAAGCCAGGGAAGCACGTGGCATGGTGCCCCTCGAGCAGGTCGAGCTCGCCCAGGATAAACGGGGCGGCGCAGATGGCGGCGACGTGCTTGGTCGCGGCGAACTCGCAGACCACGTCGCAGACGCGCTGATCTGCGCGCAAGTTGGTGGCACCGGGCAGGCCGCCGGGCAGCACGACGCAGTCGTACTCGTCAAAGTTGATCTCATCAAAGAGTGCATCGCAGGTCACGGGGATCTGCAGCGAGCTTACGACCTCACGCGTGGGCATAATCGAGACGAGCGTGGCACGCACGCCGCCGCGACGCATGACATCGACCATGGTCAAGCATTCAATAGTTTCAAAGCCATCGGCGGCGAGAACGGCAACGCTGGGCATGAGGGTTCCTTTCATAGGCGGCATACAATTAGCCGTCTTATACCCCGAAGACCTCCGCTTGCCACGCTCGATTTCCCAATGATTTTTCTGAGCAATGATTAAGTGGCTAGTTGCGCTTGAGGTGGACGACGGTCTCGCAGTGGAAGGTTTGTGGGAACAGATCGACTGGCGTGATCTTTACGGGGGAGAAGGTGCCTTCTTCGACAAAGCGTTTGAGATCGCGCGCCAGGGTGGCCGGGTCGCAGCTCACGTAGGCGACATCGCGGGCACTCGTGCTGGCGATAAGGTCGATCGCCTCGGGGGCGAGGCCTGCGCGCGGCGGGTCGACCACCAAGATGTCGGCATCCTGGTCGGGGAACTCGCGCACCGCGTCTCCGCCGATGACGTCGACGTTATCAAGCTTGTTGATTTCCAGGTTACGGCGTAGATCGCGCACGGCGGGGCCGTAGGCCTCGACGGCAGCGACAAAGTCGCAGCGGCGGGCGAGCGGCAGGGTAAAGGTGCCGGCACCGCAGTACAGGTCCACGGCAAGCTCGTCTTCCTGCGGGTCGAGCGCTTCCATGACAAGCTCGATCAAAATCTCGGCACCCTTGGTGTTGACCTGGAAAAAAGACGGGGCAGACAAGCGCATCTGACCCTCGGCGATATTCTCGGTCCATGAGCCCTCTCCGGCGAGCATTTCGACCTTGGAGACACGGCGGGCCTTCTTTTCGCCCTTGCTCATCACGCGCACGATGCTCGTGGGATGAGCGGCGTCCGCCAGCACGCGGGAGACCTGCGAGCGCGGAAAAGAGCCTGTGGGCGTCCAGAGTGCGACCTCGAGTGCCTTGGTGCGGCGCGATGCGCGAATGCCCACGCGTTCGAGCCCCAAGTCATGGCTGCCGCTTAGATAGTTGAGTGCGCCGACGACCGATTTGAGTGCCTTGGGGAAGCGTTTGTCGAACAACGGGCACGAATCGACGGTCACGATCTTGCGAGGATCGACACCGTGCATGCCAAGACGCACGCGGCCGTTTACAACGGTCGGCTCGAGTTCGATTTTATTGCGGTAGCCCCAATCATCCTTGGTGTGGCGGATGGGTTGCACCAGTTCATCGACTTGATCGGGGCTGAACTTGCCGATACGCTCGAGCGTGGAGCGCAGATTTTGCTCCTTGGCGGCGAGCTGTGCCGTGCGTGAGAGATTGCCCCACGAGCAGCCGCCGCAGATGCCCACGAAGGGGCAGGGAGGCTGAATGCGATCGGGGCTTGGCTCCAGAATCTCGGTGGTGCGGGCACGCATGAACGACTTGCCGTCCTGTACGACCTCGGCCTCGACGGTGTCGCCTGCCACGGCGCCCTGCACAAAGACGGCCTTGCCGTTGTCGGCGTGTGCCAGCCCGTCGGCGCCGTAGGTCATCGATTCTATAGTGAGCTTCATATTCCTGCCTGTCATTCGCGTTGTTGTTCGCACCATGGTAGCAGGGAAAAGCGCCCCGCATCCGAGGCTTTCCTCAA
>CABUVH010000014.1 GCA_902494935.1 uncultured Collinsella sp.
GCGAAGCCCGGCGCATCTACAGCTACCAGCTCAGCAGCTCGTAGCCGTCCTCGGTCACCACGAGCTGTACCTCGCACTGGGCCGAATCGCTACCGTCCTTGGTGCGCACGCACCAACCGTCACCCTTGCTAATCTTGATGTCGGGCGCTCCGGCGTTGACCATGGGCTCGATGGTAAAGACCATGCCCGGAGCCATGATGGTGTCCACATCGGGCGCCTCGGTGGTAAAGCCCACAAATGGGTCCTCGTGGAACTCCTTACCGATGCCGTGTCCGCCGTACTCGCGCACCACGCTAAAGCCGGCGTCCTCGACGGTCTTTTGCACGGCCTCGGCCATAACGGACAACGGCAGCCATGGCTTGACGGCCGCCAGACCCGCCTCCACGCTGGCACGGGTGACGTCGACCAGGCGCTGGCGCTCGGCCGAGACCTCGCCGATGCAGAACATGCGGCTCGAGTCGCTAAAGTAGCCGTCTAGGATCGTGGAGCAGTCGACGTTGATGATGTCGCCCTCGTGCAGCACATCCGCATCGCAGGGGATACCGTGGCAGACGACGTCGTTGATCGAGGTACACACGCTCTTGGGATAGCCCTCGTATTTGAGATCGGCCGGCGTGCCACCGTGCTCGACGGTGTAGTCGTAGATCATCTGGTCGATCTGGTTGGTGGTCATGCCTGCGGCGATATGCTCGCCCACATAATCGAGCACGCCCACGTTGATGGCTGCCGAGCGCTTGATGCCCTCGATATCGGCGGGCGTCTTGTAGAGCGTGCGGGGCAGAACCTCCCAGCCCTCTTCCCACAAGCGCTCGAGGCGCTCATCAAAGGCGCTATGGCATTTCTTATATTTTTTGCCGCTGCCGCACCAGCAAGCGTCGTTGCGGCCGGGCACGGGTCCTTTGTCATACATGGCTAACTTCCTTTCATCCGCAGCTAGTATAGCCCACCCACGCGTCCATTAAAGTTGCGGTGATATAGTTCCGATTTAAGCGGTTTAACAGCATAAACAGGAACTATATCACCGCAACTGATGGAGCGGGGTGGCGGGCACTAGCTGCTGCGTGGTTTTGCTAGTAGCTCACCTGGCAGGGAATGCCGAGGGCTTGGACGCGCGCGGCAATGGCGTCGAGGACATCGGGCGCTGCTTTGGCAAGGCCGGCGACCGGTGTCTCGCGCGCCACCGTGTAGATGGTCGCTTCTTGTGGGCGAATGCGCTCGAGCGCCGCGAGCCAGGGGGCAACGTACTCCTCGCCGGTGTTGTCGATGAGCTTGCCCTGATACTCGCCGGTCAAAAAGATCGTCTGGATAATAACGTGACCGTCAAAGCTCGCGAACGTCTCGATTTGGTGCTCGACATCGTAGGGGCCAACAGGCTGGTCGAGCAGCTGGATAAACGCCGGGTCGACGGTATCGAGCTTAAGAATGTTGTCGTCGACCATCATGAGCGCGTCGTGCACCTCGGGGCGGTCGGCGCGCGTGCCGTTGGAGAGCACGGCGATCTTGGAGTTTGGGGCAAGCTCGTCGCGCAGCGCGACGGCGCCGGCGATGGCCTGCGGAAACTCCGGTGCGGCGGTGGGCTCGCCGTTGCCTGCGAAGGTGATCACATCGGGGAGCTCGCCCTCGGCTGCCATCTCGCGCAGCTTTGCCTCGAGCGCGTCGAGTACCACGGCAGCTGTGTTGTGCGGCTCATGGCAGGGGCGCTCGGCGTTGAGGCCGTTTTCGCAGTAAATGCAGTCGAACGTGCAGATTTTGCCGCTGGCCGGCATCATGTTGACGCCGAGCGAGAGACCAAGGCGACGGCTGCGAACGGGCCCAAAGATGGGGCTGGCATTCAAAAACGTAGACATAGGCATATGCTCCTCAAGACAATTGTGTCTAAGCATAGCATCGGCTCCAAAGCAGGGTGCGGGCTCTTGCTTTACAAGTTTCGTTTTTTCACGTCGCTCATTATGCCGTGTCATGAAAAGCCTCGGGTCGGGTAAAGTTAATCTGTTAACAAGGCGTAAAGCAATGCGGGTCTATCCAGCCGTACTGACGCGCAACTGGATGGGCGTTGATGATGGGGGCACAACATGGATTTTACGGTCGAGAATGCGGGCACCACGATTGCCTGTCGCGAATATGCCGGCCCGGATGTGTCGCCTGATACTCCTGCCTTGGTGTGCGTGCACGGCGCTTGTGTCGACGGCACATTTTTCGACGGCATCGCATGTGAGCTCAGTCGCAACTACCGCGTAATTGCCTATGACCGCCGCGGCTGTGGCGGCAGCAGCGAAGCGGCAGACGGCAGCTATGATCTTGCCGCTCAGGCCGCCGACCTGCAGGCCGTGATCGAACACGTTGGCGCTCCGACAAATGTGCTTG
This sequence comes from uncultured Collinsella sp., assembly GCA_902494935.1. GTDB lineage: Bacteria > Actinomycetota > Coriobacteriia > Coriobacteriales > Coriobacteriaceae > Collinsella. Next base: position 2,365 of record CABUVH010000014.1, read on the forward strand.
CGCACAGCGCCGGTACGTTGGTGGCGCTGGAGCTTCTTCGCACCGAACCCCATCTCGTCGCCCGTGCGATTCTGCATGAGCCGGCTGTGTCGGCCGAAGGCGTCGGCATGGGCGCAGCTCCGATTTTGCTCGATATGATTGCGGCTGGAAAGGTTTCAAGGGCGCTTCGGCTTTTCTTGGGAGCTCTCGGCGACTTGGACCCCGAGGCTCCTGGGACGACCGAAGCGGAAGCCAAGCATGCCCTGCGCAATGGTCGTTGCTTTATGGCCAATGAATACGGAACAAATATGACATATGCTCCCGACTGGGAGCGCGCCCGCGAATCAAAGGCGGTGTCGGCTGTGTTTTTGGGCGAGCTTTCGGTCGGTACACCCCGCGAGGCTGGTACGCGAGCGGCTGCCGAATATCTCGATTGCCCCCTTGTGACGATCCCGGGCGCGCATAACGGTTTGCGCGATCGCCCCGTTACGGCGGCAAACGCCGTTCACGATGTCTTGGAGCGTTAGCACGCTCGATGACCTGCGGGGAGGGGGACTGTTGGCGTTTCGTCATTGTTAACGAATGCGCCAATAACCACGCGCCCGCGGTTCCATTACCACCGTTTGCCAGGTCATAAAAATGTAACAGCATTCACGTGCTTACCTGCATCGGCAAGGTGTTACCCTTGTAGCATTTGGAACCCACCGCTACCATGCGAAACTATCGAAAGGGCCCCATATGCTCAATAATCACGAGGTCAATCTAACCGACGAGGAGGCTGCCGCTGAGGTCGCCCGCGTCGCGAAGACCTACCCCGTGGTGCGTTTGCTGTCGGCCGATCAGATTAAGAGCGAGCCTAACTGCCTGCTCGCCGGCGATCGCTGCCCTTGTCTGCGTCAGTTGAGTCTTGAGGCTTTGGCAGACTCCGATGAGGTGTCGGAGCAACTGCTCAACGATGGTGTTGAGTACCGCGCTCGCCTACGCCCTCTAAAGGTCGAGGGTGAGCCTCGTGTCTTGCTGATGGTGCGTCCGATCGATGAACAAGAGGCTGCAGAAGAGGACCTTGTCTACACCGACGTGCTGACGAGTGTGCGCAATCGCCGATATTACGAGGAAAAGCTCCGTAGCGCCCGCATGAAGGCCGGCGTTGCGGTGATCGACCTTGACGATTTTAGGGTCTTCAACGATACGTGTGGCCGTCATGCCGGCGACCTTGCGCTCGGTGCCGTGGCGACAGCCATACGCAGCGGTATTCGTTCGACTGACGAACTTGTGCGCTATGGCTGCGACAAGTTTGTGGCCGTCATGCCCGATATTCCCTCCGATGACTTCGCCCGTCGCCTGCGTCAGGTATCCGATGCCGTTCGTTCCGCGTTTATTCCGGGCCATGAGCACGTGAGCTTGACGGCATGTGTTGGTGGCGTTCGCATTCATGGCGAGACGGTTGATGAGGGCGTTGGCCGCGCTGTCCAGTTACTGAGCCGTGCTAAGGCAAAAGCCGGTACGGTCGTGACCGATGGCGATTTCATCGAGGCCTTCCAAAGCGAAAAGCCTTTGGTGCTTATCGTCGATGACTCCGAGATGAACCGAGCCATTCTCAACGAGATGCTCAAGGACGAGTATTGCATCCTCGAGGCCGACAACGGTCGTACGGCGCTCGATATGGTCGACCGCTATGGCGATGAGTTGTCGCTCGTGCTGCTGGACATTGTCATGCCGGGCGTGAGCGGCTTTGAGGTGCTGGCCGATCTGTCGCGCCGATCGGTTGTTGACAATCTGCCTGTCATCATGATCTCGAGCGAAGATTCCGACGATGTGGTTCTGCGCGCGTACGAGCTGGGTGCCTCGGACTATATCAGCCGCCCGTTTGACTCCCGTGTCGTGCGCCGCCGTGTAAGCAACACCATCCGCCTATACGCCAAGCAGCGCCGCCTGACGAGCCTGCTGTCCCAGCAGTACAACGAGCGCGTCAAGAACAGTCGCATGCTCATTGACATCATGGCCGGTGTCATGGAACTTCGCAATGGCGAGAGTGGCAGGCACGTTACGAATATCGAAAAGCTGACCGAGCTGCTGCTTGGCTGTCTAGTCCAGCGTAGCGACACCATTTCCCTCGACAACGAGGAACGCTCCACGATTGCCCTGGCTTCGGCGCTGCACGATATCGGCAAGATGGCGATTGACGATGCGATTCTCAACAAACCCGGACGCCTTACGCCCGAGGAGTTCGAGATTATGAAGACGCATACCACGATCGGCGCCGACATGTTGCTTGAGCTGGGTAGCCATCACGCCGGCAATGCGCTTATGGAATATGCGTACCAGATTGCGCGTTGGCATCACGAGCGCTGGGACGGCAAGGGTTATCCCGATGGCCTTAAGGGCGACGATATTCCCATTGCCGCGCAGGTGGTCTCGGTGGCCGACGTGTACGATGCTCTGACGAGCGTGCGTGTGTACAAGGACGCTATTCCGCACAAGGAGGCGATCCAGATGATCCTGGACGGTAAGTGCGGCACCTTTAACCCGCTGTTGCTCGACTGTCTGCTCGAGGTGCAAGACCGTATTGCCGAGACGTTGGCACGCCCCGCCGACGTTGTCGCGTTTCCCACGATTTAGTTTGACCTAAGGAGTTTTAATCCATGATTTCCATGCGTGAGGCGTATGAGAAGATCGGCGCTAATTATGATGACGCGTGCGCTCGGCTGATGGGCGAGGAAATGCTTGCCCGCTTTGCCCTCAAGTTTTTGGATGACGAGAGCATGGACAAGCTGGAGGCCGCCATGGCGGCAGGAGACGCCGAAGGTGCGTTTATGGCAGCGCACACGCTCAAGGGCGTGAGCCAGAACCTGGGATTCGATAATCTGTACGAGCCGGCGGTCGTGGTGACCGAAGCACTGCGCGGCGCCGATGCCGTTGACGGCGCTCGCGAGGGAATGCATGCGTTGCAGCAGCAATATGCGGCAACGATGTCGGCTCTGCGCGAGGCGGCTGAATAAGAGCTTGCGAGCCTTGGGCTGCTTGCCGGCCACATATAGGTGAAAGGGTGCCCCGCCGGACCATGTGGCCGGCGGGGCACCCTTATCTGTTTTGTGGTTCGCGTGCTAGCGGGCCTGCTTGACCTTGGCTGCCGCCTCGACAAACGACTTCCACAGGTTAAAGTCGGTCTCGAGCGTCATCCACGTGTACTCAGGATGCCATTGCACGCCCAGGCAGAATGGCTGGCCTTCGACCTCGATGCACTCGGGAACGCCGTCGGTTGCCTTGGCGACCAAGCGCGTGCTTTTACCCAGACGATCGACGCAGCAGTGATGTGCCGAGTTGGTCTGGATCAGCCTGTGCCCGCCAACCGCGCGCTCCAGCAGCGAGCCCGGCACAACCTCGACGGGGTGCACGGGGTCGTTGAGCACGTGGGTGTGGCGCCACTGCGTGCTACCCTCGCGCGCGCCCAGGCTCGGCACGTCCATGCACAGGGTGCCACCGGTGGCGACATTGAGCAACTGCGTGCCGCGGCAGGTGGTAAAGAGCGGCTTCTTGGCGCGAAGTACCTCGTTAACCAGCTTAAACTCAAAACGGTCGCGAATCTCGCAGCACAGCGTGGGGTCGTAAGGACGCTCGTCGCCCCAGCGCTTGGGGTTGACGTCCGGGCCGCCAGGAATGGCGATGCCGTCGGCGATATCGACGTAATGACGGATAACCTCAATGTCCTCGGTGATGGACATCTGCAGCGGCAGGCCGCCGGCGGCAAGAATGGCATCGACAAATACGCTCGCAATCTCCTCGTTGGGGGAGAGCGTCTCGCTCAAATAGGGCTTCGCTTCTTCCCAGCGTGGTGCTACCAGGATAAGCGGGCGGTCAGCAGGATCGACGTCGACGTGCGGAGTGTAGGACGATGAGGTGCGGGTTCCGATCATGGGTGCGGCTTTCGAATCCGGGTGGACATGGCACAGGGGCGGCGCAGGACAAACGCTGGTGATGAATTTGCCCGCGTGACAATTGGGTTAGTGGCCCTTAATGGAGTTGAGGAAGTCCTGGGCGCGCTTGGTCTGGGGGTGGTCGAAGAACTCGTCGGGCGTGCCGGTTTCCACGATCTGGCCGTCGGCCATAAACACGACGCGATCGGCCACGCGGCGGGCGAAGTTCATCTCGTGCGTGATGACAATCATCGTCATGCCCTGCTGGGCCAGACGGACCATGACCTCGAGCACCTCGTTGATCATCTCGGGGTCAAGGGCGCTCGTGGGCTCGTCAAAAAGCATGGCCTTGGGTTGCATGGCAAGCGAGCGGGCGATGGCTACGCGCTGCTGCTGGCCGCCCGAGAGCTGTGCGGGCACCTTATCGGCCTGCTCGGCAACGCCCACGCGGCCCAGCAGGTCCATGGCGCGCTCGCGGGCCTCGTCCTTGGAGACGCCCAGCACATCGACCGGTCCCAGCATGACGTTCTGCAGTACGGTCATATGTGCAAACAGGTTGAACTGCTGAAACACCATGCCCAGCTCGGCACGCATACGGGCAAGGTCCTTGCCTTCCTGCGGCAGGGGCTCGCCCTCTATGAGGATCTCGCCCGAGTCGATGGTTTCCAGGCGGTTGATGGTGCGGCACATGGTCGACTTGCCCGAGCCCGAGGGACCGATCACAACGACGACCTCGCCGCGGTTGACCGAGAGATTGATGTCGTTGAGGACGTGTAGGTCGCCATAGTGCTTATCGACGTGTCTGAGCTCGATCAGCGGCTGATTGCCGGTGGAAGAGGTGCTCTGTGCCATGGTGCTCGGCTCCTTATGACTCGAAATGGTAAAGCGTTAGCGGATGATGGTCGCGCCGGTCTTGTGCGAAACATAGACAGCGGCCTTGTTGATCGCGACGTTGATGAGGATGTAGATGACCGCGATAACCAGGTAGACCGACACGAGGGCGTCGTAGTTGGTAATGAGCACGCGGGCGTTTTGCATGAGGTCGGGGTAGCTCACCACGTAGGCCACGGTGGTGTCTTTGACTACGACCACGAGCTGCGAAATCAAGGACGGAATGATAAACCGAATAGCCTGCGGCAACACGATTTTAAAGGTGATTTTAGCTTTGGAGAGACCGAGTGCCTGGGCGGCTTCGACCTGGCCGCGCGGCACGGCGTTGACACCGGCACGGAAGATCTCGGCGAGTACGCCGGCGGCAGCGAGCGCGACGGGAAGCGTGAGCATCCAAAACGACGGCAGCGCGATCTTGTACTGGGGCAGCACCAAAAAGAAGAAGTAGATGAACAGCAGGCTCGGTACGCCGCGGAAGAAATCGGTGAGCACGCGGCAGACCAGCTGCAGCGGCTTAATGTCGCTGGTACGGCCGAGCATAAGGGCTAAGCCCAGCACCAGCGCGATGGCGCCAGCGGTGAGTGCGACTTTAACGGTGCCCTCAAAGCCGGCAAGCAGGAACTTCCAGGTGGTGAGGTGCGTAAAGAAATACCAATAGTGAACCGAAAGCTGGCCGGTCACATAAAAGCGCTGCAACACGAGGACGACGAGCGCGGCGACGGCAACAAGCGAGATGGCGGTGCCGATGCGAATCTTGGCGCGCATCTTGGGGCCGGGGGCCTCGTAGAGCGCATCGCGCATGGTGAGCGCGGAGGTGGAGTGCTTGCTCATCGGAGGATCCTCACCTTCTTATCGATGTAGTTGCCAATGTGGCTCACTACAAAGGCCGTGCCCAGGTAGCCGAGCGCCGAGATAAAGAACGCGGCGACGCCGCCGAGCGAGCGCGTGTTGATATAGCTCACCACGCCGGTGAGCTCCTGCGGTTGCAACGGCACCTGACTGCCGAGCGCGGTGGTGAGCATGACGGCGATAAAGAGGTTGGTCATGGGCAGCACGCTCGAGCGCAGCGCCTGCGGAATCACGATCTTGGCGAGGATACGGCTGAAGCTCATGCCGAGCGAACGGGCGGCTTCCACCTGGCCGACGCCGACGGTGTTGATGCCGCTCATAAAGTTCTCGGAACCAAAGGCCGAGCCCAAAAGGACCGTGGCGACGATAACGCAGGTGCGGTAGGGCAGGACGACCTTGAGCGGCGGCAGCGCATAGACGACGATGATGAGCAGTGCGATGCCGGGGATGTTACGGAAGACCTGAACATACAGGTCGCCAAAGACGCGCAGCGGCTTGAGCGGCGACACGCGCATCACGGTGACGGCGACGGCCAGCACCATGGCGATGGCAAACGACTCAAGCGTCATGCCCCAGGTTGCTAGCAGCGCGTCGATATAGTTCTGGCCATAGAGCGACCAGAGCTCGGAGAGACTCATGCGGACCTCCTGCCGATAAGGAAAGGGGCTCCCGTGTGTACGGAAGCCCCGACAACTCAGTGAGGAAACAGTTTATCGCAATAAAGCGGATCGTGCGTTTCCGTATGGTTTCGCAGCGGCCGTTACTAGGCTCGCTGTCTAGGCGCCGACCTCGGGCAGCTCGGGAACATTGGTGTCGCCCGTACGGTCGCCGATGCAGATCTGCCACAGCTCGGTCCAGGTGCCGTCGTCCTCGATCTTCTTAAGGAAGTCGTTGACAAAGGCGACGCCGTCGGAATCGAGCGGCAGGCCGATGCCATAGGGCTCCTTGCTGCCGAAGGGCTTGCCGGCGATCTTGTACTTGCCGGGCTCGCGGACCAGGGCGCTCTGCTGCATGTTGTTGTCGATGACGTAGGCATCAACGCGGCCCTGCTGGAGTGCCTGACGGGCCTCCTCGTCGGTCTTGAACTCCTGCTGGCTGGCCTTGGGAGCGAACTCCTCCAGGATGGCGGGGCCGTTGGAGCCGGACTGGACGGCAACGTTCTTGTCGGCCAGGTCGTCGACGCTCTTGATGTCGTCGTTATCGGCGAGCACCAGGATGGCCTGCTGGGTGTAGTAGTAGGGGCCGGCGAAGGAGACGAGCTTCTTGCGTTCGTCAGTGATGGTGTAGGTGGCAAAGACAGCTTCGACCTGGCCGTTCTGCAGGACGGACTCGCGCGTGTCCGAGGTCACCTGGGTGATCTCGACCTTGTTCTCGCCCAGAATGTAGTTGGACAGGAGCTGTGCGATACCGGCGTCGAAGCCGCGGGTCTGACCGTCTTTCTCGTTGAGGAGGGAGAAGAGCGTAGAGGTCTGAACGCCGCCGATCTTAAAGACGCCGGCGTCCTTGACGGCCGTGGCCCAGGTGCTGGCGGCGATGGCGTCGTCATCGGCCTTGGGGCCGTCGTTGACGAGCTTGTCGAATGCCTTGGCATCGAGCGTAGCGGAAACCTCGGTATCCTCGGAGCTCTTGGAAGAGCCGGCGGCGGAACCCTTGTCGGCCTCGGCGTTGGTGTCAGAGCAGCCGGCAAGACCAAGGCCGGCGACGGTTGCGAAGGTGGCGGCAACGAAGCCGCGGCGGTCGAGAACGACCTGCTGGGAGAGGTTCTTGCTCATAGTAGAACACCTTTCTCAATAAAATCCCTAGCGGTTGAGTAGAGTTATACCCTATCGCGCTCAAATGGGTCAACACGAAATAACTCAGAAACATACTTGTCTTATGGGTAATTCTACCTACCAAAAAGGGACAGGCACCTTTGTGGTGGTTCTTGCAGATGTGGTGGCATATCTCGCTGCTTTGTCTCGATCTGTAACAGGTAGACGAGGAAATGGGTTCTTACTGTTACAGATTGAGATTTTCTCTTCAGGGGAATTCGAATGTCTCAATCTGTAACATCTGGACGGCCAAAAGGTCTCTATCTGTTACAGATTGAGACAAAGGTCTGGGGCAAAGACGTCTTATCTCGATCTGTAACAGGTAGACGGGAATTCGGGCCCTAGATGTTACAGATTGAGATAATCGCGCCGCGAAAATAAAAACCTCCGCAGGGGTGCTTCCCTTGCGGAGGTTATTTACTCGTTGAGTAGCCTTACGGCTTCGGCGGCCATGTTCTCGACCGTCATGCCGTTCTGAGCAAGCAACTCGTTGGGGTCGTAGCGGTCGGGGAAGCCCTTGGCGATGCCGAAGGTGCGCGTGCGCAACGGCGTGCATGCCAGATAACATGCCACGCGCTCGCCCCAGCCGCCGTCCAAGATGCCGTCCTCGAGGGTGACGACAACGCGATGCTCGGCGGCAAGGCTGTCGAGGAACTCGCGGTCGAGCTCGGTTGCAAAGCGCGGGTTGACGAGCGTGGCTTCGATGCCGTACTCGGCGGCCAAGCGCTTTGCCACGCGCTCGCCCAGCTCAAAGAAATCGCCGAGCGCAAGCACGGCCACATCGCGGCCCTGACGCACGACGCTGTAGCGCGTGACGCCGTAATCGGCGCCCTCGGCAGGCGCAAGGTCGGGACGGCTCACCAGGCCAATGCCAGGCACGCGGATTGCCACGGGATGCTCGCGGTGGTCGAGCGACCAGCTCAGCATGGACAGATATTCCTCCATGCAGGCCGGCGCCAAGTAGCGCATGTTGGGAAGACCGCCCAGCATGGAAATATCAAAGAACGAAAGGTGCGTCTCGGATGTGGTGCCAAAGATCGACGCGCCAAACACCAGGATGGTTGCGGGGGCGTCGTTGAGGCACAGGTCGTGCCACAGTTCGTCGTAGGCGCGCTGCAAAAACGTGCCGTACACACCAAAGACTGGCTTGGCGCCCGAGCACGCAAGCGCGGTGGCAAAGGTCACGGCGTGCTCCTCGGCAATGCCCACATCGACGAACTGTTTGCCGGCGGCAGCGCGAAGCTCGGGTGTAAAGCCCATGATGTAGGGTGTGGCGGCCGTGATGCCCACGACCTGCGGATCGCGCTCGATGGCGGCGCTGAGCGCCTCGCCCGTAATGTCGGCGTAGGTGCGCGGCGCAGGCTCGCTCGGATGGCCCGGGCAGAGCTTGCGCCCGGTTGCCATGTCAAACGGACCCACGTGATGCCAGCGTTCGGGGTCGTTCTGGGCTGGCTCAAAGCCCTTGCCCTTGGCGGTGGAGACGTGCAGCACGATGGGATGATCGATATTGCGCAGTTCCTGCAGCGCGTCGACGAGGGCCAACACATCGTTACCGGCGTCCAGATAGCGGTAGTCGAGCCCCATCGCGCGGAAAACGTTGCGCTCGCAGGTGCCGTTGCTGGCGCGCAGCTCGGCCAGATTGCGATACAGGCCGCCATGGTTCTCGGCAATGGACTGGTCGTTATCGTTGACGATGATGATCAGGTTGCTATCGAGTTCGGCGGCATTGTTAAAGCCCTCAAACGCCAGGCCGCCCGAAAGCGAGCCATCGCCAATGATGGCGATGACGTTGTATGCATCGCCCGCTAGGTCACGAGCGTGCGCCAGGCCGCAGCTCAGGCTCACCGACGTGGAGGTATGGCCCATGGCGAACAGGTCGTGCTCGGACTCGTTGGGATTGGCAAAGCCAGAAGCCTCGCCATAGCGTGCCGGGTCGATATAAGTGTATGCGCGCCCCGTCAGCGCCTTGTGGGCGTAGGTCTGATGCGAAACGTCAAAGACAATCTTGTCGATGGGGGAGTTAAACACGCGATGAAGCGCAACCGTAAGCTCAACGACGCCCAGGTTGGGGGCAACGTGCCCGCCGACAGCGGCGGAGCTTTCGAGGATGGCGTGGCGGATCTCGCCGCAGAGCAGCGGAAGCTCGGCGCGATCGAGAGCCTTGACGTCCTCGGGCGTTGTCGTTTGCGTAAGCAGCATCGTTGTGGGTTACTCCATGCGAATCGAGCGCCGGCGCTCCCTCGGCCGGCACAATTGCACAAAACAGTCTCGCACATTTTGGCGTTTGATATGTGACGGCGGCGCGGTAATTCGACAACTGGTGGGGCAAAACGTTTTGTCCGATGCCATACTGGTAGATTCGATGATGATTTTATTCAATACGTGCAGGCCGTGGCTTGCCGCCGTGAGCCGCTGGAAGGAGGCAGCATGTCCGATGCCGTTCGTGCCGAGAAAATCGCGCACGAGGTCGACGATGCCGCCCGCCAGCTCGCCCAGGCGGGCCGCTTGGACCTGACGCGCGAGTTTATCCAGCATGGCGACGTGACGGTCTATGCACATGTGACCTCGGTGGCACGGGCAAGTCTGTCCTTTGCCGAGCGCTTGGGCCGTGCTGGCATTTCGGTCGACCGTGCCTCGCTGCTGCGCGGAGCCCTGTTACACGATTACTTTCTCTACGATTGGCACGACCCCGACCCGAGCCATCGCCTGCACGGATTTCGGCATCCGTTTTTTGCCCTGGCGCGTGCGGAAGAAGATTTTGAGCTGACGCCGCGCGAGCGGAATATTATCGTGCGGCATATGTTTCCGCTGGTGCCGGTGCCGCCGACGTGTCGTGAGGCTTGGATTGTATGCCTGACAGACAAATGGTGCGCGCTGCGCGAGACAGTCGCCGGCCGCCTGTCGCGCAAGGACGAGGCGGACGATGGCGTGAGTAAAGCATCGAGCGAAAAGAGGAGAGGGTAGACGGTGGAAACCGCGATCGATATGGCGTTTGGCGGTGCGACGCTTGCCGCCTGTCCGCTCTCGGCATTGGTACTCTCGTTTGCTTTTTACGGGCTTTGCGGCTGGGCTTGGGAGTCGACAGTATGCGCCATGCTCAACCAAGGACGCTTCGCCAACAGCGGATTTTTGCTGGGGCCTTGTTGTCCTATCTATGGTGTGGGCGGCATAGCCTGCTGGCTTTTGCTGCGCGGAATTCCGGATGCCTCGAGCCAGTTTGTCGCCGCGGCGCTTGTGTGCAGCGTGATTGAGTACAGCGTAGGCGTGCTGTTGGAAAAAACAACGGGCGCTCGCTTTTGGGATTATTCGCACCTGCCGTTTAACCTGCACGGACGCATCTGCCTGTACTGGGCCTGCGCGTTTGGCTTGGGTGCGCTGTGCATTTGCCGCGTAGTGGAGCCGGCATTGCTGGGGCTGCTCGGCCATCTGCCGGTGCTGATTGTGCGGCTGTCCGCCTTTATCGTCGCGGTCGCGATGATGGTCGACGCGGCATGCTCTTTGGCCAGTTGGCGCCGCCTGTCCGATCAGCTGGAGCGTGTGCGCGCCGACCTTGCCGACCGCATCAATGAGTCACTTGCCGATGCGTCTGACTCCATGCTCGAACGTATTCCCGATTCGGCGATCGACTCGGTGGCGCAGACGCATATCCGCAGCCGTGCCGTTAACGCGTGGCTGGCCGAGCTGGGCGACGCAGCGCTCGATGCCCTGCGTGAGAAGGCTTCGATGCCGACGTTTATCTCGGACGGCGCTCATGGCCTGGCGCTTGCCGCCCGCCGCGTGGCCGATGCCGCGCCGAGCGTGCCGCGTCCGTCGCTCAGCCGTCGCCTTGCCGGTAAGCGCATGGGCCGTCCGGTGCCGAGCGTGTCATTCAGCCGCCGCGACCTACGCTTCTTTAACGCCTTCCCGCGTTTGCGCATCAATCGCTACGAAGGTGTCATTCGAGCAACTAATCTCCGCGACCGAGCCCGCGAGCTGTTCCGCCACTAGCCGGGACGGGCGCGCTCACGGCTTCCTTGCTCGCGTATTTCCCGTTCGTTTCGCGTCCGTTGCCGCGCCGTTTCCAAGATTGCGGCGCCGTTTCCATTCGACAACGCCGCGTTTAACAACGCCGTATCTGGTCTACACCAGTTGCCCCTCGGCCGCATTATGGGCGCCGACAACGTTCATGCGACCAAGGGAGAGCGAATGTACGATACGGGATCGACAACGTTTATGCTCATCTGCACCATGCTCGTGTTTTTAATGACACCGGGTCTGGCGTTTTTCTATGGCGGCCTGTCCAGGCGCAAAAATGTCATCAACACCATGCTCATGTGCTTTGGCGCCATTGGTCTGGTTGGTGTGCTGTGGATTGTTGCCGGCTGGTCTCTGGCCTATGGCGGCGACGGTTCGAGTCCGTTTATTGGAGGCCTTGACCAACTGCTGTGCCTGCCGGTGCTCAACCAGGTGCTGCAGGCGGCCGAGGGCAATGCTGCGGACGGTGTCGTCTACCCTCAGATCATCAACATCGCCTTCCAGATGGCATTTGCCATGATCACGGCTGCTATCGTCACGGGCAGCCTGGCCGGCCGCGTTAAGTTCGGTGCCACGACGGCCTTCCTGGGCATTTGGCTGCTCGTGGTCTATGCGCCGCTTGCTCACATGGTTTGGGGCGGCGAGGGCTCCTTTATCGGCGATATCATCGGCGCGCTCGACTTTGCCGGCGGCGACGTGGTGCACATCTCGTCTGGTCTTACGGGCCTGATTCTCTGCTTAATGCTCGGCCGTCGTCGCGGCTTTGGCATGGTGAGCTACCGTCCGCATAACGTGCCGTTTGTGGCGCTGGGAGCCGGCCTGCTTTGGTTTGGCTGGTTTGGCTTTAACGGCGGCAGCGAGTTCAAGGCCGACGCCGTGGCGGCACTTGCCATCCTCAATACCGTGACGGCCAGCGCGGCGGGCATGGTCTCGTGGCTTGCCGTCGAGCGCGTGCACACCGGTCGACCCACGCTGGTGGGCGCCAGCACCGGTCTGGTTGCGGGCCTTGTGGTGGTCACGCCGGGCGCGGGCTTTGTCGAGCCGTGGGCGGCGCTGGTCATGGGCCTGATCGTATCTCCCGTCTGCTACCTGGCCATCAGCCATCTTAAGACCAAATTTGGCTACGACGATGCGCTCGACGCGTTTGGCTGCCACGGCATCGGTGGCATCCTGGGCGGCGTGCTCACGGGGCTGTTCTGCGTGCCGGAGCTCTCGTGGACCGGTAAGGGCGGCCTGTTCTACACGGGCGATGTCTCGCTGCTCATCTCGCAGATTTTGGGCATTGTGGTGACGGTCGCTATTGTACTGGTGCTCGACTTGGTGATCGCCGCGGTGGTCAAGGCGCTGTTCCACGGCAGCCTGCGCGCGGACGAGGCCGACGAGGCGCTGGGCCTGGACGCGAGTCAACACGGCGAGAGCGCGTATCCCTCGTTCTCGGGACTTGACTAGCGGCTTCCCCAGGCTCCGCACCTTGCCGTTCAATCGTCGCGCGGCTTTCCCAGGCACCCGACCTTGCCCCTCAAACCGTCGCTTGCGTACCGAAGTACGCGGCGCTCCTCTTTCGGGGCAATCTCGGGCACCTGGAAAACCCGCGTCATTGAATGGCAATTCATTTCTTTGATAAAGAGAGGAATTTACTATGAAGAAAATTACGGCGATCGTTCGTGCTGAGAAGCTTGAGGTTCTTAAAGATGCGCTGTTTGCTGCTGATGTTCGCGGTATGACTATCAACCAGGTGCAGGGCTGCGGTGCGCAACATGGCTGGAAGGAATACGTGCGCGGCAACGAGTTGCTTGTTAACACGATCCCTAAGGTGCAGTTCACGCTCATTTGTGCCGATGAGCATGTCGACGGAATTGTCGACATCATCTGCAACGCCGCTCGTACCGGTGCCGTTGGAGACGGCAAGATTTGGGTCGAGTCGGTCGAGGAAGTCATCCGCATCCGTACCGGCGAACACGGCCCCGCCGCGGTGTAGAATCGACCGTCTACCATCCGCAACGTTAAAATGCTGCAATGAGGCACAAGACTTGCGTTGTGGATGGACGGATTATGGGTCGTAATAAATATCCCGAGGAGACTGTCGCGAAGATTCTCGACGCGGCGCTGGAGCTATTCTGCGTACAGGGTTATGAGGGGACGAGCATCCAAGACATCGTCGACCGCCTCGATGGCATGACCAAGGGTGCTGTCTATCATCACTTTAAGAGCAAAGAGGAGATTTTCAACGCCGCATTTGATCGGGCAACGGCTCCGATTGCTGAACACCGTCGCGCGACGCTCGGTGCTGGCAATATGACGGGAGCTCAAAAGCTCAAACGACTTTATGCGCCCGAGTCCGTCGTTCCGCAAATCGAGCTATGGGCTCGCATGCATCCTGCGGCAGATCCGGTAAAAAGCTCGCGGCTGCTGGCGATGCAGTACCAAGGTTCGTTTGACGAGTCGGCCGATGGCAATCTCTTGCCAGTAATCGAGGAGGGCATCGCCGACGGCTCCATTGCGTGCGAATGCCCGCGCGAAGCAGCGGAGGCCGTATCGTTGTTAGCGAATCTTTGGCTGCTGCCATTGTTCCGTCCGCTCGAGCCCAAGGAGCGAATGCTCGCTCGCGCGCAATGTTTGACGCAGATGGCGGCCGCAGTGGGTCTCGATTTGGGGGAAGAAGTGCTTCAAACAACGTGCCAAATTTGGGACGTTTGGAACCGTGTCGGGTGGTAATATACATACTAACGGTATGTATATTGATGTAAGAGGGTGGCTACGGCCGCCCTTTTCGAGCCGTTAAATACATACCAATAGTATGTATAGGAGGCAAAGCTCTATGGACGGGATGAGAGACTTCGATGCCGTATCAGCATCAAAGACAGCGCTGCCTATAAGACTCGTCGGTCTTCTCGTTGCGCAGCTGTGCGTGTATTCGACGTTGTCGGCGCTGTGCTTTGCGTGCCCGCTTTACTTGCTCGACCGCAGTGGTTCGTCAACGCTATATGGTGCCGTCGCGGCTATAGCGTTTATACCGGGCGTGCTTGCGACTCCGGCTGGCGGAGTATTAGCTGATCGAGAGGGGCATCGCGGCGTTCTAGCAGCTCTCGGTATTGCTTTAATGGTTGCAGCGATGCTATTTGTTCCCATGAAGTGCCCGTTGCCCCTTGCGGCTGTTGTGGCGGTGATGCTGTGCGTCCAATACGCCGTTCAATCTATTCTGAAGCCGATACTTCAAATTGAGACGCTGCACATGGTCGGCAAGGAAAAGGTCGAGCGGGCCACCGCGTTAGTGTCGCAGACGACCATGGCGAGCAATATTCTAGGTCCCGTGGTTGGAACAGCCGTCTACGGATGCTTTGGAATCGACGTCCTTTGCGCGATCGCGGCGGTGGCGTTTGCAATGTCGACGCTGCTGTTTTGGGCCACACTCAAACAAAATGTCCCCTCTGAAATGACGGGGGATAGCTCGACTCGTATGGCATGTCAAAGCGATTTTATGTCAGCGATTCGGTGCCTGCTCCAAAACACCTCGTTGCTCGCCGTGATTTTGCTTGCGGCTGTTTTGAATCTTGCGTTGGTTGGGTTAACGATTGGTGCACCCGTTATTGTTGCAAAGCGTCTCGGAATGCAATCATCCTTTGTTGGGATTATTGAGATGGCTATGGGCTTAGGCGGTCTTGTCGGCAGTGGTTTGGTCGGTATTTGGCCGCATCGTTTTTCCTTCAAGGGCATATGTCGATATGTTGCGATGATTTGTTTTGGAGTCGTACCGATTATTGTCACGCTACTGAGCGGTCCTGATGAATTAGCGTTTGCCGCGCTTGCGGCCGGCTCGGCATGGGCCATGGCGTGGGCAAGCATTGCATCGGTCGAAATTGTTTCATTTGTTCAGCGGTCAGCGCCAAAGGAACTCTGCGGAAAAGTGCTGGCACTCGTTTATATGATGCTTTCCTGTGCAACGCCTATTGGCCAATTGGTTTACGGGCTCGCATATGATCGATGGACACCGGCGATTGTATTCGCAGGCATGTTTGCGGTGCTGACGTTGACGACGGCGCTGTTTTATCGGCTGAAAAGTCGCTTATGGCGAATGTCTTAAGGCGCTGGGGCACCGTGAATTTGTGGAGGCAGTGGCGCGTCGCGCCGTGACGGCATTGTTTGGGCATGCCTCTCCTTCGTCTACAATATCGTGCAGACGAAGGAGAGGCATGCCCATGATCAAGATGTTTGCGAGTGACTTAGACGGAACGCTGTTGAATGCCCTGCACGAGGCAGACGGGACCATTCGCCGTGTCATTCGCGAGCTGACCGAGGCTGGCCTGCATGTGGTTCCCGCGACCGGACGCTCGACGCTGCCGATCGGCGAGCATGGCTTTACGGGCCTGGCGCTTGACGCCTGCTGCTCTAACGGCTCCATTGTGCGCGACAGTCATGGCGAGGTGCTCAAGACCTGGACCATCGACCCGCAGATCACCGAGGAGCTGCTCAAGGAGTTTCCGGACATTTGCTTTGATTGCTCCACGCCCGATGGCATGTTTTCGAGCGGATCGTTCGAGATGCACCAGGCGGGCTTTAAAAAGGACAGACCCATCAAGCGTATCGTGATGCGCGGCATGCGCGCGCGTGGCGGCTATCACGAGGAACAGTATTTCGATCAGTCGATCGGCGACATCCTGCGCCACGATGTGTGCAAGATCAACTGCCGCGTGACCTCGCCCGAGCTGGAGCGTGACCTTAAGGCGTATCTGGCCGAGCGCTCGGACCGCGTGGTCAACGCGCCGTTCGATCCGGTGATGTTTGAGATCACGGATGTGGCATGCAACAAGGGCGAGAGCGTGGCCTGGCTGGCGGGCTACTACGGCATTGCCGAGGACGAGGTTGCGGTTTACGGAGACGGCGGCAACGACATTGCCATGCTCAAACGTTTCCGCCACAGCTACGCGACCAAAAACGCAAGCGATGCAGCTAAGACCGCCGCGAGCGCGACCATCGGTAGCTGCATGGTCCACGCCGTCCCCAAACACATGCTCGCCACCATGCGCAAGCAAAACTCCCGCACCGTCATCGAATAATGTGGCAAAGGGATAGTCCCTTTGTCACATGGGAGATGCCGGCTTTTGGCGTATAGGACTGTTACGCTTTCGCCACCAACAAATTTCGAGTTATTCGGCCTGTCGGAGGTCGTTAAATGGCTAAAGATGCCCTCGCAGGAACATTCATACCTCTAACGGTGTTTGATTCGGTGACGTAAGTGCGCAAATGGGCATGTATGCGCTCAAATAAGGACAAAAACTCTCAGATAATCCCGGTGGTGCATTTATGCAGAACCAGCAGCGTGGCCGAATAACTCGAAAAATGTAGGTAGCAGTTCGGCGACAAGCTCGGGTATGGCAAAGGAACTGCTCCTTCGCCATGCCCGAGTTCCGATCTTCTGATATGCGAACAAACATTCGCATATCTAACTGCGCTTTGATAGAATTGATACTGTTGGCGGCAGTTCCATGTGCCGGGCAGCGCCCTCCATCTGATGGGAGGTGATGCCCATGACCGATTTGATTGATTTCGTGAGACTTCTGACCGCTTTGGTCTCGTTCTTCACGGCACTTGTCGGCCTTTCCGAGGCACTCAAGCAGCGTTCGAAGCGCAACAGAAGGGGTCGCCGCCGCTAAGGCGTTGACCCCCTAATGCAAACAACGGCGCTGCCCAGCTTTCCAGAACTTGGGCTGCCGTCGACACTATTCTACCCACGAATGACATTTTGAACAATCGGCAATGCCGCTTCAAAAGCCAGGCACAACTGGCACAACCTAGGCGGTCGCTGAATGTGACAAAGGGACAGCCCCTTTGTCACATCCAAAATATTGCCTTTACGTGTTGATACACACGGTGTGCAATAATACTCGCACTGTGCAATAGCGCGCAGACTGAGTAACAAGGAGGACGCTTGTCCCAGCTCGAGAAATGTGATCGCCGGTCCCTTCGCTCGCAGCGTGCCCTACGCCAAGCACTTGCCAGCGAGCTTGCCGAAAGCGGCGACCTTTCGCACATTAATGTCGCGTCGCTCACCGAGCGCGCTGGCCTTACGCGCCGCACGTTCTATTCGCACTACCGCGATATTCCCGACTTTATCAATCAAATCGAGGACGGCTTGCTGGCCGAGATCCGCGAGCGCATTGAGCTCATCACCGCAGCTCAGCTGCCCGATCTCTATCACAACATCGATGAGCTCGAGCCGGCGCCCGGTTCGGTTGAGCTGCTGCGTTATCTTGCGGCCAACCGCGACTTAATCGGTGCGCTGCTGGGTCCGGGCGGCGACCAGGCCTTCATTAAAAGGATCATCGACACCGCGCGTGAGGCTGTGGTGCCGCGTGCGCAGACGGGCATTTTGGGCCTGGCGCTGGGCACGTTCTTTGACTACTACGTCACCTACGTCGTGAGTGCCGAGGTCGGCATGATTCAGCGCTGGTTTGAGCGTGGGCTCACCGAATCGCCCGAGGCCATGGCGCGCATTATGACGGTGCTCGCTTTTGTGCGCCCTGGTGACCTGTATGGCCAACCCATCGATATCAACGTACCGGAATACGGCATGAAGCTATTGAACCTGCAGCTCGAGGACGCGGCCGACACCGCCGCAGCCGTCGAGTCCAACAACTAAGAGGAGAGACAATGAGCAAACTCGTCGAGGGCATTAAGGACCGCATGGTCGCTGCCGCACGCGAGGCCGCGCCCGCCGTGGTGGACGCCGCGCAGAAGGCCGC
>CABUVH010000015.1 GCA_902494935.1 uncultured Collinsella sp.
ATGGGCAAGGCCGAGTACGGCCGCGCCGCTGCCGCCGAGGCTCCTGTCGACGCCGAGGCTGCCAAGGCCTAGTCGGTCGGACGGGTTGAATCTCCCATCCATTTGACTCGGAAAGACCGGGTCCGCGACTTCGCGGGCTCGGTCTTTTTTCATGCAAAAGCGGGTGACGCTCGAGTGCTCTCGCAGATGTTTTGCGTGGATAAGGGCGCGCGTTGTACCATATAGACGTATATGTGTGCATATGAAAGGGGCCCCGTGGCCAAGACGGTATATTCCGATAACCAAAATAATGTCGATGCTCTGGCTGAGCGTCTGAGCAGCCAGACATCGCTTTCTGCTGAGCGTGCCAAGCTGGTTGCTTACGACCTGCTTTGCCGCAAGGCGCTCAAGATCAAGTCGAGCGCGCTGGCGCAAATTTTCCGCTCCGTCGATAAGGAATGTGACACCAAGGCGATGCGCGATGAACTTATCGCGGCAAATATCGTGACCAAGATCGAGGGTAGCGGCATTAACGGGCGCCCGGCGTTCTATACCATCAATGCCGAGATCCGCGATGCCCAGGAGCAGCCTGCCGAGTCCGTCGAGGATTTTGTCGTCGAGGATTCCGCTGACGTGCCTGCTGTGGAAGAAACTGCTCC
This sequence comes from uncultured Collinsella sp., assembly GCA_902494935.1. Classification (GTDB taxonomy): domain Bacteria; phylum Actinomycetota; class Coriobacteriia; order Coriobacteriales; family Coriobacteriaceae; genus Collinsella. Next base: position 639 of record CABUVH010000015.1, read on the forward strand.
GCGTGAGCATGTCGATACCGATGAGTTGCTCGATGAGAACGTCGTGCGTGCCTTTACGGCCAAGGCAGGACGCGGCGGTTTTGGCGGGGGTGGCAAGCGCGATGCGCAGCGCCGCGCCCAGCAGGAGCGCTTCCGTCGCGCCGTTGCTCAAAAGGGTGAGACGGATGCCGAGGCTGTTGAGACCGAGGTTGCTGCCGAGTCGCAGAAGCCCACGAAGGAGCAAAAGCCCGTGGAGGCCCAAGAGCCCAAGCGCCGTCGCGGTGCTCACTTTAAGGCTGCACAGCAGGATGCCGCGCGTGAGGTTGAAGAGTCTTCTGAGGTTGCAGACGATGTTGAGGAGTCTGCCAAGAAGGCTCCGGGTTCATGCCGTCCCGGACGTGGTTTTGCGGGGCGCGCGTATCCCGTAAGGCGTCAGGAGAAGAGCGAGCCGGCTTCGACCACTCAGGGCGAGAAGGACGAGAAGACCGTTGAGCCGGCGGCTCGCGAGCAGAAGCCTGTTGAGCCGCAGCTTGAGGTTGATGCCGAGGCCAAGGGCCAGCAGCCTACTGATGAGCAGGCGGAGCAGGGCGCGTCGAGCAAGCCTCGCCGCCGTCGCCATCGTGGGGGCCGCAGTTCCCATGCCGAGACTGCAACCGAGAAGACCACGCCGCAGAACGAGGATGCGAAGGCCGAGGTTTCTTCGGGGCAGCCTAAGCGCCAGCCGGCGAAGGAGAGCAAGTCCGTTCGTCCGCAGAAGCAGGCGTCTATGCCGAAGCACGAGCGCAATTCCCAGGGCGATTCTAAGCGCAAGTCTCAGAAGAAGCCGGAGTCTGCCGCAGCAGATACTGCTGCCCAGCAGCCCAAGTCGTCCGTCCACGGCGAGGTCTCGGCGTTTGCTCTTGCCCGCGTTTTAGGCAGGCAGCTGCTCAAAGTTGTCCCTACGCCTACGGCGCTCTCTAAGATCAAGGAGCAGCAGACACAGATCGTAAAGGTCGAGGGCAAGGACGGCAAAAAGGCTCCGCAACGCACTCAGCACAACGAGATGTCCAACCGCAAGATTGCCGAGGAAATCGCAATCATCCAGGCTTGGATCGAGCAGAACCGAGGTGCCGATACGCCGGTTGCCTCGCGCCGCCAGCGTGCCTACCAGATCTTTAACGACGAGAAGGCTTTTGACGGCAAGCACGGTGAGCGCCTGATCAGGCGTATGACCGAAAAGGGCATCAGCATGCAGGCGATCAAGGTCGCTCCCAATCGCCCCGTGCACTTTACGGGTTTCTTTACGCTGGGCGCCGACAAGCCGTTCATTATGGTCGAGAACCTGGATACCTATGACGAGATCGTCAAGCTCCTGCGCGGACGCAAACATGCCAAGCTCTTTGGCATCAAGGTGGGCGGCGTGATTTTTGGCGGCGGCTGCAAGGCGAGCGTCTCGCACGCACTGGATGATTATCTGGCCGAGATTGGCTATCGCTTTAACTACGTCTACTACGTGGGCGATATCGATCGCGAGGGCGCGCGCATCGTCGAGCAGGCTCGCAATGCCAATGTGGTTGAGATTCGCCTGCATGCCGGCATGTACCGCGCCATGCTCGCCGAGCATAAGCGTCGCATGAAGGCCGGCGGCGAGTGCGAGCCCGCGGCTGCCAACCAGGGCGTGCCGCAGAACCTGGCAGCGACGATCAAGGATCTGCCCATGGTTACGCGCGTGCAGTTCCGCAACGTGCTACGTGAAGGCGGGCGCATTCCGCAGGAGATTCTGATGACCGCCGACTATCGGGATGGCGACTCGGGAAGCTTCGACCGCATGCTCAACAACTAGGGCGTTCGGCCCCGGGAGAGCGGGGACACCGGCTTAGGTTTCCTGCTCTACAGTCCTGCTCACGACGGAGGCCACATTAAGTGGCCTCCTGTTCGTGCGGAACTCGCGATAAACCTAAGCCGGTGTCCCCGCTCTCCCGGGGCCTGCGGCTACTTGGTTGTCGCATGCGGCTCGCTTTTCGGAACAGGGCTGATAATTCTAGATGCAAGGCGCTCTTGGTCGTTATGGGCCTGGGGCGTCTGTCTTATATAGGTAGATTCCTTGCGGGTTCGAATCCCTCCGCTTGCCCACAAGAAAGCGCCCTGGGCCGTTATGGACTCAGGGCGCTCAATTTTAATGGCTGGGACGGAGGGATTCGAACCCCCAACAGCCGGCACCAAAAACCGGAGTTCTACCGTTGAACTACGTCCCAATGTGTGGTGTTGCCCAAAAGCAACTCGTTTAGTTTACCTAATCTGCGAGGGCATCGCAAACGCCATCGAGCAGGCGTACGGCGAGTGTCTGCGCGTCGCTGGCCGTGAAGGTGCCGTTGTAGCGCGTCATGCCCGTTAGCTCAATGCGAATGCGTGCCGGCTTCTGCTGCGCGGCGACATTGGCAGTGCGGATGCGCTGGGCCAGGTTGTGGCACTCGGCGAGGGCAATCGTGGCGCGCGGTGCGGCGTCGGCGGGCAGCTCGTCGCTTGCAATCTCGAGCACCAGGTCAACGTCGGTTGGGACCTCGGAGTCGCAGAGCATCATGCCGCTGTTGTCGGTCGTTGCCGTGGCGATATTCCACATACGCGACGCAACACTGCGTGCGATGGGGTCCTCGCCGATAACGGCAATCTGAAAGCGCTCGAGCACGTTGGCGGCGCGAGCAAAACCGATGCGGGACTCGGCTTCGGTGACCGAGGGCTTGCCCTCCCACACATGGTGCAGGCGGTTGATGTAGGCGTAGGTGTCCTGGAAGGCCATGCCGTCGGCAAACAGGCCGACATTTTCCTGGAACTGCTGCAGGGCGGCCTCGGTATGCGGACCAAAGTAGCCGTCGTCTTCGCCACAGGCAAAGCCCAAAACGTTGAGAGCGCGCTGCAGGGCCTGCACATCGGCGCCATGGAAATTGGGCATGCGCAGATAGAGGGTGCGGTCGCCCAGCTTATACGAAGCGTCTACAAGGGCGCTCCAACAGGGGATATCGACGGCATGACCGGCAGCAAGGCCGCTGTCGAGCCTGAAGGTGCTGACGGCCTGCTCAGTGGTGGCTCCAAAGTACTTGTCGGTGACTTCGGCGGCATCAATCGTGTAGCCGAGCTGCAGGAGACGAGACTGCACGTCCTCGACGGCTGCTCCTTGCATGCCCGTTGTAATAGGTTCCATGAACGAACCCCTTTCGGCGTACCATTCGTACTATTTGAGCGTCTGTCGGATAGACAACGCAAAGGGATGCATAAACATGCACTCAACAGTGTAGCAAGTTGTGCCTAAATACGCTGCTGACAGGTTTTATAACCCCCGTTAGTTAAGGCGCTCCACAAAGAAATCTGCCATGGAGAGGAACAGCTCGCGTGCGTGCGGATCAAGCTCAACGTTCTCGATGGCCGCTTTGGCCTTAGCGGTCAGGTCGAGCGCGTAAGTGTGGGCGTAATCGATGGAGCCGGTCTCCTGGAAGATCTCCACGGCGCGTGTGAGCTGCGCGGGATCATCGGTGCCTGAGGAAAGAATCGCCTCGACCTCGTCGTGGTGGCGCTCATCAGAGAGGGCGTGTACGGCGACAAGCGTGCGCTTGCCCTCGGTGATGTCGGTGCGGAAGTCCTTGTTGGCGGCTTCCTTAGTGCCGACAAGGTTGAGCAGGTCGTCCTGAATCTGAAAGGCGAGGCCTGTGTGCAGGCCAAAGGCGCGCAGCGCTTCGATTTGCTCATCGCTGCCGCCGCCGATAATGGCTCCGGTGGCAAGCGGCGTGGCTCCGCTGTAAAACGCGGTCTTGTGCGTCGCCATGTCCAGGTAGTCATCAACCGAGATATCAAAGCGCCCGTCACGGACCCAACCCAGGTCGAGCGCTTGGCCCTCGATGGTGCGGACGATCATCTCGGTAAGCTCGTGGAGCACGCGCAGCTTCACGTCGGACTCCAGCGTAGGGTCGTCGAGAACCGTCTTGGTGACCATGGTGAGCGCCAGGTCGCCACAATTGATGGCAAGGCCCGTGCCCTCGGTAAGGTGCATGCAGGGCTTGCCTCGACGAAGCTGTCCGTTGTCGGCGATGTCGTCGTGGATCAGCGCGCCCGACTGGAAATGCTCGATGGCTGCCGCGGCGCTGCGGGCGCTCTCAAAGCTACCGCCCACTGCGGTTGCGGCGAGCATGCAGATAAGCGGGCGGTGGCGCTTGCCGGCGTTGGCCGTAAAAGCCGAGAGCGGCGCATACAGGTAGCGCTCGATATCGGCAGAGGTCGCCTGTCCGTCAAAGAACGTGGCCAGATAGTCGTTAATCTGGTCAAAGTGCTGGGCTAAAAAGCTGGTAAACGGACTGGACACGGGTTCTCGCATTCTTTCTGAGGTTGCATTGATGCAATATGCAGACAACATATTGCCACATCAGGGCGTTTGGCGCGGCAGTTTTGGCGATTTAGGACAACGGGCGTGCGTTTGATGGAGCGCGCCTAAATCAGCCTAAAATGCTCGAGCGCCGCAACGACACCGTCGTGATCGACGGTGTCGGTCACGTAATCGGCCTTATCCTTGAGATAGTCCGGTGCGTTGCCCATCGCAATGCCGACATCGACGGCGTTCATCAGCGAGACGTCATTGCTGGCGTCGCCGATGCCGTATACGGTTCCGTGGTGGGGATCGAGGGCGTCGAGTACAGACTGGATGCCCCCGCGCTTCGTGCATTCGCGGGGCGAGATTTCGGTTACCTCGAGTTCGAGCTCGTTAAAGCACAGCAGCGGCTCAAGTGCCTTATCTTGAGCGATGCGGTTGGCGAGCGATGTAGACATCAAGATCTTGTAGGCACTGTAATGTTGCAGCTGCGTGACTGCGTCGCCCAGGGTGCGCGCGTATCCGGGAGTATCGGGGGCATCGATACTCATGCGCACGACACCGTTAAGACCCTCAAAGCGGATGACCTCGCCCGACTGCTCAAGATAGGGGGCAAGGCGCTGCAGCATGCCGGGCGTCATCGCCAAATCGCGAATCACGTGTCCCTCAAGTTCGACATAGCCACCCGCGAGGCAGACGATGCCGGTCCAGGGCAGCTCGAGCAGCTTTGGATGGATGCAGCTGAGGGTGCGCCCTGTGCAGATAAAGGCCATGTTGCCGTTTGCGGCGAAATCGCGGATTGCCTGCGAAACCGCCTCGTTGGGATAGGGGGAGAGGTCCCGCTCGTCTTCGGGAAGGTCTTGGGCGAGCCTGGGGTCTTGCCAGGCGAGCGTTCCGTCGATATCGAAGAAGCAGATATCGCCGCGCTTATGGGCTGCGCTGGCGGCAGGGGAGGCCGAGGTGGTGGGCACAAATTCCGGCTCGAGGCCCATGATCTGGTCAAAATGCTCTTTAACGCGGGGAACGGAGATGCCGATGACCACCTGGGCGGTCTTGCCCGTAATGATGAGGCCCTTGGCGCCCACCGCGACAAACGACGCGTTATCTGCAACGATGGAAGGGTCTGCGACCTCGACGCGCAGGCGCGTGGCGCAGTTGGTTGCGCCCACGATATTGCCAACGCCACCTAAAAGCTGAATTACCCGCTCAGCGAGGACGTGATCTTGATCGGATCGACTATCGACCTCGTCATTGGGGGATTGCTCTTTGGCAAAGTCGCTTCCCGTTAAACAATCGATTGCCGCGCGATTGGCAACATGATCCTCGCGGCCCGGTGTCTTAAGGTCATAGACCAAGATGAGTGCTCGAAAACTAACAAAAAAGATGAGGCTAAAGGCAAGGCCGATACCGAGCGCCAAAAGATAGGCACCGGCATGCGTGCGCATGAGCGGAATAAAGTTGAAGGCTGCCATCTCCATGAGGCCGCCCGAGAAGATGCCGACGATGCCAAAGAGATTCATGGTTGTGGCAAGGCAAGACGATAAGACGGCGTAGAGCAAAAAGAGCCCGGGGTGGGTGAACATAAAGAGAAACTCGAGTGGCTCGGTAACGCCGCAAACCACCGAGGCGACGATGGCGGGCAAAAGGATGACCTTAAGGCCGGCGCGGCGCTCTGGTTTTGCGGTGGAGTAGAACGCGGCTGCGATGGCGGGAAGGCCAAAGAGCTTGACCCAGCCGGTGGCGGTAAAACCGGCCCACGGCGCAAGTTCATTAAGGGGGCGCGTGCTATGGGAGAGGATGGGGAGCAAGCTGCTCCACGTGGCGTAGATGCCGTCGTTAATGACCAGGTTGTCGTAGTAGATCGGCATGTAGAGCAGGTGGTGCAGCCCCATGGGCTCGAGCGCTCGCTCCAAAAGCACAAAGATGCCCACGCCAAAGGGGCCGACGCTCGTAAGTGCATGGCGCAGCGTTTCGGTCATTGCGTATACGGAGGGCACGATGGCGGCCGAGATAGCGGCAAGGGCAAACACGGCAAAAAAGCTGATGAGGTAGACCAGCGAGGAGCCCGAGAAGGTGCCGAGCCAATCGGGAACCTTGGCATCGTAGAAGCGGTCATGGATGGCGACGACGGTTGCCGATACCGCCAGCGGGCCGATAATGCCGGTGTCGAGCGTCTTGATGCCGTCGATGATGGTGATGCCGCTAGCGGAGGTCAAAGACGACGGGTACTTAAGTCCAAGATTGTCTCCGCTCAGCTTAATGATCTCGCTCAAAAAGAAGCAGTAGGCAAAATAGGCGACGAGAGCCTCGAGGCAGCAACGAGCCGGTTGTTTTTGGGCAAGACCGATGGGCAGCGCTACGGCAAAAAGGAGCGGGAGGCGTTTAAAGACCGTCCACGAGCCGCGCTGGATGATGGTCCAAAAAGCGTACCAAGGGGTTCCGTATACGGCGAGATCGCCGACGATGTCCGCAGTCGTTGCGAGAGCGGAGACGCCGACCATGAGGCCTGATATAGAAAACAGCATGGCGGGCGCGAACATTGCCCCGCCAAAGCGTTGGATTTTTTGCAGCATGTTCTGCCTTCCGAATATCGAGGCGCGTTGCGCGTGGGGAAACGTTTAAACAATGGATTCATTGTAGAGGACCAGACGAGTGTCGTACCGGCAGTTTTGAGCGAAACCGATTTGGGCATGACAGAAACCGTCAACGGCTAAATCCTGTCGCTTCACCGATATTCGGTTTAAACAACTTTAAGAAATGCTATCGTGCCTAGCCGGAAATGAATAATGTAGAGGTGAAACAATGCCAAAAGCGATATACGAAGGAATCTACCGAGAAATACGCTCGCGCATCATTAATGGGACCTATGCGTTTCAGGAGATGCTGCCAACCGAAGCCGAGCTGACCGCGGAATTTGGCTGCACGCGCAATACCGTCCGCCGCGCTTTGAGCATGCTGGCCGACGGGATGTTTGTGCAGCCCATACACGGCAAGGGCGTGCGCGTTATTTGGCTTAAGGGCGAAACCGACATGTTGGGCGCACTCGAAGAGGTTGAGTCGTTTGGCGAGTTTGCAAAGCGCAACAATGCCGTTGCATCGACGGTCGTTAAGTCCTTTGAACATTTGATTTGCACCGAGCAGCTCTCTTGTCGCCTGGGCTTTAGGGTGGGCGAGGAGCTTATTCGCGTAGTGCGTGTCCGAAGCCTCAACGGCAACGCGCGCCAAGTGGACCATGGCTATTTTTTGGCGTCGATCGCCAAGGGCCTGACTCCCGAGATCGCGGCAGATTCTATTTACGGCTATCTGGAGCACAAGCGCGGTGTCAAAGTGATGGCGAGCCGTCGTACGGTGAGTGTCGAGCTCGCCAACGATGAGGACTGCAGCTATCTTGACCTCGGCAAATACAACTGCGTTGCCGTCATGGAGAGTCAGTCGTACACCTCGGATGGCATCTTGTTTGAGGTGACGCACACTCGCACACACCCCGAGATCTTCCATTACCGCGTCAATTCCAAGCGATAGCCGGCTAGCTCGCAGCCTGACGAGACTCATGGCCTCAAAGAGAAAACGCCCGGTCAAACCGACGATGCATCGGCTTGACCGGGCGTTTTCTCTACATTCGATAACAAATAATTGTTTATACAAAACTTGTCAAGTATCAAGTTGAAATTACCGTTCACCGATGTTTTTCTACCGCTCTAGTAATACTTGTTCAAACAACTAGCCAAATAGCGTATTGTACAAATCAGCAAAAGGGGCAAAGTCCCCGAGCCAATCTCCGAAGGCGGCGGCAAAGGGTGCCGCCACGGTGTGAAAGGGTGGATTGTAATGAAGAACGAAATGAGCAGAAGGCAGTTCCTGGGCTTTGCTGGTTCCGCGGCTGCGGTTCTTGGTCTGGGTCTCGTGGGCTGCGGTGGTTCTGCCGGCTCCGGCTCCTCTGCTTCTGGTGACGCTGCCGAGGTCTACTTCCTCCAATTCAAGCCCGAGGTCGACAAGGAGTGGAAGGAGATCGCCAAGGCCTATAAGAAGGAGAAGGGCGTTGAGGTCAAGATCGTGACCGCCGCCTCCAACACCTACGAGGAGAAGCTCAAGTCCGAGATGTCCAAGAGCTCCGCTCCGACCCTGTTCCAGGTCAACGGCCCCACCGGTCTTAAGAACTGGAAGGATTACTGCGCCGACCTGTCCGATACCAAGCTCCGTGGTGAGCTCATTGACGACTCCCTGGCTCTGCAGTCCGACGGCAAGGATCTGGGTATCGACTGGGTCCAGGAGAGCTACGGCATCATCTACAACAAGCAGCTGCTCGAGAAGGCTGGCTACAAGGCCGAGGACATCAACTCCTTCGACAAGCTGAAGGCTTGCGCTGACGACATTCAGGCTCGCAAGGACGAGCTTGGCGTTGAGGGTGCCTTCACTTCTGCCGGCATGGATGACTCCTCCAGCTGGCGCTACACCACCCACCTCGCCAACCTCCCGCTCTACTACGAGTTCGAGAAGGAGCACAACCAGGAGGACGACGAGATCAAGGGCGAGTATCTCGACAACTTCAAGCAGATTTTCGACCTGTACATCACCGACTCCACCTGCGATCCTTCGCAGCTTGCCTCCAAGACCGGCGACGACGCCACCAACGAGTTCGCAACCGGCAAGGCCGTCTTCTATCAGAACGGCTCTTGGGCCTACGCTGACCTCACCAAGGCCGGTATGACCGACGACCAGCTCGGCATGCTGCCGATCTACATCGGCGTTGACGGCGAGGAGAACCAGGGCCTGTGCTCCGGCGGCGAGAACTACTGGTGCGTCAGCTCCCAGGCTTCCGAGGATGCCCAGAAGGCCACCGAGGACTTCATGTATTGGTGCGTCACTTCTGACACCGCCACCAGCATCATCGCTGACAAGATGGGTCTGACCGCCCCGTTCAAGAGCGCCAAGGAAACCACCAACGTCTTCTCGCAGCAGGCCGTTGCCATGGCCAAGGACGGCAAGAAGACCGTTGCTTGGGACTTCGTCTACATCCCCTCTGAGGAGTGGAAGAAGAACCTCAAGCAGGCTCTGATCGCCTATGCTGCCGACAACAGCAAGTGGGACGGCGTCAAGAACGCCTTCGTCGATGGCTGGAAGACCGAGAAGGCTGCTTCCGAGTAAGCAGTTGCTGCCCAAGCTATCTGATTAGCGACAGGGGGCGGGCAGACGTTGGTTTGCCCGCCCCCTGCATATTGAAAGGACCCTTTTATGGGCAAAGCACTCAAGCGCTGGTGGCCGCTCTTTATGCTGCCCACGTGCCTGGCGTTTATGATCGGGTTCGTGATTCCCTTTATCCAGGGCTTCTATCTCTCGTTCTGCCAGTTTATTACCATTAACAACACGCATTTTGTCGGTATCGAGAACTACGTGCGCGCACTGTCCGATCCGCAGTTTGCCACGTCGTTCTTCTTTACGGTGGCGTTTGCCTTCCTGTCGACGGTGCTCATCAACGTGATTGCCCTCGCCATCGCGCAGGCGCTCACCCGCAAGGCGCTCAAGGGCACCAACATCTTCCGTACGATCTTCTTTATGCCGAACCTGATCGGCGGCATTGTGCTGGGCTACATTTGGCAAATTCTGATCAACTGCCTGCTCTCCAACGTGGGTGCCCAGCTCATCGCCCTTAACTCTGCTGCTGGCTTCTGGGGCCTTATCATCCTGACCCTGTGGCAGCAGGTCGGCTACATGATGATCATCTATATTGCTGGTCTGCAGTCCATTCCGTCCGACTACATCGAGGCCGCCAAGGTCGACGGTGCCACGGCATGGCAGACGTTTTGGAAGGTTAAGATTCCTAACCTGATGCCGACCATCACCATCTGCCTGTTCCTGTCCATCACCAACGGCTTTAAGCTGTTCGACCAGAACCTCGCCCTTACCGGTGGCGCCCCCGCGCACTCCACCGAGATGCTCGCCCTGAACATCTACAACACATTCTATTCGCGTGCCGGTATCGCATGGCAGGGCATCGGTCAGGCCAAGGCAGTTATCTTCTGCATCCTGGTCGTAGCCATCTCCATGATTCAGCTTAAGGCCACGAGGTCCAAGGAGGTGCAGCAGTAATGAAACGCGATAAGGTTATCAACCGCGCGCTCTCGATCTTCTTTACGATTCTGTCGCTCGCGTGGATCTACCCCGTGTTCATGATTGCGCTCAATTCCTTTAAGAAAGCGACCGCAATCAGCACCACCACGGCATTCGATCTGCTCACGCCCGAGACGTTCAACGGCCTCGCAAACTACTTGCACGCTCTTAACGAGCAGGGCTTTGCCTCGGCATTTATGTACTCGCTCATCATCACGGTCACGTCGGTCGTGCTGATTTTGGTGTGCTGCTCCATGTGCGCTTGGTACGTGGTTCGTGTCAACAGCAAGATCTCGAACTTCTTCTATTACCTGTTCGTCTTCTCGATGGTCGTACCGTTCCAGATGCTCATGTTCACGCTGTCCAATTTGGCGGACCGCATCGGCTTCAACACGCCGTTCAACATCTGCTTTATCTACCTCGGCTTTGGCGCGGGCCTGGCGGTCTTTATGTTCGCCGGCTTTGTAAAGAACATTCCGCTCGAGATCGAAGAGGCGGCCATGATCGACGGCTGCAACCCGGTCCAGGTGTTCTTTAAGATCGTCCTTCCCATCATGAAGCCCACCTATCTTTCGGTCGGCATCCTCGAGACCATGTGGGTCTGGAACGACTATCTTCTGCCCTACCTTACGCTCGACTCCACCAAGTACAAGACCATTCCTATTTTGATCCAGTACTTCCGCGGCGGCTACGGCCACGTCGAGCTCGGCCCCATGATGGCCTGCATCATGATGGTCGTTATCCCCATCGTCATCATGTACATCCTCTGCCAGAAGTACATCATCGACGGCGTGGTGGCAGGTGCCGTCAAGGGCTGATGCCGTAACTGTTTTGCAAGTTTCTGCGGCGCCCCTCAGTGTGGCGCCGCATATCGAAAGGTAGAGACATGGCCGAGATCGTTCTCAAACATGTTCAGAAGGTGTATCCCAACAACGAGTCCAAAAAGAAGGGCTTCTTTGGCAAAAAGAAGAAGACCGAGGAGAAGAAGCACAACCTCAAGGTTACCGAGGACGGTGTGCTCGCTGTAGAGGACTTCAACCTCACCGTTCACGACCAGGAGTTCATCGTCCTCGTTGGCCCCTCTGGCTGCGGTAAGTCCACGACGATGCGCATGGTCGCCGGCCTGGAGGACATCACCTCAGGCGATGTGCTCATCGACGGCAAGCGCGTCAACGACGTCGCTCCTAAGGACCGCGACATCGCCATGGTGTTCCAGAGCTACGCTCTGTACCCCAACATGACGGTGTACGAGAACATGGCGTTTACGCTTGAGCTCAAGAAGGTTCCCAAAGACGAGATCGACCGCAAGGTTCGCTCCGCTGCCGAGATCTTGGGTATCACCGAGTATCTCGACCGCAAGCCTAAGGCGCTTTCGGGCGGCCAGCGCCAGCGCGTCGCCATCGGCCGCGCCATCGTGCGTGACCCCAAGGTCTTCCTGATGGACGAGCCGCTGTCCAACCTGGATGCCAAGCTCCGTAACCAGATGCGTGCCGAGCTCATCAAGCTGCGCCACGAGATCAAGGGCACGTTCATTTATGTTACTCACGACCAGACCGAGGCCATGACCCTTGGCGACCGTATCGTGGTCATGAAGGACGGCGTCGTCCAGCAGATCGCCACGCCGCAGGAGGTCTTCAACCATCCCGCGAACATCTTCGTCGCCGGCTTCATCGGCGTGCCGCAGATGAACTTCTTCGATGCCCAGCTGGTGCGCTCGGGCAACGGCTTTACCGTCAAGACCGAGGATATGAACGTGGCACTCGCCCCCGAGACTTGCGCTCAACTTGCCCTCAACTGGGACGGCGGCGACGTGAAGGAGATTACGGCCGGCGTGCGTCCCGAGCAGATCCTGCTTGCTGACAAGGGCGAGGAGGGCGCGCTCCAGGGTACCGTCGAGGTGACCGAGCTCATGGGCTCGACCGAGCATGTCCACGTGACCGCTCCCGACGGCCAGTTTGTTCTGATTATCCCCGTCGTCGACCTCGAGGCCAAGGGCGCGCTCAAGGCTGGCGACACCATCTGGTTCAAGTTCGAGAAGAACGCGACCCACCTCTTCGATAAGGTCTCTGGCAAGAACCTTATCTAGGCCCGGTGCATCCAGGCCCTCCCTTTGGGCGACTGCGGTATTGCCATCCTTTTGCCGCGGTCACATATAAGGCTCCCCTCCCGTCCACTGGGCGAGAGGGGAGCCTTTCTTTGTGTTGGGGCTGTCTGACCGGTCGTTTGTCTCGATCTGTAACGGGTGAGGCTGATTTCGGACGTTAGATGTTACAGATCGAGACGGTTCCGCTGAGCTAACCATTTCATCTAAATCTGTAACACCAAAGGTGAATTTCAGCTGCTAGATGTTACAGATCGAGATAAACCCAAGGGGAGGGGCCGGTATGTCTCAATCTGTAACAGCTGGGACCGTTTTTACCGAGTAGTTGTTACAGATCGAGATTGTTTGGCCGAGTCGGGTCACAGGGTAACGTGCGGGCACAAAAAACGGAGCCGTGTCGCCACGACTCCGTTTCTCAAGAGGATGGGTAAGGGAAGCGAAATTAGTTCAGGTGCCAGATCTCGTCGTTGTACTGGGAGATGGTGCGGTCGGACGAGAAGGTGCCGGCGTTGGCAATATTGATGAGCGTCTTGCGCATCCAGGTGTCCTGGTCCTCATAGTCGGCCAGCACGCGCTCCTTGGTCTGGATGTACTCCTCGATGTCGAGCAGGGCCATAAACCAGTCCTTGCCCTTAATGTCGTCGTGCAGGCGCTGCAGGCGCTCGGCGTTGCCGGTCGCCATAAAGGCGGGGTTGGTGATAAAGTCCACCAGCAGCTTGATACCGGGCTTGCGGTAGAGCACACCGGCGTCATAGGTGCCGTCGGCATAGAGCTGCTCGACCTGTTTGGACGAGGCACCAAAGGTATAGATGTTCTCGTCGCCCACGAGCTCGGCAATCTCCACGTTGGCGCCGTCGAGCGTGCACAGGGTTAGGGCGCCGTTGAGCATGAACTTCATGTTGGATGTGCCGCTCGCCTCCTTGGAGGCCAGGCTGATCTGCTCGGAGATATCAGCGGCGGGGATCACGCGCTCGGCGGCGGTGACGTTGTAGTTCTCGATCATGACAACCTGCAGGTAGGGAGCTACGTCGGGGTCGTTTGCAATCCACTGCGACAGCGTCAAGATCAGATGGATGATGTCCTGCGCGATAGTGTAGGCAGGCGCCGCCTTGCCGCCAAAGATGATGGTGACGGGGTGCTTAGGTCTGTTGCCGTTCTTGATATCGAGGTACTTCCAGATGATGTAGAGCGCGAGCATCTGCTGGCGCTTGTACTCGTGGATACGCTTGACCTGAACATCGATGATGGCGTTGGAGGGAATGGTCACACCCTGCTCGAGCGCCATAAACTCGCGCATGATGGCCTTGGCCTCGGTCTTGGTGGCAGCCAAGCGCTCAAGAACACCTTTGTCGTCAACGAACTCGGCAAGCTTGCTCAGGTCGCCGGTGCTGCGCCAATCGGTGCCGATTACATCGTCGAGCAGGCTGGCGAGCGCGGGGTTGGCGCCATGGATCCAACGGCGGAAGGTGATGCCGTTGGTCTTGTTGGAGAACTTCTCGGGATAGATCTCGTAGAACGGATGGAGCTCGGTATCCTCCAGGATCTTGGTGTGGAGTGCGGCGACGCCGTTGATGGAGAAGCCAAAGTGGATGTCCATGTGGGCCATGTGGACGGTGTCGTACTCGTCGATGATGGCGACACGCGGGTCGTCGTGCTCGGCCTTGGCGACCTCGTCGAGCTTGACGATAATGTCGGCGATGGCAGGGGAGACCTTCTGCAGGCTGGTGAGCGGCCACTTCTCGAGCGCCTCGGCAAGAATCGTGTGGTTAGTGTAGGCGACCATGGAGCGCACGATGGTCACGGCCTCGTCAAACTCGATGTCGTGCTTGGTGGTGAGCAAGCGAATGAGCTCGGGGATGACCATGGTGGGGTGCGTGTCATTGATCTGGACTACGGCGTAGTCGGCCAGGTCGTGCAAGTTGCTGCCGCGCTCGATGGCCTCGTCGATCAGGAGCTGGGCGGCGTTGCTCACCATGAAGTATTCCTGGTAGATGCGAAGCAGGCGGCCCTGCTCGTCGGAATCATCCGGATAGAGGAACAAGGTGAGGTTCTTGGCGATCTCGGTCTTGTCGAAGTCGATGGAGCTGCCGGGGACCAGGCCGTCGTCGACACTTGCCAGGTCGAACAGGCGCAGGCGGTTCTTGGTGGGCTGGCCATAACCGGGCACATCGATGTTGACGAGCTTGGAAGTAACGGCAAAATCACCGAACTCGACGGTGTAGGAGCGGTCGTCGTCAATCAGGATGTCTTGCTCGCCAAGCCACTCGTCGGGGACGGCCTTCTGCTGGTTGTCGACAAAGCGCTGGCGGAACAGGCCGTAATGGTAGTTGAGGCCCACGCCGTCGCCGGTAAGGCCCAGCGTGGCGATGGAATCCAAGAAGCATGCGGCCAGACGGCCCAGGCCGCCGTTGCCGAGCGAAGGCTCGACTTCAAACTCCTCGACCTTGTTGAGGTCGTGGCCCGCGGCGGTGAGCTGGTCCTTAACCTCGTCATAGATGCCAAGGTCGATCATATTGTTGATGAGCAGCTTGCCGATCAAAAACTCGGCAGAGATGTAGTAGAGCTTTTTCTTGCCATTGTTGAGGGGACAGGCAGCAGAGCGTTCCTGCACGAGCTTGACCAGCAGCTTATAAATACGACGGTCATCGAGCTGCTCGAGCGAGGTTCCAAAGGACTGCTCGGCAAGAGCCGCAAGATTGATGCGGGGCATGTTTCCTCCTGTGGTGAGTTGACTACATGTCAGAAATTCAAAAGAAGCCCGCGCGAGGGGATTGGGGTGGCCTCGCGCGGGAAAAGCGGTCGCGTCCGCACGGTGAGGTGGGGTCGGGCGCGGTGGCTCCTATTGGGGAAGCTCAATTTCGGCTTCCGACGGGATGCGGAAGTAGGTTTCGGTCCAGTCGGTGAGCTTGTGCTCGAGCTCGCGGGTGATGGCGCCATCGAGCATGCGCCAGGTCCAGTTGCCGCCCAGGGTGGCGGGGGTGTTGATGCGCGCCTCGTTGCCCAGATTGAGCAGGTCCTGCATGGTGTAGATGCAGGTATCGCTCACGCTGGCGGCGATGGTGCGGTTGAGTGCATCGGCCATGGACTCGCCTGCCTGCTGGTGGGTGTACAGGGCCGCCTGTTCGCGCTGGCGCGGGGTGGCCGTTCCCTCAAACCAACCGCGCGCCGTCTCGTTGTCGTGCGTGCCCACATAGGCGACGGTGTTGGCAATGTAGTTGTGCGGCAGGTAGTACGAGTTGGTACCCTCAAAGGCGAACTGCAAGATCTTCATGCCGGGGAAGCCCGAGTTGTCGCGCATGTCGATGACGCCGGGGGTGAGGAAGCCCAGGTCTTCGGCGATGATGGGCAGCGTGCCGAGCTTTTCCTCGAGCGTCTTGAAGAACTTGAGGCCGGGGCCCTGCGTCCACGAACCGTAGGACGAATCGGGTGAGGAGAACGGCACCTCCCAATAGGCCTCGAAGCCGCGGAAGTGATCCAGGCGGATGACATCGTACATGTCGAGGGCGGCGCGGATGCGGCCCTCCCACCAGGAGAAACCGTCGGCCTCCATGGCGTCCCAGTCGTAGATGGGATTGCCCCAGTACTGGCCGGTGGCCGAGAACTGGTCGGGCGGCGTGCCGGCGACGCTCACGGGATTGCCGGCGGCGTCGATCTTAAAGAGCTCAGGCGTCGCCCACATCTCGACGGAGTCACGCGAGACATAGATGGGCAGGTCGCCGATGATGAGAATGTCGCGCTCGTTGGCATAGGCCTTGAGGCGGCTCCACTGGCGATCGAAGAAGTACTGTGTCATCTGGTGGTAGAGCATACGCGCCGGATGGTCGGCGCAGACCTTGGCGGAAGCCTCGCCGCGGGTGCGGAGCTCCGCGGGCCACTCCCAAAATGCCTTGAGACCGCACTCCTCTTTGACGGTCATGAACTCACAGTAGGGGATGAGCCAGTCCTCGTTGGCCTGGATAAAGTCATCGAAATCGGCCGGCTTGTCGGCAGCAAAGCGCTCAGCGGCGCGGTCGAGAATCTGACGGCGGCCGCCAAAGATAGCGCCGTAGTCGACATTGCTGGGATCGGATCCCAGATACACGCCATCGATATCGCGCTGCTCCAGATACCCTGCCTCGATAAGCTCGGCAAAGTCGATAAAGTTGGGGTTGCCCGCGCGGGCCGAGAACGACTGATAGGGCGAATCGCCATAGCTGGTCGTCGTAAGGGGCAGAATCTGCCAGTAATGTTGTTTGCACGAGGCGAGAAAATCGACGAAGTCGTAGGCATTCCAGCCAAAGCCGCCGATTCCGTATGGTCCGGGCAGAGATGAGACGGGCATGAGGACGCCGCTTGCACGCTCCATGAATGCGCTCACCAACCTTCTTGTTGTGGGGTCGGCCTGCCGATGGATGTGCAGTCCGCCTCCGATGTTCTGATTCGATACGCCTATTGTAAAACATGTTGTTTAAACATGTACAGGCAAG
Organism: uncultured Collinsella sp.; assembly: GCA_902494935.1. Lineage (GTDB taxonomy): Bacteria > Actinomycetota > Coriobacteriia > Coriobacteriales > Coriobacteriaceae > Collinsella. Next base: position 17,626 of record CABUVH010000015.1, read on the forward strand.
ATAAAAAAGTTGGTCGATTTTCGGCGAATGGTTACATGCCATGAAAAAGCCCCGACCTCACAACGTGAGATCGGGGCAAGAGCGGTATGTAGGTTTTTGCTACTCGGCGTCGGCGAAGCCGTTGGGGTTGTGGCTCTGCCAGTTCCAGCTATCGCGGCACATATCCGCGATGTCGTACTGAGCCTTCCAGCCCATCATGCGCTCGGCCTTGGAGGCATCGCACCAGTTGGCGGCGATATCGCCGGCACGGCGCTCGCGAATCACATAGGGCAGCTCCTTGCCGCAGGCCTTGGAGAAGGCGGCGACGACCTCGAGCACCGAGGTGCCGGTGCCGGTGCCCAGGTTAAAGATCTCGACGCCGGTCTTGCCGTTCATCCAGTTGAGGGCGGCAACGTGGCCCGAGGCCAGATCGCACACATGGATGTAGTCGCGAACGCCGGTACCATCGGGCGTGGGGTAGTCGTTGCCAAAGACCTGAACGGCCTCGAGCTTGCCCACGGCAACCTGCGCGACATAGGGCACCAGGTTGTTGGGGATGCCCTTGGGGTCCTCGCCGATCAGGCCCGACGGATGGGCGCCGATGGGATTGAAGTAGCGGAGCAGCACGACGTCCCACTCGAGGTCGGCGGTGTGTACGTCCATAAGGATCTGCTCAATCATCCACTTGGTCCAGCCATAGGGGTTGGTCGCGGGCTTCTTGGGGTCTTCCTCGGTGACGGGCGGGTTGTCCGGATCGCCGTAGACGGTCGAGGAGCTCGAGAAGATGATGGACTTGCAGCCATGGTTGCGCATGACGTCGATGAGCACCAGGGTGTTCTCGATGTTGTTGTGATAGTACTCGACGGGCTTGCTCACCGACTCGCCGACGGCCTTAAAGCCGGCGAAGTGGATGACGCGGTCGATCTGATGGGTGTCGAAGATCTTGTTCATGGCCTCGCGGTCGAGCACGTTGGCCTCGTAGAAGGTGAGGTTCTTGGCAGCCTCTTCGCCCACGATGGTCTTGACGCGGTCGACGGCGACGGCGCTGGAGTTGGAGAGATCATCGACGATGACGACCTGGTAGCCGCCCTCGAGCAGCTGAACGACGGTGTGCGAGCCGATAAAGCCGGCGCCACCGGTTACGAGGACGCAGGTGTCTTTGGGGTCGAGTGCTTTGGACATGTAGTCTCCTATCGAATCAGGAACACTTCTTCAGGGGAGTATAGCGCAGGCAGGGGCACCCAAAACGTGCAGGGCAGGAAAAGCAGATGAACATGCTAACGTACTCATTGAAATGTTTGGCGTGGGCATACCCTCGACTTTGACGTTTGCATACGAGCCGCCGACCATACGGTTTGCTGCCGTTCGTGGAAATCGTTGGGATGCGCCGGATGTACGCTAATATGTATGAGTTGAGCGACATATAAATAAACATGTAACGGAGTAGATATGTCACCAAACAGCGATTCCATCCTTTCCCAGGAGCTTTCGCGTCGCACTGCCCTCAAGGCCCTGTTCGGCGTAGCTTCTGCAGCCGTTCTTTTTGGTCTGCCCGCTCGCGCCCATGCTGCGGAGGCCACCAAGGAAACCACCGACAAGCTCAATGCGGCCCAGGCTCAGCTTGACGAGGTCCAGGCCCAGCTCGACAGCATCGCAAATGAATACGCGGCGCTGGCCAACAAGAACGCCCAGACCCTCAACGATATCGAGGGCGTACAGGGCCAGATTGACAGCACGCAGGCGCAGATTGACGAAAAGAAGGCCGAGCTCAAAAAGAAGCGCGGCGATCTTTCCGATCGCGTTTCCGCCAGCTATAAGTCGGGCGGCACCAACATCCTGTCGCTGCTGCTCGCCTCGGGTTCGTTTGAGGAACTCGTCGCCAATGCGCACTATGTTGAGAAGATCAACAAGAGCGACCGCGACGCCATCGAGGACATTCAGGCCATCCAGGAAGAGCTCGATGCGCAAAAGACCGAGCTTGAGTCGCAGAAGGACGACTTGGAGAAGCTCAAGGACCAGCAGACTGCCCAGATGCAGGACATGCAGGCCAAGCAGCAAGAGGTCCAGACCGTGCTGAGCGGTCTTTCCGACGACGTCAAGGAGCTCATGGCTCAGCGCGATTCCGAGATCCTCGCTGCCGCCCAGGCTGAGGAGGCTGCCAGGAAGGCCGCCGCTGCCGCGGCCGCCGCGAACAAGAACAATTCCTACTCGGGTGGTTCGAGCTCGGGTGGTGGATCGTACGCGCCCGGAACTCCGCAGCAGAATGCCGGCTCGGGCAAGCAGCAGGCCGTCGTCAACGCGTGCTACTCCACGCCTTCGCCGGGTCAGAACTGGTGCGCGGCGTGGGTTACCAATGTCTTCCGTAACGCCGGCGTTGGCTACTTTGGCGGTAACGCGTGCGATATGTTTAACGCCTGGTGCTATAGCTCCGACCGCTCGGCGCTGCAGGTGGGCATGATTGTTGCCGACTCATCGCATAGCGGTACCGGCATACCGGGCCTGATCTATGGCCACGTGGGCATTTACGTTGGCGGCGGCATCGTTATGAGCAACGAGGGCGCCATTACGTCTAAGTCGCTTGACTCGTTTATTAGCTTCTATGGCACTGGCTCTGGCGTGCGCTGGGGCTGGCTCGGCGGTATTGCGCTGTCGTAAAGCCGACTGGGCCGCGTGCCCGCCCGCAATATATTTGATTGCCTGCTCGGGCAGTCCTGCGCAAGACGAAGGCCACATTA
>CABUVH010000016.1 GCA_902494935.1 uncultured Collinsella sp.
CGGGCGGGCGCTCAAGGCCGTCGCGAGGAAGCGGCTCAGGGCGATATACGCCGTGATGCGCGACCGGGTGCCCTACCGGGAGTAGCCCCGACGGTTGACAAAACTATAGGAACACCCAACGACTACCCCGATGTTTTTGCAGCGCCGTAACTAAATAAGTTTGGTACCTTGACATTCCTGTCGGCCACTCCTAGATTAGTTAGGCACAAAACAATCCCACTACCTAACTAAAGAAAGGAGCGATACGAATTCATGTGCGATGAACCTCTTAACCTTTGTTCGCACGAGCCCGGCGGCGACCCGTCACGGTCGGCGGATGCACCCGAAGCGGTTAGCTCGGAAGACAAGCTTGCCAAGCGCATCCTCAATAATCTGGGCTTTTGCGGCCATTACATGCATTTTCATGGCGGAGGCGTGTCCGGCAAGGCACCCATCATCTGCCTGCTGGCCAAGCAACCCGGCGGCGAGATGTCGCAGCAGGAGCTCGGCATGCACTTTGACCTCAAGCCGGGGTCACTTTCCGAGATCCTGTCCAAGCTCGAGCTCAACGGTCTCATCGAGCGCAGCCGTAACCCCAAGGATCGACGGCAACTCACCATTCGCCTGACCGAAACCGGCCGGGAAAACGCCCGCATCGACCAGGCGGCCCGCATCCGCTTTAGAGAACGAGCCTTTAGCGCGCTCACCCACGACGAGCGCGAGAACCTCGCCGAAATGCTCGATAAAATCCGCGTAACCTGGGAGGAACTGGATGATTAAAACCCTCATGGGAAGCATCCGCGACTATATGAAAGTCACCGTTGCCACGCCGCTGCTCGTGCTTGGCGAGGTGCTCTGCGAGATGCTGATTCCATTTATCACCGCCAACCTGATCGACGCCATCAAAGACGGCGCCACCGTAGCCGAGATGCTTCCCACCGCAGGCTTTTTGGTGCTCATCGCGCTGACGTCGCTTGCTTTTGGCGCCGCTGCCGGCGTCACCTGCAGCCATGCGAGCTGCGGGTTCGCCAAGAACCTGCGTCACGACCTGTTCTACAAGATCCAGACGTTCAGCTTTGCCAACATCGATGAGTTCTCGAGCTCCTCGCTCGTCACGCGCCTGACCACCGACATCAACAACGTACAGCAGGCCTTTATGATGATCATCCGTATCGCCGTGCGCGCGCCGCTGGTATTGATCTTCGCCTTTACCATGGCGTTTATCATGGGCGGCAGCGTCGCCATGGTCTACCTGGTCATCATTCCGCTGCTGGGCTTTGGACTGTTCTTTATCATCTTTAAGGTGCGCCCCATCTTCTCGCGCGTGTTCCACAAGTACGATGCCCTTAACGAGTCCGTCGAGGAAAACGTCACCGGCATGCGCGTAGTTAAGAGCTACGTGCGCGAAGACTTTGAGAAGGAGAAGTTCGCGACCGCCGCGCGCGACGTCCAGATGGACTTCACCCGCGCCGAGAAGCTGCTCGCCTTTAACAACCCCATGATGAACATCTGCGTCAACGGCGCGTTTGTCGTCATCATCTACCTGGGCTCCAAGCTCATCATCACGAGCCAGGGCACGCTGTTCGACGTGGGCCAGCTCTCCTCGATCTTTACCTATGGCTTTCAGATCCTTATGAGCCTGATGCAGCTGTCGATGATCTTTGTCATGGTGACCATGGCCGACGAATCGGCACACCGCATTACCGAGGTGCTTGCCGCCGAGCCCACGATCGCCGATCCCGCCGAGCCCGTGCTCGAGGTTGTCGACGGTTCCATCGACTTTGACCACGTGAGCTTTAAGTATTCCGCGCATGCGAAGCGCCAGGCGCTTGACGATATCGACTTGCACATTAAGAGCGGCGAGACCATCGGCATCATCGGCGGCACCGGCTCGGCCAAGTCCACGCTTGTAAACCTCATCGCCCGCCTGTACGACGCCACCGAAGGCACCGTGCGCGTGGGCGGCGTAGATGTGCGCGACTACGACTTGGACGCTCTGCGCCACCAAGTGGCCATGGTATTGCAGAAAAACGTGCTGTTTAGCGGCACGATTGCCGAGAACCTGCGTTGGGGCGACCCGAACGCCACCGACGAGGAGGTCCGCGAGGCGGCACATCTGGCCTGCGCCGACGAGTTTGTCGATGGCTTCCCCAAGGGCTATGACACCTGGATCGAGCAGGGCGGCTCCAATGTTTCCGGCGGTCAGAAGCAGCGCCTGTGCATTGCGCGTGCCCTGCTGCGTCGCCCCAAGATCTTGATCCTGGACGACTCCACCAGCGCCGTCGACACCAAGACCGACGCCAAGATTCGCGCAGGGCTGGCAAGCTATCTGCCCAACACGACCAAGCTCATCATCGCCCAGCGCATCAGCTCAGTGCAGGACGCCGATCACATCATCGTCATGGAGGGCGGCCGTATCGCTCAAATCGGTAACCACGACGAGCTGCTCAAGACGAGCGAGATCTACCGCGAAACCTTTACCTCGCAGAACAAGATGTCTGCCGAGGGCGAAGGGGCCGTCGAGGCCAACACCGATACGACCGTAACGCAAGCCCAGACCCAGGAAGGAGGCGAGGCACATGAGTAAGGCAACGACCGCCGAGCGTGCGCTCAACCGCAAGGGTGGCACCATGTCGCGCCTCATCAAGACGCTCTTTGGCTTCTACCCCGTGCTTTTGCCCCTCGTCGTCGTCGGCGTGGTGCTCTGCGCCATCATCAACTCCATCGGCGCGACCTTCCTTCAGAGCGCCCTGCAGATTATTAGCGAATCGTGGCAGTCGGGCGATTGGGAAGCCGCACAGCCCAAAATCGCACAGCTCGTGACCACCCTCGCCTGCATCTACGGCGTCGGCATCCTGTCCTCACTGTTCTGGAACCGCGCCATGGCCATCGTCACGCAGGGCTCGCTCGAGAAGCTGCGCGAGAAGATGTTCAACCGCATGCAGGACCTGCCGATTCGCTACTTCGACACGCACCAGCGCGGCGACATCATGAGCCACTACACCAACGACATCGACACGCTGCGCCAGATGATCAGCCAGTCGCTGCCCAACCTGCTCATGACGACCATCGTCATCGTCACGGTATTCTTTATCATGCTGTACTACAGCGTGTGGATGTGCCTGGTCATTGTGGTTGGCGTCGCCTTTATGACCTTTATGACCAAGCTGCTCGGCTCCAACTCCGCGCGTTTCTTTATTGCGCAGCAGACCGAGCTCGGCGTGGTCGAGGGCCACATCGAGGAAGTCATGAACGGTCAGAAGGTCGTCAAGGCATTCTGCCACGAGTCTGCCGCCGAGGCCGATTTTGACGAGCGCAACGAAAAGCTCTTCGAGGTCTCGCAGAAGGCCAACATGTACGCCAACATCCTCATGCCTATCCTTATGAACCTGGGCAACCTGCTCTACGTGCTGGTCGCACTGGCAGGCGGCATTTGCCTGGCGCTGGGCGTGCCCAACCTGAGCATCTCGGGCATGGCGCTGTCCATCGCCGTCGTGGTGCCGTTCCTCAACATGACCAAGCAGTTCTGCGGACAGATCGGTCAGATCTCGCAGCAAATCAACGCCGTGGTCATGGGCCTCGCCGGCGCCGACCGTATCTTTGAGCTCATCGACGAGGAGCCCGAGGCCGACGAAGGCTATGTGACGCTCGTCAACGCGCAGGTGAACCCCGATACCTGGCAGCTCGAGGAGGCCGACCACCACACCGGCATGTGGGCATGGAAACATCCGCACCGCGCAACCGGCGAGATCGAGTACGTGCCGCTGCGCGGCGACCTGGTCATGGACAACGTCGACTTTGGCTACACGCCCGACCACGAGGTGCTGCACGGCGTGTCTGTGTTTGCCAAGCCGGGCCAGAAGGTCGCATTTGTCGGCGCCACCGGTGCCGGCAAGACGACCATCACCAACCTCATCAACCGCTTCTATGACATCGCCGACGGCAAGATCCGCTACGACGGCATCAACGTCAACAAGATCCGCAAGGCCGATCTGCGCCGCTCACTGGGCGTGGTGCTGCAGGACGTGAACCTGTTCACCGGCACCGTGATGGATAACATCCGCTACGGCAACCTGGACGCCACCGACGAGGAGTGCATCGCGGCGGCCAAGCTCGCGGGCGCGGACGACTTTATCACCCGCCTGCCCGACGGCTACGACACCATGCTCACCGGCAACGGCGCCCAGCTGTCGCAGGGCCAGCGCCAGCTGATTTCGATTGCACGCGCTGCCGTCGCCGATCCGCCGGCGATGATCCTGGACGAGGCCACGAGCTCCATCGACACCCGCACCGAGGCTATCGTGCAAGCCGGCATGGACAAGCTCATGGAAGGCCGCACGACGTTTGTCATCGCACACCGCCTGTCCACCGTGCGCAACTCCGACGCGATCATCTGCCTGGACCACGGCCGCATCATCGAGCGCGGCAACCACGACGAGCTGATCGCCAAGCGCGGGTATTACTACCAGCTCTACACCGGAGCGTTTGAGCTGGAGTAGCTCAAAACAGCCCCAACGCTCCCAACGGAGTTCCCCGAGGGAGACGGGGTGTTTACTCCGTGCTCAAACATTCTCGCTTCGCTGCGAAACTGCGCGCGGAGCAAACACCCCGTCTCCCTCGGGGAACTCCTACGCGCAGCCTTTTCTCGCAGCCTAAAAAGAAGTGGTGAGGCCCTGGCCGTTTGGCCAGGGCCTCATTTTGTAAGGAGTCAAAAAGTCCCGTTCCAGGTGAGCTACTTGAGGAGTTGGGCCATGGCGTTCACGAATTTTTGGACTTGGAGGGTGGGCTCGAGCGGGTAGTGCAGAAAGACCGGTACCTCGCGACCGCACAGGAACGGCACGCCCACAAAGGCCGGGTGCACCCCCGACCACGCCCCGCAGGTGAGCACCGCGTCGCCCTTTTCCTCCGCCTCGTTAAAGAGCGCAAAGTCGAAGCTGTCCACATCGATCACGTCCACGCCGCCGTCGGCCAACAGGTCGATGCGCAGGCTGTCCATGGCATCGTTGCCGTGACGGAGCACGCGCAGGCGCATGCCCTCCAAGTCGGCGACCGTAATGCGACTCTTGCGCGCAAGCGGGCTTGTACGCGGTACGTCGATATAAAACGGCACGTTGACGATGCGGAGCTTTTGGCAGGTGTCGCCCCAGCGCGGGGTCGAAAAACTCGACTGCACCACATCTACCTCGCGACCAAGGCTGCGCATGACGGATTCGCGCTCGTCATAGAGATCGCTTACCGGCACGATCTCAAATCGCAGCGACGGCTCCAGATTGTGGATGCCCGTCCACATCGACAGTGTTTGGCGCCCCGGACACATCATCGACACGCCCAGGCGCACGGCACCGCCATCGCCCGCCGCACGTCGGGCACGGCGCAGGGCGTCCTCGGACTGGCGCATGATCGAGCGCGCGTCGTCCACCAGCAGAGCACCCGCCGGCGTCACCTTGACGCCCGAATGCGAGCGCTCGAACAGCGTAATACCGAACTCCGCCTCAAAACCCGATACCTGCTTGACGAGCGCCGGCGTCGACACGCGCAGCTTTGCCGCCGCACGCGAGAAGCTTCCCAGCTCCGCGGCGGCCGATATGGCCTCGAGTCGTCGATCGTACACGTCAATCTCCCGTTTTCGCGCCTGTGACCGCATGGTGCCACAGGGGGTTGTTTTCGCAGGTCACGCGCTCAATTGAGAATAATCTGCATCGCACAGTGTAAACCTACGGTTAACGCCATTCTAACAAATATGCAATTCACCTGCGCAAATGCAAAGCATACGATAACCAGCGAAAACCACGTGGGTCGGTTAATGGGAACGACCCACCGGGAGGCACAAGAAGGGAAGTTCCTATGAGCAACTGGCTTAAGCTCGAGGGCGATGTCTGCGCCGTGACCGGCGCACTCGGCGGTATGGGCGTCGAGATTTGCCGCGAGTTCGCCCGCAACGGCGCTAACGTCGTCCTGCTCGATCTGGACGAGGAAAAGGTCAAGGCCGCTGCCGCCGACCTCGCCGCCGAGTTTGGCATCCACGCCGAGGGTTACAAGATGAACGCCACCGACGAGGCCGAGGTTCAGGCCGCCGTCGACGCCACCATCGCCGACTTCGGCCGCGTCGACGTTCTCGTCAACACCGCCGGCATCCTGCGCTTCGCCGCCATGGAGGACCTGCCGCTGAGCGACTGGGAGCAGGTGCTCAACGTCAATCTCACCGGTTACTTCATCACCTCGCAGCGCTTTGGTCGCGAGATGATCAAGGCCGGCCAGGGCCGCCTGGTGCACATCTCGACCGTTGCCAGCCACTCCCCCGAGACGTTCTCGGGCGTGTACAGCTCCACCAAGGCGGGCGTCAACATGATGTCCAAGATGCTGGCTGCCGAGTGGGGCCCCTACGGCGTCCGCTCCAACTGCGTCGAGCCTTGCTTCGTTAAGACCCCGATGTCGGCCAACTTCTACGCCGACCCCGAGGTCGAAAAGAGCCGCAGCCGTCTGATCGCCACGCGCCGCATCGGCGAGGTCAGCGATATCGCCAACGCCGTCATGTTCCTGGCGTCCAAGCGCTCGGACTTTACCACCGGCGACGCCATCAAAGTCGACGGCGGCTTCTCCAACATGATGGGCGACCTCACCGCCAAGCCCGGAGGCCGTCGCGCTTATGCCGACAACTACCTCAAGAACAAGGGTGTCGAGCTTTGGTCCGATGAGTCCGGCGTCGCCAAGCCGACTGACCAGTAAACCAACCCGACAGGGAGGACCCGCGGACACGCCTGTTCCTCCTCCGTATCGATTAGAAAGAGTCCAATGGCTTCCACCAACTCCAACAAGGGTCGCGCCGTCGTGCTTTCCGCCGCGTGCGTCACCATGTTCTTCATCAGCTCCATCGCGCTGTATTCCGTCGTGAGCAAGAACCTGCTCGCCGTCTACCCCGAGTGGTCGAGCGCCCTTACCTGGGCCTTCCCGGTCTTTCAGACCATCATGGCCGTGACGGGTATCTTCGCCGGCCGCATCTCCGATAAGATCGGCCCGCGCAACGTCGTGATCGCCGCCGCCGTGTGCTACGGCCTGGGCTGGTTCATGTCCGGCACCGTCACCGAGCCGTGGCAGTTCTACCTGTGGTTCTCGCTCGTCGCCGCCATCGGCAACGGTCTGGGCTACAACCCGGCGCTCACCACCGGCCAAAAGTGGTTCATCGACAAGAAGGGTCTCGCCTCCGGCATCACCCTGGCCGCTTCGACCGCCGGTCCCGCCGTGCTGTCCCCGGTACTCGCCTCGCTGCTCATCCCGAGCCTGGGCATCTTTGGCGCCCTCAAGGCACTCGGCGTCATCTTCTTTGTGACGATCGCCGCCTCCGCCCTGTTCCTGAAGGCCCCCGAGGCCGGTTGGCTGCCCGAGGGCTTCGAGGCCCCCAAGGGTGGCGCACATGCCGGCACCTTCGGTGACCTCACCCCGGGCGAGATGGTCAAGACCCCGCGCTTCTGGGTCCTCATCGTCACCTTCGCCTTTGCCGCCACCGCGGGCACCCTGCTCGTAGGCAAGGTTGCCTCCATCGCCGCCGTCCAGCTCTTCGCCGACCCCACGAGCGCCGCGGCCGTCGCCCTCGGCGGTGTGGTCGTCTCCGTCAACACCTGCGCCAACCTGGTTGGCCGTCTGTCCTTTGGCCAGATCATCGACAAGCTCGGCGCCTATAAGTCGCTGCTCATCAGCCTTGTCGTCACCATCGTCGCGCTCGTCATCATGTCGATGAGCTTTACGCAGAGCATGTTCTTTGTGGCGCTCGCCCTGCTCGGCTTTAGCTTTGGCGCCCTGCTCGTCATCTACCCGCCGCTCACCGGTGGCGCCTTTGGCACCAGCAATATCGGCGTCAACTACGGCATCATGTTTTTGGGCTACGCCGCTTCCACCTGGATCAGCCAGCCCATCACCGCCGTGCTGTACCACGCCGAGGCCGGCAGCGCCGCCTACCAGCAGTCCTTCTACGGCGCCATCGTGATCGCCGCCATCGCCGTCGTGCTCACCGTCTACATGATGGTCTCCGACAGCAAGAAGAAGTCCGCCTAGTTTTACCGATGCGACAAAGGGACAGCCCCTTTGTCACATTCCACCGCCACCAGTATTAAGGAGTCGAAATGTCTGAGCTCAACCCCGTCCGCATTGCCGTTATCGGCGCCGGCGCCATGGGCCGCAACCACATCCGCTTTGTCACCGAGGAGCCCGAGGCCGAGCTCGTCGCCATCGCCGACGCCTTTGAGGGCGCCCGCGCCACGGCCGAGGCCGCCGGCGTGCCGTTTTATACCGATCCCGCCCAGATGATGGACGAGGTCAAGCCCGAGGCCGTCATTATCGCCACGCCCAACGACCTACACCTGGGCGTTGCCCGCGAGGCTGTGAAGCGCAACATCGTGCCGTTGGTCGAAAAGCCGATTTCCAACGATCTTGAGGATGCCCAGGCCTTCGCCGCCGAGGCCGAGACCGCCGGCGTGCCCGTGCTCGTGGGTCAGCACCGTCGCCACAACCCCTTCGTCAACAAGGCCAAGGAGATCATCGAGTCCGGCGAGCTGGGCAAGCTCACCGTGTCGAGCTTCCACTACATGATCTATAAGAATGACGAGTACTTCGACGTCGAGTGGCGCCGCAAGAAGGGCGCCGGCCCGATCCTGGTCAACCTGGTGCACGACGTCGACCTGCTCCGCTATCTGTTGGGCGAGCCCGTTGCCGTCCAGGGTATGCAGTCCAGCGCCGCCCGCGGTTTTGAGACCGAGGACTCCGCCGTGGTCAACGTTCGTTTTGCCGATGGCGCACTCGCGAGCATGACCATCTCCGACGCCACCGCCAGCCCCTGGAACTGGGAGGCCACCGCTCGCGAGGATCCGCAGTACCGCCCCTTCGACGCCGACGCCTACTTTATCGGCGGCACTAAGGGCGCCCTTTCGCTGCCCCGCCTGCACCAGTTCTCCTACGACGGCGCCTCCAACTGGCACAAGCCGCTGCAGATGGAGATCCCGGCCGTCGACCCGGCGCTGCCGCACAAGATGCAGCTCAAGCACTTTGTGAAGGTTGTCCGCCGTGAGGTCGAGCCCGTCGTGACCCCCGCCGACAACGTCAAGACGCTCACGCTTCTCAACGCCATCAAGGAGGCCGCCGAAACCGGCCAGCTCGTCGAGCTGTAATGCCTTAAGAGCGGCCGCGGCAGAAACCCCATGCCGAACCCCTCGGTCCGCCACAAATATGCCCCTCTTCTTTGCCCCGCGAGCAGCCTCCTGCCCGCGGGGCTTTTTGCTACCTTGCCGACGATTTTTCTGGGGCGGGGGCTATTTTGCACCTTAGCTTGATTCGTTCGCCACGAAACAGTCTTTTGGGACGGGTGGTATCCTTGGTAGCTCTGTGCTTCAAACGCACCTTAAACGCAAGGAGTCTCATGGATCTTATCGCCCAGCTCGCCCGCGAGCTCAACCTTAAGGCCGCCAACGTCGAGGCAGCTGTCAAGCTCATCGACGAGGGCAGCACCATCCCCTTTATCTCGCGCTACCGCAAGGAAGCCACGGGCGGCATGGACGACGTCGCCCTGCGCGCGCTCGACGAGCGCCTGTCCTACCTGCGCAATCTTGAGCAGCGTAAAGAGGACGTCATTCTGCTCATCGACGCCCAGGGCAAACTCACGCCCGAACTCGAGCAGCAGATTCGCGAGGCCACGCAACTCCAGCGTGTCGAGGACCTCTACAAGCCCTACCGCAAAAAGCGCATGACCCGCGCGCAGAAGGCCCGCGAGGCGGGCTTGGAGCCGCTCGCTAATATGATCATCATGCAGGCCTCGGCCAAGGGCAGCGCACTCGACGCCGCCGCGGACTACGTCAACGAGGAGGCCGGCTTTGACACGCCCGAGAAGGCGCTTGCCGGCGCTGCCGACATCGTGGCCGAGACGGTGGCCGAAGACCCCGAGAACGTCGCCGACCTGCGCGCCTTTACGCAAAACACCGCCGACATCGTCGTCGAGGCCACCGACCCCGCCGAGAAGACTCCCTACGAGCCGTACTACAGCTATGACGAGCCGCTGCGCCGTATACCCAACCACCGCGTGCTGGCTATCGACCGCGGTGAGCGCGAGGGCAAGCTCCGCGTGCGCGTGAACGTCGACGGCGCTGCCGCTACGGCGCGTCTCGGCAGCCGTTGGCCCCGACGCCAGGGCGTCTTCGCGCCCGTCTTTGACGCCGCTATCGCCGACGGTTACAAGCGCCTCATGGCCCCCTCGCTGGAGCGCGAGGCCCGCGCCAAGCTCACCGTCCGCGCCCAGACCGAGGCCATCAACGTCTTTGCCAAGAATCTTGAGGGGCTGCTCTCGGCACGCCCCGTCCGCGGCGCCCGCGTGCTCGCGCTCGACCCGGGCTACCGCACCGGCTGCAAGGTCGCCGTCATGGACGAGACCGGCAAGCTGCTCGACCATGGCGTGGTCTACCCCACCAAGCCGCGCCACGACGTTGCCGGCACCAAGCGCGAGCTCGCCCGCCTCGTCAAGAAGGACAGCGTCAACACCATCGTCATCGGCAACGGCACCGCCAGCCGCGAGACCGAGGAAGTCGTCTCGGAGTTCATCGCCGAGCAGGCGCCCAGCCTTCGCTACACCATCGTTAATGAGGCCGGCGCGTCGGTGTACTCCGCCTCCGAGCTCGCAAGCCAGGAGTATCCCGACCTGGACGTCACCGTGCGCGGCGCCATGAGCCTGGGCCGTCGCCTGCAGGACCCGCTGGCAGAGCTCGTCAAGATTCCGCCCCAGTCCATCGGCGTGGGTCAGTACCAGCACGACCTTGACCAGGCCGAGCTTTCGCGCACGTTGGGCCATGTGGTGGAAGACGTCGTCAACCGCGTGGGCGTCGACGTAAACACCGCGAGCGCGAGCCTGCTGGGATATGTATCGGGCATCACGCCGAGCGTGGCCAAAAACATCGTGGCCTACCGCGAGGAAAACGGCGCCTTCACCGATCGCCGCCAGCTCAAGAAGGTCCCCAAGCTGGGACCCAAGGCATACCTCAACGCCGCGGGCTTCCTGCGCATCAGCGGCGGCAAGAACCCGCTCGACGCGACAAGCGTCCACCCCGAGAGCTATGAGGTGGCCACATCCGTCTTGGAGCGCGCAGGCGTTAAAGCCAGCGAGCTCAGCCGCGGCGGCGTACCCGACATCGAGCGCCGTCTGGGCAGCATCTCGACGCTGGCAAGCGACCTGGACTGCGGCACCCTGACGCTCATCGACATTGTCAACGAGCTCAAGAAGCCTGGTCGCGACCCGCGCGACGACGCGCCCGAGGTGGTCTTTAGCCGCTCGGCGCTTTCCATCGACGACCTGGAACCCGGCATGGAACTCAAGGGCACGGTGCGCAACGTCGTCGACTTTGGCGCCTTCGTCGACGTGGGTGTGCACCAGGACGGCCTCGTGCACATCTCCAAGCTCGCCAACCGCTTCGTCAAGCACCCGAGCGACGTGGTGCGCGTCGGCGACACGGTAAAGGTGTGGGTGGAAAAGGTCGATCGCGACCGCAAGAAGATCTCGCTCACCATGGTGCAGGGAAAGTAGCACGCACAAGACATGCCACGAGCAGAGGGCCCGGATGTCCCAACGGACGTCCGGGCCCCTCTTTTTTGGAAGATTAAATTAGAGGATTATTAGATTACAGATTAACCCATAAAGCGGGGCGAACGGCGATGCCCGCGGCGTCCACGTAGTCGCCGCCGGAGCGCACCACGCCGTCGTCGAGGACGCGGGCCGCGAAGTCCGAGCGGCGACCCGGCGAGCGAAGCCACCAGGTGGACGCGCCATTGTCTTCGTCCAATATCCAAGCACCGTCGTTCACAGCCTGCAGGGTCGGCATGCAAATGCGATCGTTGTCAGACTTGAAATATTTGCTGACCTCATCGACGGAAAGTAGCGTAGGAGTGCCGTCAATTTCCTTCACCTCGTTGCCTGCAAAGGCCTGGGAAACAAAATCGTTCTCGAGCCACTTCTTGAGGTCGGAGGAGCTCCAGTCGTTACCGTCACCCGCATCTTCGTTGAATGCATGAGCATCGAGGCCCTTCTCGCTCACGACATAGGCACGGTTGCCTTCGACTGCCAAGACGCGCCACTCGATGGGTTCCTTGCCGTTCGAGGTGTCGCCGTCCTGCTCGTAGGAGCCAAACTCGACCACGTCGCCCACCTGGCAGCCCTTGAAGGGGTTCTTGTTGAACGCGGGGACAACGACGAAGATGGCAATCAACACGAGAGCAACGACGCCGGCCGCCGCCCCTCCGATGATAAGCGGCAGCTTCTTTTTGCTGCCAGCTACATTGGTAGACTGCACCTTTGCAGCTTGCGGCATGGGCGCGACGCCAGGTGCCATGTCTGGGGCTACAACTGGATTACCGGTTTCATCTGAGGGGGGGTCACAGATGCCGTGGGAAACGGGTTGCCGCAGGCGCAGCAAAACTTAGCTTCGTCAACGTTCTTGGTACCGCATTTAGGACAGAACATAGGATCTCCTTCCTTTCGCTTTTCACACGTTAAGGCTAGGCCCAAAGCAACCAAACTTGTTGCGCAACATGTCCCGGAGGAGAAAAATCTGTGCGAGCGGGAGCGCGATCGAGACGACATCAGTCAGGTCTTGTGCAGGGAAAGTAAACCGCCAGAGCAAGGGTACCCCCTGTAGCGACGTGCAAAATCGCGAGTATTCTGCAAACTCCGCCGTTCCGGACGCCCCTCAGGAGCAATAAAGTCAAAAATAGCTCCCGTTTTAGCGTCGTCAGAGCCAAAACGGGGGCTATTCCGTGCTTCAGCTAGCTGGTAAAAGCCTTTACCTTGCTGAATACTCTCAATTTTGCACGTCGCGGGCGGGGGTACCTTTGCCCACGGCAGGATATGGAAGCCGATTACCAACCTACCGGCAAGCTCGTGTCGGCAGCCCCGGCTTTTCCTTTGCCTAGCGCGACTCTCGCGAAGCGCGTGAGCGATAGGGAAAGGAAAGACCGGGGCGAACAACCCGCGACACAGCCAGTGTTCACCCTACGGCAGGATATGGAACCCGAGCGAGGCGATATCCTTGGCAAAGCCGCGCACGGTGTCGAGCGAGACCTCGTACGGATCACGGCCGATGTTCTTGCGCTTGGCCAGGATGCTGTTGGGCACCGTGATGATCTGGCAACCGCAGGCCTCGGCCTGGTAAATGTTGATGAGCTCGCGCGTGGACGCCCACAGGACCTCGCAGTTGGGCTTGGCGGCGGCCTTCTTAACCGACTCCGTCACAAACGGAATGGGGTCGACGCCGGTATCGGCGATACGGCCGGCAAAGAGCGAGATGATGGACGGCGTCTCGGCGTCAACGGCCTCGACCATCTCGTCGACCTGCTCGGGCGTAAAGATGGTGGTGACGTTGACCTTGATGCCATCGGCCGAAAGCTTGCGGACCAGCTCGGCGGTGGACTCGCCCTTGGTAGTCACGCACGGAATCTTGACGTAGACGTTGTCGGCCCAGGTAGCGATCTCGCGAGCCTCGACCTCCATGGTCTCGACGTCATCGGCAAAGACCTCAAACGAGACGGACACATCGGTGATGTGGGTCAGGACCTCCTTGGCAAACGCGCGGTAGTCCGTCACGCCGCCCTTCTTCATAAGGGACGGGTTGGTCGTG
Source organism: uncultured Collinsella sp. (assembly GCA_902494935.1). GTDB lineage: Bacteria > Actinomycetota > Coriobacteriia > Coriobacteriales > Coriobacteriaceae > Collinsella. Next base: position 13,620 of record CABUVH010000016.1, read on the forward strand.
AAACCCTGAACGTTGCCGTTCTCGTACATGTCGAGCATGCCCTCGAGGTTTGCACCGTCAGCGAACACCTTGATTGCCATCTGCCTGATTCCTTTCGTTTGCATGCGGCCGATAAACTGCTAAACACTTTACCTATGTTTATCAGGGCGTGAGCTGCGGGTTTTTATCTTCTCGGCGAACGGTATAAACACCTCAGTGTTTGGATTGATAAATCGATTGAGCATGCAAAAGCAAAGAGTCGCAGTTTGAGCAAACGTCAGAACGCGGGATTCATTAGATGAGGCCGAAATGCTGCATCGCTGTGACGGTGCCGTCGTGTGCGACATCGTCGGTCACGTAGTCGGCGACCGCCTTGACCTCGGGCATGGCGTTGCCCATGGCGACAGCCGTCTCGACCGCAGCGAGCATGCCCAGGTCGTTACCCGAATCGCCGAAGCCAAAGGTGCGCGCGTTGCCGGTGCGACCCAGGTATTCCAGCGCTCGCGCCACGCCCACGCCCTTGTCGATGCCCTTGGGGCTCAGCTCGCGATTCTGACCACCGGTGTTGCACAGCTCAAACTCGCGATCGATAAAGCCATCATCGTTGGCTACGCGAGCCAGGTCGCTCGCGACGATGCCTACCTTGCCCACGCGCAGACGGCCGTCGACGCGCATTTCCTCGGTGCTGTGCACCACAGAAGTGCCGATCAGAGACGACTGCTCAACGCCCGCGGGTTCCAGGGCAAAAGTAGCCACGTTGGTCTCGAAAAAGGCTTCAATCCCTGCCGCGACCATACGGCGAGCGAGCTCCGCAACAATGTCTTCGTCAAAGCAGTCCTCATGCACCACGCGGCCCTCGACCTCGAGCGTGGCGCCTGCCATGGCAACGACGCCCGCGGGGTCGAGCGCACGCAAGCTGTCCGCGATGAGCCACAGGGGACGACCCGTGCAGATAAATGCCTGGTGTCCCGCGTCGCGCAGACGATGAAACGCCTCGACGACCGTCTGCGAGGGGTGAACCGCCGAAAAGTCCTTGTCGGTCATGTTGTCGGGATCGAACGACGTCAGCGTGCCGTCCACGTCAAAAAAGAGCACGGCGGAATCGGGGCACGCATCAATCATATGGGTTCCTTTCGGGGGCGAGAGTAAACGAAGTATCCATCATATAATGGAGCGACGCAACCAGAGAGGTCACCCATGGAATTTTACGCAAGCTGCCCCGAGGGCTTTGAGTCCGCACTCGCCGATGAGCTTAAACGCCTCGGGCTTTCGCATGTTCGCCGGCTGAAGGGCCGCGCTACATTTGAGGGCGAGCTCGAAGAAGGCTACCGCGCCTGTCTGTGGTCGCGCCTAGCGAGCCGCGTGTTTGCGGTGCTCGGGCGCTTTGAGGCGCAGGATGCCGACGAGCTGTACGATAGCGTTTACGACATCACCTGGGAGACCATCATCCGCCCCGGCGCCACCATCGCCATCACCGCCCGCGGCGTGACCGAGCAGCTGCGCAACACGCGCTTCTCGTCCCTGCGCGCCAAGGACGCGCTGTGCGACCGTCTGGCCGAGACCACGGGCCGTCGCGCCGATGTCGACGTTGCCGATCCCGACGTTCACCTGTTGCTTTCGCTGCGCCAGCGCCGCGCGAGCATCAGCCTGGATCTTTCGGGCGACCCGCTGTTCAAGCGCCTGCCGCCCGCGGCGACCCGTGCCGGCGAGGGCGCGCACGTGCTGCGCCCCGACTATGCCGCCCTGGTGCTGGCGCAGGTCGGCTGGACTGCACTGTGCGAGCGCGAGCTGACGGCCGATGATTACGAGAACGAAGCCCTGCCCACGCTGGTCGACGCCTCGTGCGCCGGCGGCGGCCTGCTGCTGGAGGCCGTGAACATTCTGACTGACCGCGCCCCGGGCGCCGCACGCGAGCGCTGGGGCTTTGAGGGCTGGCAGCTGCACGACGCCGCTCTGTGGGAGCAGCTGCTTGCCGAGGCGCGCGAGCGCGAGGCGGCAGCACGCGAGCGCCAGGCACGCATCGTGGCCGTGGATGTTGACCCCGCCGCCCGCAAGACCGCTGAGCGCATGGTCAAGTGCGCCGGCTACAAGCGCTTTGTCGATTTTTGCGCCGCCAAGTCCGCCACCGTGCTGGACCATGCGGGCGCCGTCGCCGGTGCCGCCGTGGTCGCAGATACGACCGAGACACCGCTTTCGCTCATGCATGACACCATGACGCTCATCGGTGAACTGCGCCGCGCGCCCGAGCTTGACGCGGCGCCGGTCGCCGCGCTCACCCGCGACGGATTGCTGGCCCGCGCGCTCCACGCCGAGCCCGAGCACTCGATTGCCGTCATGCCCAATAACGAGGAGGCGACCGTCGAAGTCTGGCCCTCGCTCGACCATGCCGCCGCAGCGTTTGAGGCTGCGGCCAGTGCGGATACCGAGGCCGAAATTGCGGGTGCCAACGAAGTCAACGACAACGCCGCCGGCACCCCCATGCCCGAGCCTGCCGCCACGCTCGACCTGGGCGACGGCAAGCCGCTGCCCGTGCTCATCCCGGAGTCCGAGCAGTTCGCCAACCGCCTGCGCAAGAATGCCCGTCTGCGCCGCAAGTGGGCCAAGCGCGAGGGCGTGAGCTGCTACCGCGTCTACGATGCCGACCTGCCCGATTACTCCGCCGCCATCGATCTGTACGAGGGCTGCCCGCAGACGCCGGGCCGCTGGCTCGTCATCGCCGAATACGCCGCGCCCAAGACCATCGACCCCGCGCTTGCCCAGGCCCGCATGCTCGACATCTTGGCCATCGCACCGCGCATCCTTGATGTTCCGGCCGAGCATGTGCACGCCAAGGCCCGCATGCGTTCGCGCGGCGGCTCGCAGTACGGCAAGCAGGGCGCCGGCAAGGGCGCATCGGGCGAGCGCGCCAATATCGCACGCCGTCGTCTGCCGCTCATCGAAGAGGGCGGCCTCACCTTTGCCGTCAACTTTGACGACTATCTGGATGTGGGCATCTTCCTGGATCACCGCGTCACCCGCAACCTAGTGCGCGAGCACGCCAAGCAGGCGCGCCGCTTCCTCAACCTGTTTGCCTACACCGGCACCGCTACCTGCTATGCGGCAGACGGCGGCGTCGAGGAAACCGTGACGGTCGACCTTTCCAACACCTACCTGGACTGGGCCGAGCGCAATATGCGCCAGAACGGCTTTGTGGGTCCGCAGCATCACTTTGTGCGCGACGACGTGCTCGCCTGGATTCGCGACCAGCGCCAGACGCGCAACCGCTGGGACCTGATCTTTGTCGACCCGCCCACGTTCTCGAACTCGTCCAAGATGGGCCGTCGCACCTGGGATGTCCAGCGCGACCATGTTGAGCTTTTGGCCGGCGTATCGCGCCTGCTCGCACAGGGTGGACATGCCATCTTTAGCTGCAACCTGCGTGGCTTCCGTCCCGAGACGCGCAAGCTCGCGCGCGCGGGCGTGGTGCTGGAGGACATTACGGCGCAGACCATCCCCGAGGATTTCGCGCGCAACCAGAAGGTGCACCACTGCTATATCGTGCGCCGCCTGCCCATCGAGGACGCCATGGCCGAGGTCGGCTTTAGCGCCGAGGAGATTGCCGAGCGAACCGAGGAGCTGCGCAGCCCCGAAGCCCGCAAGCCTCGCGCAACGGCGCCCGCGCACGCGCAGGCCGGCAACGGCAAGTCGAACTTTGCCGGCAAACCCTCTCCTGCCGGCAAGCCCAAAAAGAAGAAGTTCTACGCCAGCAAGCCCAAGGGCAAATAAACAAAGTTGCGGTGGAATAGTTCCTAAAAAGCCTGGTAAAGGCCCAAACAGGAACTATTTCACCGCAACTCATATTGGGATGGTGGTTGGCGATCTAGCCTTGGGTGACCAATCGGTAACCGATGCCCACGTGCGTTTGGATATAGCGTGGGTGCGCGGGGTCGGATTCGATCTTCTTGCGCAGCGTGCCCATAAAGACACGCAGGCTCGCCAGGTCGCTCTTGGTTGCCGTGCCCCAAATCTCGTGCAAGATAAACTGGTGCGTGAGCACCTTGTCGGCATTATGGGCCAACAGGCATAGCAGTTTGTACTCGATCGGCGTCAGATGCAGCTCCTCGCCATCCATCGTGGCAATGCCGGCATCAAAATCGATATGCAGCTCACCGGTATCGAACGAGCCCTCGGAGGCAACGCCGCCCGTTTGCGCATACGAAAGGCGCCTGAGTGTCGTACGAATGCGCGCGAGCAACTCCTCGACCGAAAACGGCTTGGTCAGGTAGTCGTCGGCACCGGCATCGAGCGCGCGAATCTTGTCCGCATCCTCGCTGCGCGCCGAGACCACGATGATCGGCATGCCCGACCACGCGCGCACCGACTCCACCACCTTGACGCCGTCCATATCGGGTAGGCCCAAATCGAGCAGCACAATACTCGGTGCCTGCGATGAGGCAGCGGCGATGGCGGCATGGGCGGTTTCCACAGCCATATGGCGCAAGCCGTGCGCCTCGAGCGCGGCAACGATTAAGTTGCGAACGGCGGGGTCGTCCTCAACGACCAAGATGAGCGGTTTTACGGCAGAGTTCGGCACAGCGCTACTCCTTATCAAACGAAACATCGGCGACGGGAAGCTCAATCGTAAAGACCGAGCCGTGCGGGTCCGCCGCGGCAACCTCTATGCTACCGCCATGCGCTAACGCAATGGAGCGGCAGAGCGAAAGACCCAGGCCCACGCTGCGATGGCTGTCGGCAAGACCGTGGTTGGCGGTGTAGAACGACTCAAAGATTCGCTCGCGGTCCTCGGGCGCAATGCCCGGGCCGTCATCGGCCACCGAGCACGCCACGCGTCCATCGTCGACGCCAATCGAAATCACGATATGCGAGCCTGCGGGCGTATAGGTGATGGCGTTGTTCACCAGATTGACCACCAGCTGCACCATCAGGCGCGCATCGACGTTGACGAGCGCCGGCTCGTCGCACGGCACCACCTTAAGATCGTGCTCACGCACGGCCGGACTTACGTGGCGCAGCGCCTCCTCGACGATATCGTCCATGAGCTCGAGCGTAGTCGACAGATGCATGCCGCCGCCCTCGAGCTTGGTGATGGCGAGCAGGTTCTCGACAGTGGCGTTGAGCCACAGCGCATCCGAGCGAATGGATAAAAGCAGGCCGCGGCGCGTCTGGGCATCGAGCACCGCGGTGCCGGTTGAACCCTGGTCGAGCAGGACATCGGCATTGCCCGAAATACTGGTGAGCGGCGTGCGCAGATCGTGCGAGATGGAACGTAGCAGGTTGGCGCGCAGCTGCTCGTTTTTGGCGAGCACCGCCGCCTCCTCGCGGGCCTCCATGGCGCGGGCGCGATCGAGCGCCAGCTCGCCTTCGCTCACGATGGCATCGGCAAGTGTTCGCTCCTCGTGCGTCAGCACGTCGGGCTCGGCAACGATAGCCAGCACGCCCACCACCGAGGCGGGGTCGCCCGAGCGCACGAAGCCGTCGCCCGTGCGAACCGTCAGGTAGATGCCATAAAACGCCGAGCCGCCAAACGTGGCGTCGAGCGGCGTTCCCACATAGGCGGACGCCGAGAGCCGCGGCGGCATCTGCGGCGCCAGCTCGTGCACCGGCGCGGCATCGCCCACGGCTGTGTACGTCGCACGCGGCAGCAGGTCATCACCCTCGTCGTCGGCGCTGTACCACACGACCGAACAGCCCGAAAGACGCGCCAGCTGCGTTGCCATGGCGTGAACGATCTGATGCTGATCGGCGCAGCGCTGCAACATGCGGTTGGTCTCGAGCACCATATGCGTGCGGCGGTCGCTGGCGGCAGCCTGTGCCAAGGCGCGGCGCAGGGCCAACGCAATCGAGCTCGACACAAGCGAGACCACGAACATGATGAAGAACATGCCGGGATAGCCGCGGTCGATAAGCGACAGCGAGTAGCGCGGATCGACAAACAAGAAGTTGTAGAGCGCCACGGCGGCAGCCGAGCTCAGCAAGCAATACAGGCGACTCCAGGTAAAAAATGCGCACAGCTGAACGGCGAACACATAGACGATCATGATGCTCGGCGCGAGACCCGGATGGTCGAGCAGCGCGCCCACAATCGTCGCCGCGACCAGCAGCCCCACCGATACGCAGGCGTCATACAGAGGAGTGCGGCGCGTCAGCGTTGTGCGCCGCCACCAAAAGCTATCGGCAATATCGCAGTCCGTACGGACGTCCATCAGCGCCCCGCCCCTCTCTCAAAAACAAAAACCACCACAAAGGGGACACCTTTGTGGTGGTTTCCCCTTGTGGTGGTTCCAAGTGTAAAGCCTTTGCAACCTGCGGTCGTTAGACAAACAGCACGTGCGCGAGCAGTGCGCACACGCACGCCGCGACAAGCACCGTCACCACGATCGAAATCACGCGGTCGGCCATGTCCATGTTGGCCCGATTCGTAAAGAACCGATCTTCGGCAGCATCGGCGCGTACCTCACGCACCAGCTCGGTCGCAAGATCGCAACCGTCAAGCACCTTTGCATCCATGGTTTCCTCCCAGGACTCAATCCCCGTCAATACAAGCCCGCCCGTTCGCAGACAAACCTCGAGCGTCGACTACGGGCGCTCGTTGGGGGCCAGGCGCTGCATCTTGTTCACGGC
>CABUVH010000017.1 GCA_902494935.1 uncultured Collinsella sp.
AGGCGTCGCGGCTCGCTGTATGTCGCCGCGGCAATTGCCGCGCTCATCGGCATCGGCATGCTGGTGGCCGGCGGCAACTGGATCAAGTTTGGCGTCGTGTTGATCGTGTTCGGCGCCTTTTTGGCCTGGTGGAGCAAAAACCTGCACCACACCCTCGCCCGCGACTTTATCGACGCCGTCGAGGCCGACGAGTCCATGGGTGGCCGCTATCGCCGCGTCGCCGCCAACGAGGACGGCCTGATGGTTTGGGGCAAGAGCGGCAAGTCGCAGTTTTTCCCGTTTGAGAAGCTCGACCACGTGCTCGACGGCGAGCGCATCTTTGTGGCCATGTTCGCCGACCAGGGCGTGACGATCCCTAAGGAAACCTTTATTCGCGGCGATGCCGAGCAGTTTGGCACCTTCCTTAAGGCGCGCATCAACAAAAAACTCCGCATCGAGACCAAACGCAAGAAGATGAAGGCTGAAAAGGCCGCCGCCGAGGCCAAGCAGGGCGGCAAGCCCCAGGAGACCAAGGGCAAGCAGCGCAAGCAGAAGAAGAACAAGAAGAAGCGCTAAGGCCAAGACAGACAGGCAGCCTCGCATCCCGTTATCCTCGCCATCCGCCCGAGCGTGCTACACTAGCAGCATCTATGCCACCGCGAATGGCTCGGCCCCGCGCCCGCCGCTCGCAAACGAACTTTAAACGCACGAGGGTTGGCCATGCCGCTTTTCCCGCAACATACCGCCCGGTTCTCGCCGGACGTTCCTTTGGAGGGCACCAGCTCTCGCGAGCTGCTCAAGCGGTACCAGCCGCTCGAGACACTTGCGACCGGCGGTTTTGGCTCCATCGAGATCTGCCGCGACACGCACCTGCGCCGCCGCGTCGCCATTAAGCGCATCCCCCTTATCAACGGTGCCGGCATGCCCGCCAGCGACATCATGGATGTCCTGCGCGAGGCGCACACCGCCGCCATGCTTCAACATCCCAATATCGTGCAGGTCATCGACTTTACGCACGACACAGCCTATGCCTACCTGGTTATGGAATATGTCGATGGCATGTCGCTGGCCGAGTTTTTGCACCGCGTGGACGGCCACTCACTTACCTTTGACGAGGCCGCGGCCATTGCCGATGCCCTGGGCCAGGCGCTCACCTTCGCCCATAGTAATGGCGTACTCCACCTGGACATTAAGCCCGCCAACGTGCTCATCGACCACTCGGGCAATGTAAAGCTCACCGACTTTGGCATGGCGCGGCTGTCGTCCGCCGGTGGCTTTGGCGGCTCGCGCGGCGGCACCATCGGCTACATGCCGCCCGAGCAGCTCGATATCGAGACCGGCACGGTCGACGAGCGCGCCGATGTCTTTGCCCTCGCCTGTGTGATCTACGAGGGCCTGTGCGGCAGCGCTCCCTTTATGGCGGCCACGCCCGCCGACTCGCTCGACCGCATCATCGGCGGCGCCACCTATCCCAGCGAGCTGATACCACACTTTCCCCCGGGAGCCGAGAGCGCGCTCATGAGCGCGCTCTCCCCCATGCCGCAGGACCGCCCCAACAGCATCGAGGCATTTTGCGACCAGCTCCTTGCCGGTCTGGGCAGCGTGCGCGAAGGCCGTCGCAGCCTGGAGCAAATGGTTGGCGAGCTTTCGGATGACGAGCAGGAGCTCGACGGTATCGAGCCGTCGCACTACGAGGACGACGCCATCGAGGTCGACCCCGCACTTGGCTGGGCGGGCACGCGCTGGAGCCATGCGCGCGACTACACCATGCGCGCTATCTCGGCGCTAACGTGCGGCACCTTTAGCTTTTTGCTGATGCAAACGGCCGGGGTCGCGGCGCTTCCCGGCCTGGTCATTGCGGCTATCGCAATCGGAGCGGCGGCTGGCCTGGCCCCCCAGATTGGCTCGGCCATCTCGGCTGTGGGCTTTTTGGTGCTCATGGCCAACGCCACCATGCAGGCGCAGAGCATCCTGTCGATGTTGCCCGTCGCGGTGATCTTTGCCGCCGCCATGTCCGGTTGGTGGATCGCCTGGGGTCGCACCGAGGCTGCCGCGAGCGCCGCACTCACCTGTGCACTCGCGCTTGGCTGTCTGACCGGCAATACCTTCCTGGCAGCTGGGGTCGCCGCCGGCGTCGCGTCATTTTGGCTCGGCCCGGCAAGCGCCGCCGCGGCAACGGGCATGGGCGCGCTTTTTGCCCGCCTGGCGACAGTCGCGCTTTCAGCCGGAGGCGTGCTGGGGCTCGGTAACGTTGCCGCAGCGCTGGGAGACCCGCTCCTTTGGGCTGCCTTTGGGCTGGCCGCGGCAACTGCCGCAGCGTCATCCGCGCTGCTCAATGCCCATGCCAAGCGTGCCAATCAGGGCTCAAACCTTGCCGCAATCGCCGCCATCGCTGTCACCGGCATCGGCTGCGCAGCGGCGTCCTGTCTTGCACACCATATGGAAATTGCCAGCCTTGCAGCCGCGGTCATCGCCAAGGCGGCGATTGCGGGAATCCTATCCTCTATAATCGTTGGGATATGCCTATATTTGCTCGGATACCAAAGAACCTATACGGAGAGTGATCTTTCGTGAACTTCCTGAACATCTTCGAGGACCACGTGGCCGGCATCTTCGGTGCCACCCGTGCCCCGTTCTCCTTTAAGAAGCTTGCCAAGCAGGCCGCTCGCGACATGGAGGATCAGACTCTGGTGATCAACGGCGTCAACACGGCGCCGGCACTCTATACCATCCTTATCGCCGCCGACGACGATCCCATGCTCGCCCCGTTCTACCCCGAGCTTTCGCGCGAGGTCCGCGAGTTTGTGAAGGCGCAGGCCGAAAAGCGCCGCTATGTCTTTGTCGGCGAGCCCCTCGTGCGCTTTATGATCGATCCGCAGCTGCGCGCCGGCAAGTTCTCGGTCTTTGCCGAGAACGTCGATGCCCCCACGCTCGGCCGCCTGTACGAAGAAGAGCGCGCCTATCAAAACGGCCTGGGCCAGAACAACTCCGCGGCAAGCCGTGCCGCCAGCGCCCCGCGCGCCGGCCAGCAGCAGTTTGCTGCCCCGCAGCAGCAGCAGCCGACGCCTCGCGCCGCCGCTCCCGACCCGCTTGCCGTGGCAGACCCCTTCGCGCCTAGCGTCCCCGACCCCGCCGCCGCACCCATCCCGGTGCCGCAGACCGTCTCGCGCGACGCGCTTGCCGGCATGGGCGGAGCCGCCGCGACCGGTGCCGCCGTGGGCCTAGGCGCCGCAGCCGGCATCGCCTCCAACATGGCGAGCACTCGCGCCCCGCAGCGCCCGCTCGCCCAGCTCGTCGACGTCGTGAGCGGCGAGAGCCATAGCATCACCTCCGCACAGGTGACCATCGGTCGCGAGCGCTCAGTTTCCGACATTGCCCTGCGCGACCCCAACGTGTCGCGCCGCCACGCCCAGCTCACCTTTACGGGCTCGGATTGGTCGATCGAGGACCTCAATTCCACCAACGGCACGCTCGTCAACAACCGCCGCATCACGCGCTGCCCGCTGCGCAACGGCGATCTGCTGACGTTTGGCCTGAGCACCTTTGAATTTAGGGGATAGTCGCTTATGAACATCGATATCGTCCTTTTTGCAGGCCGCATCGTCCTGGTCGCCCTGCTCTATATCTTCCTGTTCGCCGTCATGAAGACCGGCGTGGGACTTGTGCGCGGACAGCGCCGCGACTCGGCTATCTGGACGATCGATGTGGACAAGGGTCCGCGCGGTATCCGCGGCATCCACGTAGATATGCTCGGCCCCGTCATCGTCGGTCGCTCGCCATCTTCGGACATCTGCATCAACGAACCATTCGTCTCGGCCTCGCATGCGCGCTTTTCGCTGCAGGGCCCGGCGCTCATCATCGAGGACCTCAACTCGCTTAACGGCACGCTCGTCAACGGCCGCCAGCTTGTGGAGCCCGCAACGCTGCGCGAGGGCGACGAAGTCCAGATTGGCGATGTGGTCATGAAGGTGAACCGTCGATGATCGACGAGGAGAACAAGTCCGCGACTATGACCGAGGCACCGGCCGCCGCCACAGCTGCGCCGGCCCACGCCGCTCCGGCGGACTCCACACCCGTGGAGCCCGAGGACACCGTGTTCTCCCTGCCTCTTTCGCATGTAACGCATGATATTTCGGATCTCGCCGATAACGAGGACGAAGCGGATGCCGTAGCGGCGCCCATCGGCGCACATGCTGCGGAACAGCCCACAGCGCCCGAAGCAACCCCGGCGCCGGCTCACTTTGCAGAGCCCGTCGCCGCGGCAATCAACGAGAGCGCTGCGGTGTTTGCGGCACCCGAGCCCGCCGCGCCGGCGTTTCCCATAGCCCCGGCATCCGAGGTTGCGCCCGCGTCTGCGCCGGCGCCCGAGGCGGGGACATCCCCCGAGGACGGCCCTGCACCCAAGACCCCGCAGCCTGCGCCCGCAAGCGAGTCCGATGCCGTGGCCGAGCCCGCCGCCCAGTCGCAAAACACGCCCGCGCCGTCGCACTTTGCGACGCCCGAGCCTATAGACGTCAGCCCGCAAGATGACGAGTCGACCGCCCGCGTTTCCGAGGAGCCCGACTCCCCGGACACCGGCGATTCCGAATCAAACGCCGAGACCGACACCGTCTCTCCCGGTGACACAGCCGAAATCGACGTTGCCGCCGTTGAGGCCAAACTCAAAGACCCCGGCTCGACCATGAGCTTTGAACCCCTAACCGAGGAGCGCATCGAGACCGACTCGACCTATGATGCCGGCACCACCACGCAACTCATGTGGGGCGCCCGCTCCGACGTTGGCTGTGTGCGCCCGCACAATGAGGATTCCTACCTGGTGCAGTCGCCGCTCTTTTGCGTATGCGACGGCATGGGTGGTCACGCCGCCGGCGAGGTAGCCTCTTCTATCGCCGTCGAGACTATAGCCAAGACGGCCCCACAGTCCGCCGACGCAGCACGCCTGGCCGCATCCGTCGAGGCAGCCAACGCCGCCGTAATCGAGGCGGCCCTGAACGGCCTGGGCAAGCCCGGCATGGGCTGCACAGCCACCTGCGCCTACATCGAAAACGACACGCTCGCCATCGCCCACGTGGGCGACTCTCGCGCCTATCTGCTCCACGAGGGCACGCTCATCCGCGTGACCCGCGACCACTCCTACGTGGAGGAGCTCGTGGACGCCGGCGAGATCACGGCAGACGAGGCTCGCGTCCACCCCAACCGTTCGGTCATCACCCGCGCGCTGGGCTCGGACCCCGCCATGTATGCCGACCACTTCACTCTGCATATCGAGGAAGGCGACCGCCTGATCCTGTGCTCCGACGGCCTCTCGAGCATGATTCCCGATAGCGATATCGAGAACATCGCCACGCAGTCCTCAACCGCGCAAATCTGCGTCGACAACCTAGTGGACGCGGCGCTTGCCGCCGGCGGCCACGACAACGTAACCGTAGTAGTCGTTGACCTGGTTGACGATGGCGTTATGCGCGAGGCGCAACGCGTGCGTCGCCGCAATGTTACTATCGCCGCCATCCTGGCCCTCGTCTTTGTGCTAGCAGCTGGCATCTGGGCCTACACGGGTGTCACCGGCTCGTACTACCTGGGTACCTACCAGGGCAATGTCGCCGTCTGGCGCGGCCTGCCCGGCAAGCCACTCGGACTCAAGCTCCACTGGCTCGAAAGCGAAACCAGCATCAAGCTGTCCGACCTGCCCGAAGACACGCAAAACCGCCTCAAGGCGGGCATTCCGCAAACAAGTGTCGACGATGCGCAGGACACGATATCCAAGTACCGCCACCAGATCGACGAGGAGCAGACCCGCCAGGTGATCGACGCGCAAACGATTCGCGACAACACCAATCAGGGATCGACCTCCGAATCAGATTCCGAGAAAACCGCCGAACAGTCCGCCGAGGCCGAAGCCTCCGATAAGAATTAGAAAGGGAGTGCCGCTTATGAGTCGCCGCAACACCGAGCTGCTCTTGCTCATCGCCTCGGCGTTCCCCGTCATCCTGCTGTATGCGATGTACGTCCTCACCGCGGGCGCTGCCATCTCCTTTGAGACGCTCGCCGTACCGATCGGCCTCTTTGCCGCCTTTGCCGCGGCCCACATTGCCGTGCGCATCTTGGCGCCCGGTGCCGACCCCGCCATCCTGCCCATCGTATTTATACTTTCGGGCATCGGCATCACGTTCGTGACGCGTCTCGCCCCCGCTCTCGCCATCTCACAGCTCATCATCCTGTTTGTCTCGGTGGCGCTCATGGTGGGAACGCTTGCACTAGTCAAAAACCTCGACGTGGTCATGCGCTACAAGTACACCTTTGGCATCATCGGCATCATTCTGCTGATGCTGCCTATCTTTATCGGCACCACGATCTCGGGCTCCAAGCTGTGGATTCGCATCGCGGGCTTTACCATCCAGCCCGGCGAGTTCGCCAAGGTCTTTATCGTCCTGTTCCTGGCCGGCTACCTGGCCGAGAACCGCGAGCTGCTCTCCATCTCCAACCGCAAGATCCTGGGCTTTAAGATCCCTCGCCTGCGACTGCTGCTGCCGCTGTTTGCCGTGTGGGGTGTGTGCCTGCTCGTCGTCGTCTTCGAACGCGACCTGGGTTCGGCCGTGCTGTTCTACACCATCTTCTTGCTGATGCTCTACGTTGCCACGGGGCGCTTTTCGTATGTCGTTATCGGCCTTGCGCTCTTAGCTGTCGGAGCCGTGGGCGCCTACAAGTTCCTGTCGCACGTTCAGGTGCGTTTCCAGGTTTGGGTCGATCCGTTTAAGGACGCCCAGGACCAGGGCTACCAGATCGTCCAGTCGCTCTTCTCGCTTGCCGATGGCGGCCTGGTCGGTGTTGGCATCGGCAACGGCATGGCCAACAACATCCCTGTCGTCGAGTCCGACTTTATCTTCTCGGCCATTGGCGAGGAGATGGGCCTTTTGGGCGGCGGCGCCGTGCTCATCCTGTTTATGCTCTTTGCCGTGCGTGGCCTCACCACAGCTGCCCGCGCTAAATCCGACCTCGCCGCCTTTAGCGCCACCGGTCTTACGGCAGCCATCAGCTTCCAGGCCTTCTTGATCGTGGGCGGCGTCACCCGCCTGATCCCGCTGACCGGCGTCACTCTGCCCTTTATGAGCCAGGGCGGCTCCTCGCTGCTGGCAAGCTTTATCATCGTCGCGCTCCTGCTGCGCGCCGGTGACGAGGCGACCGGACGCGAGGCCGAGCTTACCGGCACCGGCACCATGGCCGCCATCACCGATGATCAGGTCGCATCGGCCGCCGCCCCGACGGGCACGCGCTTTGCCACCTCGTCTTCCTACGGCAGCGGCAGCCATTCCGTCGGCTCGCGCATGCGTCGTCGCCTGCTCGACACGCCTGAATCCGGTGTGCTCGGCCGCGTGGCGCTCGCCAACCGTCTAACCCGCGCGGTGCTCGCCTTTACGGCGCTGTTCGCCATCCTTATCGGCAACCTCACCTATGTCCAGGTCATCAAGGCCAAGGACTATCAGGACATGCCGACCAACAACCACACCATCGCCCGCTCCAAGTACATCCAGCGCGGCTCCATCATCACGTCCGACGGCGTGACGCTGGCCGAGTCGCTGCAGCAGGAGGACGGCACCTACGTACGCTCCTACCCCAACGGTAACCTGGCAGCGCACGTGGTTGGCTACGTGAGTCAGCAGTATGGCACCACCGCCATCGAGAGCGTCATGAACGACACGCTCACCGGTTCTAAGGACTACTCCAGCTGGAACAACGCCATCGCGTCGCTCGCGGGCCAGACCCAGCCGGGCAACACCGCCAAGCTCACCATCGACTCGCGCATCCAGACGGCGGCCGAGCAGGCACTCAAGGGCTTTAAGGGCGCTGTAGTGGTCATCGACCCGCGTACCGGCGCGGTGCTCGCATGTGCCAGCTCGCCCACCTATGACAACACCAACATCGATGCCCTGCTGCAGACGGGCGGCGGCGAGGACGGCTCCATGTACAATCGCGCCATGGACGCGCTGTACACGCCGGGCTCAACGTTTAAGGTCGTTACGCTTTCCGCGGCACTCGAGACCGGCACCGCCAGCCTTACCAGCACCTACCAGGCGCCCGGCTCCATGGACATCGGCAACGCACCGGTCACCAACTCTGCCAACGAGAGCTACGGCACCATCAGCCTGCAGCAGGCCTTTGCCGTGTCCTCCAACGTCGTCTTTGGCCAGGTGGCAAACGAAGTTGGCGCAAATACGCTCGTACAGTTTGCCAACGCCTTCGGCTACGGCCAAAAGCTCGGCCAGGACCTGACCTCCGCGGCCTCCATCATGGCCGACCCGTCGCTCATGACCGAGTGGGAGACCGCCTGGGCCGGCGCCGGCCAGCCTGTCGGCATGGACCACACGCCCGGCCCGCAGACCACCGTCATGCAAAACGCCGTGATTGCCGCCGCCATCGCTAACAGCGGCGTGGTCATGGACCCGTACTTTGTAGCCCAGGTACTCGCCCCGGACGGAACCGTGGTCAAGACCACGCAGTCCCGCTCGCTTGGTCAGGCCGTCAGCTCCGCCACGGCCGACCAGGTCAAGCAGGCCATGCTTGCCGTCGTCCAGTCCGGCACCGGCACCGATGCCCAGATCCCCGGCGTCAAGGTCGCCGGCAAGACCGGCTCGGCCGAGACCGGCGGCACCAACGTCAACTCGATGTTTGTTGGCTTTGCACCTTACGATTCACCCACGGTCGCCATCTCGGTGGCCTTGGAGGATTTCGACAAGCATGACGTCGAGGCCGCCAAGATTGCCGGTATCGTCCTGACCGCGGCGCTTGCCGCACAGGGAGCGTGATGCCCATGATCGAAGCACGAGCATGTGGTGCACCGCAGCCAACAGGCTAGCGGCAAGGCGGCACGCGGCCCCAGCAGCCATAGATTTGGTACTACACACATCGTTGAGCGAATAAGTTAGTTAGGAGCAGGAATGGAACAGAGGGTCCTCGGGGGAAGATACCTCCTCAAGGATAAAGTGGGAACGGGCGGTATGGCGACCGTCTTCCGTGCGCAAGATCAGGTTCTCGACCGCACGGTTGCCGTCAAGATCATGCTGCCGCAGTACGCCGGCGACGCCACCTTTGCCGCACGCTTTAAGCAGGAGGCTCAGGCAGCAGCCGGCCTCTCCTCCCCCTATATCGTGGGCGTCTACGATTGGGGCAAGGACGGCGATACCTATTACATCGTCATGGAGTACCTGCGCGGTACCGACCTCAAGAGCGGCATCAAGAGCCACGGCGCTCTCGATCCCAAGAAGGTGGCGCAGATCGGCTCGCAGATCAGCTCCGCGCTTTCGGTGGCTCACAAGCATGAGATCATCCACCGCGACATTAAGCCGCAAAACATCATGGTGCTGCCCGACGGCAACATCAAGGTCATGGACTTTGGCATCGCCCGCGCCAAGAACAGCCACCTCACGCAGGACAACAATGTACTGGGCACTGCCCACTACGTAAGCCCCGAGCAAACGCGCGGCCAGGACCTCGGTCCCAC
This sequence comes from uncultured Collinsella sp., assembly GCA_902494935.1. Lineage (GTDB taxonomy): Bacteria > Actinomycetota > Coriobacteriia > Coriobacteriales > Coriobacteriaceae > Collinsella. Next base: position 9,476 of record CABUVH010000017.1, read on the forward strand.
CTCGGATATCTACTCCCTGGGCGTTGTGATGTACGAGTGCGCCACCGGTCGCGTCCCCTTTGACGGCGACGACGCCATCTCGGTTGCACTCAAGCAGGTAAACGAACTACCGGTTCCGCCGAGCCAGATCAACTCCGGTGTCGATGCCGATCTGGAGCGCATCATCCTCAAGTGCATGGAGAAGGACCCGGCGAATCGCTTCCAGACGGCAGATGAGCTGCGTCAGGTGCTCAACAACTACCTGTCAGGCCGCGCTGTCAACGTCTCCGAGCCCACGCGCATCATTGGCGCCGCCGGCGACCTGGGCGCAACCAAGACCCGCGAGCTGTCCGACTCCACGCGCGCCATGGTACGTCCCGTCTCGGGCGTGAGCGGCCAGAGCAACGCCCACAGCGCCGTTTCGGGCTCCACGGGCTCCTACGAGGTCGATCAGCCCAAGTCCAACAAGAACAAGATTATCGCCGCCGTAGTCGCCGCAATCGCCGTGGTTGGCGTTGTGGTGGCCTTCGCCACCGGACTCTTTGGGGGCGAGCAGGTTACGGTGCCCGATGTGCTTAACAAAGACCAACAGACCGCTATCGAGCAGATCAAGGAGGCAGGCCTTGAGGTAGGAACCGTCGACCAAAGCTACAACGACGATGTCGATGAGGGCAAAGTTGCCGAGCAGACCCCCAACGGCAACACCAAGAAGCCCAAAGGTACCAAGGTGAACCTGGTGATCTCCAAGGGCCCCAAGCCCTCCGAGAAGGTTGAGGTTCCGCAGCTCGTCGGCCTGACCAAGGACCAGGCCGAGGCCGCGCTGGCAAGCGTGGGACTCAAGGGCGAAGCAACCGAGGAGGCCAACGAGGCCGAAGAAGGCCAGGTCTTTGAGCAGGGCACTGACGCCGGCAAGGAAGTCGAAAAAGGCACGACCATCTCGTACAAGGTCTCCAGCGGACCCGACACCACCTCCGTCCCCGATCTGACCGACATGACCGAGGCCCAGGCACGCAACGCCCTCGACATGGCCGGTTTTGGCGTCGACGTGAGCTATCAGGAGAACGACTCCGTCATCGAGGGGACCGTCATTAGCTGGAACCCCAGCGGTAAGCAGAAGCCCGGAGCTACGATCACCGTCGTCATCGCCAAGAAGTCCGGCAAGGCAAACGTCCCGAGCAACCTGTACGGCAAGAGTATCTCCTCCGCCGTCACAGCGCTTAACAACGCCGGATTCTACAACATCGCATTCTGCGATCAGAACGGCAACCCCGTGAGTGGCAACGAAAACGCCACCGTGACGGGCGTCTCCCCCACTGGCAAGCAGTCCACCGACAGCACGATCACGTTGACGGTTTCGCTTTCTGGCTCCGATTCGGGCGACGATTCCGGCACGACTAACTAGTCGAGGACCCATCACCCGCAGCGGCTAGGGCCGCAAACATATTCGCTCAACGGCGCCCGCTTGCTCCCCCGCAAGCGGGCGCTTTATTTATCGACAGACCATGGCCCCTTAGCAACGCAAAGAGGCCCGCAAAAGCGAGCCTCCCAGGTGACAACAGAATATGTAATGCAGTAATTACTGGCCGCAGAACTTCACCATGATCTCGACCATGGACTCTTGCCTATGGACAAAATGTCCATAGGCAAGGAGATGAAAGAGTAAGGACAACGCCCTCTAAAAGAAGGCCGTATATGAAGATTGCATATCCCTTTTGCCTTCATATACTCAAGAAGCACCCCTCGAAGCGCTCCTGAGAGGCCCCCTTGGATGCAACCCAGGGGATCCAGATTCTGGTAGACATCGGCGCAGCAAAATCCTGCCGCGCAGGCACGAACGGACATCTTGACTCCTAACGCAATGCGGGGCGGCCCCAAGACACCCCGCCACGACAAAAAACTAGTTCTCGTAGACCAGCGGGTGGCCCCAACTGCCCTCGATCTTGCAGGTCTCCGCCGCAAAACCGGCAGCGAAGTCCAAGCTCTCGCGAATCGCGGCCTCGCCGCACTCGCCGGCCTTCTTCTTGGAAAGATAGGTGACCAAAAACGCCGTCAGCAGTGAATCGCCGGCCGCCATAGCGTCTTTGAGCTCCTCGGGCGCCACGGGCTTGATGCCCTGCTCGTAGAAGTTTTCGCCGTCATAGGCGACGGAGCCCTTGCTCCCGCGCGATGCGCATACGATTTGAGGGCCAAGGGCCTTCACCCACTCGAGCTTCGCCTTGATATCCTCCAGGGAAGCGTCGCCCATGGACATAAAGGCGTACGTCACAAATGGCGCAATCTGCCCGAAGTGCTCGTCGGTGGAGTCATCGGAGAAGTCGAAGCTGATAGGCACGCCGGCAGCCTTGATCTTGGGGAGCTCGCGCTCGGTGAAGCAGTAGTTGCCGCTGTGCACCAAATCGAAGCCGCTGACGTACTCGGCGGCGAAGCGGTCTATCACGTAGCGCATGTCGCCACGTATGCCGCCTTCATTGGAGCCCAGGAAGATACGGTCCCCGGTCTCGTCAACGGTCACGCGAGCGGCGCCGTTGACGCCCAGGACCTGCTGGCAGCGAAGAAGCTCGACGCCCTCGTCCTCGAGCGATGCTATAACGTGCTCGGCCTCCTCATCTGATCCGAAGATTCCCATGTAGGCGCTGCGATCGACGCCGAGCTTCTTGGCGAAGACGGCGAAGTTAACTGCATTGCCGCCGGGATACATGGTCTTGATGTGCTCGTACTTATCGACAACGTTGTCTCCAAAGCCAAGCACGCTTATAGGATAGGCTGCCATGGTTATCTCCATTCAGGTAAACCGCCGTGGTTACGGCGAGCAGACGGGGCGCGAGGGATTCGCACGTCTCAACGCGCCTCGCGCCCCGTTTTAAAATCGCTAGTACTTCTCGATGCCCATGTAACGACGCACGTCCGGGTGATGGTCGAACACCTTGCCGCGAGCGGAGCGCAGCTCACAGTTCATCGCGTAGAACAGGATTGGATCAAGGAACGCGCGAACGCTCGCCGGTACTTGGTCCATGCCGTACTCCATGGCGTCGAGCACCATAAGAGTGTCGGTATGGGTCTCGAGGAATGCGAGGGCGCGCTCATCCATGGCTCGGCACTCACTAGAAGACATCTGCAGGAAGTAGAAGACTCCGGGCTCGGTCACCTCGAAGGGGCCGTGGAAGTACTCGCCGGAGTGGATATAGGCGCAGCTCTGCCACTGCATCTCCATAAGCGAGCAGATAGCGAAGCCATAGGCCTGGCTAAACACGGGACCGGACCCCAAGATATACAGGAACTTGTGGTCCTGGCACAGGGCGGCAAAACGGTCGCAGAGTTCGGCGTTGACCTTCTCGCGAGCTGCAGGCAGGATCTGGTCCATCTTGGCGATGCCTTCGTACATGTCGGCAAGGTCGGCATAACCTTCCTGCTGATCCAGGAGCTCGGAAGCGAGAGCCAAAGAGATGCCGGCGGGCACCTCCGCCTGCGGAACTCCCTCGCCCCACGGATATACCCAGCACGTCCACTCACCGTTATCGATGCCGGAACCCGCGTTGTCCGTCTGCACGATAACGGTCGCGCCCGCCGCCTTGGCGATCGAGCACGCATCGATTACCTCGGGGGTGTTGCCGGAGTGGCTGCAAGCGATGACAAGGGACTTTTCGCCCAGGCGCTTGGGACGCATGATATCGAACTCGCGGGCGGTATACGCCTCGCTGGCAAACGTAGTCGCCTCGCGCTTGAGCAGCTCGTGGGCGGGCAGCAGGTCGATGAGGGAGCCGCCGCAGGCAACCCAGAAGACGCTATCGAAACCGCCCTTTTCAGCGATTGCGTCGGCGATAAGATCATGTGCGTTCATTGTTATTCTTCCTTTCGATACGGCGGACGAATCCGCCAACGTTTACTGCGAGTCTTCTCGTCAAGCGTGTTGACTTCCCCACGCGAATGGGAGCTACGCGCTAGTCGACAAAATACCTCTCGAAGGCGTCCATGTTGTGCCGGTCCGCTGCTGCGGGATCATCGAAATACCTTCCATCGGTGATCTCCTGGCCAAGATAGCCCTCGAACCCATGCGCGTTGAGGACGCGTACGAAATCGTCCATACTGTGCTTTCCATCGCCCCAAACCAGATGGCCATATGGGTCGCCATCAATGAAGCGCATGTTCCTTATGGCACCATCGCCAAACTCGGCAAACCACTCTTCAAGGCTCTCGCCGGCGACTCCCATAGCGGTAGTGTCCACCATTGGAGTAAGGTGCGGGCTGGCTACTTGGTCAAGCATGCGCCTGGCGTCCGCGAGTGTAACCACCAAGTTGCTCTCTTCCGGCCTCAGGCTCTCCATGCAGAGGGTCACGCCGTGCTCGCCGGCATAGTCCGCAAGAATCGCCAAGTGCTCGGCAGAGCGCTTCCAAGCCTCCTCGCGGTCCTCGTCCCAATCGCCCCAACCGGAGTTGATGGACATATACGGGGCGCCGAGCACCTCGGCGAGCTCGATGCCGTGCTTAAAGTAAGCGAGGCTCCGCTGCGCGTGGAGGGGCTTTCTGGCAGCGTACTGCCACGGATACACCACGTTCTCCGGACACAGGGAGCTCACGGAGAGTCCGCGGGACTCGATCTTGCGGCGAAGCTCGTCGGCCTCGAAATACCCCGTGTGGTCCAGCGTCACGTGCGGCTCGGCCGCCCAAAGCTCGATGGTTTTGAAGCCAAGGCGCTGCTGAGCATCAAGGAAGTAATCGAGCGACCACATGATGTAGTGAATGTTCATGCCGGCGACCTGCTCGCGACGCAGACGGGGTGTGGAAGCGCTTAAATCCATGCTGGGCACCTCCTACATCGGCAGTAGGCCGGAAATCACAGTCGCGACCAATCCGAACAGAACCATGAAGATAAAGAACTTCCAGATGGTCTTCCACCATTGCCCGAAGGAGATCTTCGCCACGGCAAGACCCGCGACGGTCATGCCCGCAACGGGGCTGATGGTGTTGACGGTCTGGTTCGCGAACTGCAGAGCGGTGACGGCAGCCTCGGGATTGAGGCCCATAAGCTCGGTCAGCGGGCCCATGACGGGCATGGTGAGTGCAGCGAGGCCGGAGCTGGAAGGAACCAGCAGCGAAAGCAGGCCGAGGACGATGTACATGAAGGTGGTATAGATGAAGGACGGAGCGCCCGCAAGGAGTCCGACGAGCCAGTTAAGAATAGAGTCGATGATCATTCCGCCCTCTGCGACGACCAGGATGCCGCGGGCGATGCCGATGATGCAGGCTGCGTAGGCGAAGTCGGCGATTCCGCGGACGAACTCCTCCGCAATGGTCTTCTCGTCCAGGCCGCCGAGTATGCCGGCAAGAAGGCCCATGGCCAGGAACACCATGGAGATCTCGTCCATATACCAGCCCTGGGTAACGAGGCCCCACACGATAACGCCCATGCCGACCGCGAAATCAATGAGGACGAGCTTGTGGCGAAGCGTGAACTCCTCTTCGATAGAAGCATCGGTGACAGAGAACTCGATGCGCTTCTGCTTATCGTCCTCATAGGTGATGGAGGACTTGGGATCGAGCTTGACGCGGCGCGCGTAGCGCATGGCCCAGAAAATGCCCGCGGCGGTGAAGATGACCCACAGGATGGCGCGGAGCCAAAGCTGGGGATTTCCCTCGATGCCGATAACGCCCTGGGCGATCAGCACGTTGAAAGGATCAATAGTGGATGCGCAGTAACCAAGGTTGGGGCCGAGGAAGCAGATGATGAACGCGGTCATGGAGTCATACCCGATGCTCAGCATGATGGGGATGAAGATCGCGTAGAACGGCAGCGCCTCCTCGGACATGCCGAACGTGGTGCCGCAGATCGAGAGCAGGATCATGGAGATGGGGATGATCAAGATGTCCTTGTTCTTCAGCTTCTTGATCACGCGGCTCATGCCGGCGTTTAGGGCGTTGGTCTTGGTGACGATGGCGAACGATCCGCCGATCAGCAGGACGAACGCGACGACATCGGCGCAGCCTGAATGCCCTTGGCGGGAGCCTGCAGGACGGCATCGATGCCCTGTCGCAGATCGACGGTCTCCCCCGTCTCCGAATCGGTGTAGACCTTGTCGACCTCTTGGTACGTTCCGGCTACGGCGACTTCTCGCTCGCCCGCGGCCGTCTGAATGGTCTGGCGGTCGAACTGACCCGATGGGACGATCCATGTGAGCACCGCGAAGAACACGATCAGCATGAACGCGATGGTGTACACATGGGGAAGCTGGAGATGGAATCTGCGCTTGGGCTTCTCCTGTTTGGCATCCGACATTCTTAACCTCCTGCCAGAGCAACGATGCTTGCCAAAAATCCTTCACGTATAGGCAAACATCTTAGGTTGTTCTATGTATAACCTGCATGAAGGCGTCGGTCAAGAAACATATTAGGTTGTTCTATAAGTGGTAACTTTTACGCGCTAAACGGACCTGCCGCGGCAATACGAGAACAGCGCTGTGTGAGACAGAGCCGCTAGATATCGAAGCTGTAGCGCGAACCCACGTAGTACTGTCTGCCATAGCAGAAGCGCTCTCCGTTGGAATCGAGAAAGCCCGCGTTCATGAAGAACAGCGGCTCCCCTACTGGGACCTTGAGCTCGCGGGCGGCATCAATTCCCGCACGGGCGATCTCCAGCCTGCAGGGATCGGACGAGCAGGGATACCTACCCGTACGCTCCCCCACGGCCTCGAATATCGAACAATTGGAGAGACCGATATCTTTGAGAAATTCGAATCCATCGACAGGATAGTAGTTGTTCTCGAACAGGACCGGCACGCCGTCTGCGGTACGCACGCGTGAGACCAAGATGAGGTCAGAGCCTTCATCCAAGCCAAAGAAAGAAGCGAGGTCGCGATCGGCGGCAACGGTCTTGCGGGCAACGACGCGAGCGCCCGCCTTCATGCCGTTTTCAGCGCATGCTTGGGTAAAACTCTGAACATCGTCCTTCTGATGCACCTTGCGAATTATCTTTGTCGCGGTCACAAACGTACCACGCCCCTGCCGCTTGGTGAGATACCCCTCGCCCACAAGCTCCTCTATTGCGCGGCGAACCGTGACCCTTCCCACGCCGTACATCTTAGAAAGCTCAAGTTCCGTTGGAATCTGCGAGTCAACGGGATATGTCCCCTGTTCGATATCGCTCTTAAGCAAATCGAGCACCTGTTGATACAGCGGGGCGGAAGAGCCCCCATCCAGATGCGCATCCACAAAAACTCTCCCTTTAAGGCGTTCGCGATCTCAACGACTCCATTCTACCGCACACGGAAAAATGAGGTTAAACACATAGGGGCCCTGCATGTTTGAGCGGATCGGGAATCTGGTCGCTGATTTCGTCCGCATTTGCTTGCGAAAAACCAAAACGCTCCTCGCGCTTGGCGAACACGGTGAGGCCCGCCGCCTTGCACGCAGCGATCGATGATGCTCGTGTGATGTTGGCTTCCTTCCTTTGCTTGCGAGGCGCGTCACTCGTCCTGCTGAGCCGCGGGCCCATCGTTCGGCGTGGCCTGCCTGCGCGGGGCATGCCGGGAATTGATGTAGTCGTATGCGTAGGCGATCTCCGTGACGGGGACCTCCACGTGGTAATGGGCGGAAATGTCAGAGAAGCTCGTGCGGAATGCCTCGACGAAATCGTTGTGTTCATTGGCGAAGCGCTGCTCGTCTGCGTAGTTCTCGATGGGGCTTCTGGTCACGAGGCGCTCCACGAGACAACACAGGTGCACGTAGAGCCCCATGCTCACACGAGCGCCAATCACGTCTCCGGTGAGCTGCTGGAGCCGCTCTGCGGCACTCTCGATTTCGCCGAAGAGCTTGTTGGGGTTAAGGATTGTGATGGACTCGACCACGTTCCTGAGGGTCATGTTCTTGACGAGATTCTGGTGGAACGTGCGCAAGCTGTCAGCGTCGAGCAAGCGTGTGAAGGCGCGGTCTATCTGGGCCGTTCCTTCGCCGGCGATGAGTTCCTCGAGCGAAATGAACGGGACTCCATCGACGTGCGGATTGTCCGTGCCGATGACCGAGCGCACGTTGTACTGGGAGAAGGCGGCATCCTCAGATCCGTTATTGGCGAGCTGCCGCCAGTCAACGGCGACAAGCCGCGCGGGGGACTCGCCAGGCAGGCTCTGCGCCACGAGATCGCGGATCCGCGCAGCTGCGTCAAGTCCGCCTTCGGAGCAGAAGACAATCGCGTCCGGTCGGGCGTTGCGCGCCACGATGTGATAATTACAGGTGCAAGCTGCCGCAGCATCGTCGAGAACCTCTCGCACGGAGCGACCCGCGATAAGTCCGGCGCCAACCTCCACCGCAAGGCCGGTAGAGGCGTTGTTGATGATGCCGAGCGTCATGCCGGAGGTGGATTCCATACTCTTATAAATATCCTGGAGCGATCCCATGTCCACGAGGATGACGACCTCGTCTGCGTAGGAGAAGCGGTCGATGATTTGCTGAAGAGGAACAGCGACGTCCGTAACCTTCTGGTCGTAGGGCATGTCGATGGCCTCGAAGACCCTCGTGTCAAGAATCCGATTGGCGGCGTCGGCGATGCTCGTGGCGGTCGAGTAGCCATGACTGAGGACGATACCGACGCTCCGACGACGCTTAGACGGGTCGAGTGCGAGTGCCGCATGCGCAAGGACGAGCAGACACGTGAGATCGTCGAGTGCGATGCCGAGCGTGGCCTTGAGTTCATCAGCGATGCAGGCGCAGACAGTAACGGCAAAGCGGTTGCGCTGGGCCACGACGCCGCGCATGCCGGAAAGCTCGCTTGCATGGGAGCTCTTCCAACGCGAGAGGCTTGCGGGCGGCCACAGCTGGAGGCAGATGCCCTGGGCGATTAGATGCGAGCTCTTTCGGGACAAATCGATCGAGTAGAGTTCGTTCACGGAAGTGACGACGCTGTCGGCGATCTGCTCGTATGCGTCGGACTTCGAGCGGCCCGGGTTTTGCCCGAACGCCAGGTAGTCCTCGAGGTCGCGGGCTCGCTCCACCAGCTGAGCGCTGCACGCGCCCCCATCAAGCGTGCCTTCGCGATAGCTCTCGTATGGCTCCAGCATGGCGTCGAGTACATGCCGTGCGCGGTCGTCCGCCTGGCTTTGGATACTCCGGGTGGTGTCGATGAGCTGCATGTCGTTCTCGCTGCGCTCGAGTGCGGAGCCGGCAAGGATTGCGGAGGGAAGCTGGTAGGTGCGAATCTCCAGGCTGTCACCCTTCGTGTCTAGATAGGCCTCGGCGCAACAGTTGGTGATGCAGTCGCGCAGGCCGCGTACGTTCTCCTCGAAGTTGGTGCCGGCGAGGGCTCGGAAGGCTCCGCGACTTATGAGGATGTCGCGTCCTATGCGTCGGCCCTCCTCCTTGAGGAAGTGGAGAGTCAGTTCCTCACGCTCCTCCTGGGTGCGCTCGCGCAGAGACGGCACCTGGGCGGACATGGGGATGCGACGCGTGAGGCTGCGGCACTCGGTACTGTCTGCCTCGTTTGAGGTGGCAAAGATAAGGCGCACAGCAGGGGCTGGCACAATGGCGCCCGCCTGTGCGGAGGCCCACTCCAAGAGCGCGTCCTGGGCAGCGGGTGAGAGGGCGTCGACGTCCTTGAGATAAACGATGCCGCCGCTCGCCCGATCTGCAGGCCCGCCATCTGCGCACAGGTCGTGAGTGAGCGCGCGGGCATCGTCTGCGTAATGCGAGCAGTCGATGCTCACAAGCTTGGCTTCCTGCTGCAGGACGCCGACGTTCTTGCCGTATTCGAGGGCAAGTTCGGCGAGTAGACCCTTGCCGGTTCCCGAGGCGCCACAGAGCAGGATGGGCAGGCCAGCTGGCGGGTACTTGAGCGCGGCGCAGAGCTGGCTGATGCAGGGCGCAAGGCTCAGCTCGTGACCGATTGCGCGGTCGAAGTCGAGTCGCTCGCCGTTTCCGAGCGTGGCGAAGAGCTGCTCGACCGAAGGGTAGGTGCTACGCTCAATGCGAGACTGGAAGAAGCGTTCGAGGGAGCGGCGGTGGAAGTAGCACACCGGTCGTGCCCCTGCTTTCACCACGAGGCCAGCGCGCACGAGCTCGTTGAGATACTGACTTGCCAGGCTGCGCGAGATGGCGAGCGAGTCGGTTATAGATGCCGTGGTGAAGTGGTCGAGACGGTTCTGGATGCGCCCGCCCCGCGTGCTGCCAAGCTCGCGCGTGATGCGATCGAGGTAGGCAAGCAGGTCTTTCTGTGTCTCGGGGATGTTCATGCAGCTGGTCCTCCTTTCGTCCCACACCTTACGGGCGGGGTGGTGCTCGGGACGGGTTGGCGCCCGCGTTTTGTCACGGGCACGTGAACTTCGGCACTCCATGATACATCTGTAGTGACATATGGCAACTTCTCGACACCTGCGCTCGACACAGCGAGCGGCAACAGCGCTGTCCGCCGAGCGCCTCACGGGCGTATCCCAACCGTAGGAGTGCGCTTTGCCACCTTTGACTGCCTCCCTGTCGGCAAGCGGCTCGCCGTTCGCTCCGTCTCTGACCACATCGCTCGAATCGGCTCTGCCGCCGGCGCTGTGGTGGCCGTCGTGCCCGCAAAGGTCATCAAGCAGGCCGACGAGGTCACCGCGGGCAAGGTCTCCCTCGTCGACGCACTCAGGAATCTGTAGGCGAGGCCCCTAAGGCCGCCTCGCTGTCGGCAGCCCGGGGCCATGTGCCATCAGGGCACAGGACGGGTCCG
>CABUVH010000018.1 GCA_902494935.1 uncultured Collinsella sp.
GCCATGGTGATTCCCTTCTACACGCCGGCGGCAATGCCGGTGCGGTCGTGAATGGCGCCATGCGGGCACACAACCGCGCACATGCCGCACGACAGGCAGTCCGCGCCGTCGATATGGGCGCAGTTGTCCTCGATGCGGATAGCGCCGGCAGGGCACTTTTTAGCGCACATGCCGCAACCGATGCAGCTCGTGTCGCAGATCTTGCGAGCGATGGCGCCCTTATCGGTGTTGTTGCAGCGCACCAGAATGTTCTGGTAGCCGGGAACGAAGGCAATCACGCGCTGCGGGCACGCCATGCCGCACAGGCCACAGCCCGTGCACTTGGAGCGATCCACGCGGGCGATGCCATCGACCAGCGCAATGGCGCCGTGGGGGCAGGCCGTGACGCAGGCGCCACAGCCAATGCAGCCTTCGCTGCAGCGGGCGTCGCCGCCTGCGGAAGCGCAACCACTTCCGCAGGCAACGTAGGCCACGTTATGTTGAATGGATTTGGCCATAAGAGACTCGCCTATTTCTTAAGAAGGTACGAATAGTTGTCGCGCACGGCCCTGATGGTCAGGCGGACGGCCTCGGGAAGACCGGTGTTGACGGCATCGACCGAGACGGTGCGGACCGTGCCGGCGACGCGAACCTTAAAGTGGTCCTCGTCCACGGCCAGGAAGCCCTCGTTCTCGGAGTTCTCCATGTCCTGCTCGCTCCAGAACAGGGTGAGCTTGTCCTTGTAGGGACGACCCTCCTGGTAGGGGCAGAACACGGCGCAGTTACCGCATTCGTTGCACATGCCGTCGACATGGACGACCTGATGCTTGGCCAGGCCCGGCACCTTAATTGCCACGTTGGCGCGGTTGGGGCACACATCGCAGCAGACCTCGCACACCGAGCCGCAGCCCAGGCAGCGGGTCTTGGTGCAGTTGCGCTTGTCGCGGCAGAGCGTACCCTTGCGCTCGTAGCAGGTGTCCTCGCGGCCGGCCTGCTCGTTGCAGTCGGCGTACTTGTTAAAGTCCACGCCGGCGATGGCGCGGGCGACCTCGGCGGCGTCGGCGATAGCCTCGACCACGGTGGCCGGACCGCGACGGCAGTCACCGGCAGCCCAAACGCCCTCGACGCCGGTGGAGGTGGCGGCAAGGCGGCCGCGACGGTCGTGCTCGACGCCCGCGGCGTCGTACAGGCTGGCATCGATGCCCTCGCCCACGGCGCAGATCACCGTGGTGGCGGGAAGCTCGACGGTCTCGCCCGTGGCGACGGGGCTGCGGCGGCCGCTTGCATCCGGCTCGCCAAGCCCCATAACGTCGCAGGTCAGCACGGCGCCGTTGAGTGCCTTGGGCGCCAGCAGCTCGCAGAACTCAACGCCGTCGGCAAGAGCAAGATCAAGCTCTTCCTCGTCGGCGGGCATCTGCTTCTTGGTGCGACGATACACCAGACGCACGTTCTTCACACCAGCCAGGCGCTTGGCCACGCGAGCCGCATCCATAGCGGTGTTACCGGCGCCAATGACTACGACATCCTCGCCCAGCTCGAGCTTCTCGCCCTTCTTGGCGGCCTCGAGGAACTCCAGCACGTCGAGCTCGGCACCCTCGCCCAAGCCCGCAGAGCCGGGCATCCAGGCACCGGTGGCCACGACCACGTTGGTAAAGCCCTGGGCCTTGAGCTCTTCAATGGAATCCACGCGAGCATTGAGCTGTACCTTGGCGCCAAAGGCCAAGCAGAGCTCGGCATCGTGAGAGATATCGTCACTGGCGATACGGAACTCGGGGATCACGTGACGGACCACGCCGCCGAGCGAATCGCGGGCCTCGAAGATGGTGACGGGCACGCCGGCACGCGTCAGGAAGAACGCCGTCGCCAGGCCGGCCGGGCCGCCGCCGATAACGGCAACGTTGCGCTCGCCGTCGTTGGCGATGGCCTGGGCGCGCAGCTTGGGCAGCACGGCCGTCATGGCCTCGCGGGCGGCCTTGAGCTTGCTGGCGCGGATCTGGGCGCCCTCGGGCTCGTAGAACGCACGCTCGCAGGCACGGCCGCAGGGATGCGGGCAGATGGTACCGGTGATGAACGGCAGGGCGTTGCGCTCGATGATGATGTTGAGTGCGTCCTCGTAGCGGCCCTCGTCAACAGCCGCCAGATAGGCGGGAATATCCTGCTGGATGGGGCAGCTCGTGCGGCACGGCGTGGTAAAGCAGTCGGAAAGCGGGCTCTTGCCGGCGACCTTGCGGTCGGGCAGCGGGCGCAGCGGCTTCTTGTAGAGCGGGTTGGTGAGCGAGTCGGTCTGGATCGCAGTCACGGCCTCGAGAGAGACGCCCGCGAACGGCTTGCCATCCAGGTCGGTAAACTCGCCAGCCATCTGGCTAAAGCGCTCGTAGCCACCAGGCTTGAGTACGTCGGTCGCCAGGGTGACGGGCCAAATGCCGGCATCGTACAGGGCGCGGATGTTGTAGACCGTAGCACCGCCAGAGTAGCTAATGCGCAGCTTGCCATCGAACTGCTCGGTAATGCGACGGGCGGCCTCGATGGTCAGCGAGAACAGCGAACGGCCGGACATGTACATCTCGGTGGAGGGCAGCTCGTTCCTCGTCACGTCGACGGGGAACGTGTTGGTCAGCTTGACGCCAAACTCCAGGCCGCGCTCGGCACACAGGGCAATCAGACGCTCAAACATGGGCACAGCGTCGACCCACTGCAGATCCTCGCGGAAGTGCGTGTCATCGAAGACGATGTAGTCGAAGCCCAGCTCGTTGAGGCGCTGGCGAGCAAACTCATAGCCCAGCAGCGTGGGGTTGCACTTGATGTAGGTGTTGAGACCCTTCTCGGTAATCAGATAGGTCGCGATGCGCTCGATCTCCGCCGGCGGGCAGCCATGCAGCGTGGACTCGGTAATGGAGTTGGAGACGCGCGCCGGGATGGACTCGACAAACGCGGCATCGACATTCTCAAACTTGTCCAGGTTGGCGAGCGCCCACGTGCGGCACTCGTTCCAAACCTCGGAGCCGCTGGCGTCCTTCATGCCCTCAATGTACGCATCGACCTTGGGGCTCTTGATGCCCTCGAGGTCATAACCCACGGACATGTTGAAGACAAAACCATCCGGGCTGCCCAGGCCGTACTCGCGAGCGATCAGGTGGCAGGCAAACCATGCCTTCACGTACTCGGCAAAGGCCTGCGGAACCTCGAGCTCGGTCGACCACTCGCAGTTGTAGCACTCGTCCTGCGCCACAATGCAGGGCTTGTTGACACACTTGGAGAGCTCCTCGCCGTCCATAACCTGAACGGTCTTGAGCTCAAAGAAGCGGGAACCGGCCACGTAGGATGCCACAATGTTCTGGGCCAACTGCGTATTGGGACCGGCGGCCGGGCCAAACGGAGTCTCGATGCGCTCGTCAAAAATGGGAAGCGCGCCCTCCTGGTTGGTCGTGACCATCTTGCGCACGCCAAAGACGGCGCCCTGAGTCTTGTGCTCCTCGATGATCCAGTTCATCAGCTGCGAAAACGGGATCGGCCTCATGATGTCGCTCATAATGAGTTCCTCTCTGTAACGCCCGGCGAGACCGCGCGGCGGGCGCAAATACGGTGTAGCGCTAGCACAGCGCCGGCGACCCCGCGGAGGCCGCCTATGCGCGCGCCGGATGTGGCGAAACATCCGACGCGCGCGAATCTACTTGTGAATTAGTAGGTGCGATCGTTGAGCGTGCTCCAGAGCTTCTTGGACTCGGCCATGGTCCACGCGTTGATCTTGTCCTCATCAATGCCAACGAACTCGCGATCCTTGTACAGGACCTTGCCGTTGATGATGGTGGTGCGGCAGTTTTTGCCCATCATGCCAAAGAGCATGTGGCCGTCGATATTCTCCTCGCTCAGCGGCGTAAAGGGCTTGTAGTCCATAACGATGACGTCGGCGGCAGCGCCGGCCTCGAGCACGCCGAGCTTGCGATCGAAGTACTTGCTCGCCATCTTGGCGTTGTTCTCGAACAGCATCGTCATGGCCTCGCACCAGCCCACGTTGGGCATGGCGGCGTTGTGGCGCTGAATAATCAGGAAGACCTTAAGGCTCTCGAGCATATCGTGGGTGTAGGCGTCGGTGCCCATGCACACGGGGATGCCGCGGAGGAAGAACTCGAGCACGGGGGCGCAGCCCACGGCGTTGCCCATATTGGATTCGGGGTTGTTGACCAGCCAAGTGCCGGACTCCTTGACGATATCCATCTCGGCAGGCGTCACGTGGATGCAGTGGCCCAGCATGGTGTCGGGACCCAGCAGGTTGTGCTGCAGCAGGCGCTCGACGGGGCTGATGCCACCGCGGTTGAGGCGGGAGTCCCACACGTCGTTCATGCCCTCGCACACATGGATGTGGAAGCCGGTCAGGCCGTTGTTGGCCTCGGCCATCTTATCCATGGTCTCGTCCGAAAGCGTAAAGGTGGCATGTCCGCCAAACATGGCGGCGATCATATGGTTGTCGTTATCGCGACGCTCCTTGGCGGCCCACTGGGCAAATTCGGCGTTCTCGGCAATGGCCTGGTCGCATTTTTCCTGGCCGCGGCGATCGGAGACCTCGTAGCACAGGCACGAACGCATGCCCAGCTCCTGAGCTGCATCCTTAATGGTAAAGAGGCTTCCCGGAATCTCGCAGAAGCTCGCATGGTGATCGAAGATCGTGGTGACGCCGTCGCGGATGGAATCCAGAATCGTGGCATAGGCGCTGGCCTTGGTGCCGTCGAGCGTCAGGTTGTCGTCGATCTTCCACCACTGCTGCTCAAGATTCTCCAGGAAGTTGGTGGGGTTGCAGCCCTTAATGGCAAGGCCGCGGGCCAGACCCGAGTAGATGTGGGTGTGGCAGTTGATAAGTCCGGGCATGATGAGGTTGCCCTGGGCGTCGACGTACTCGGCATCCGGGTACTTGGCCTTGAGCTCGCGCTCGGGGCCCACTTCGACGATCGTATCTCCGTCAATGGCGACCGCACCGTTGGGAATGAACGGAGTCTGAGCGTTGCGGGTAAAGACGGAACCGTTAGCGACCAGAAGCATAAATGCTCCCTTCAACATCAGGGGCGGGGTTTGACACCTCTGACATGGCGGAAGTGCGAAGCGCCGGCCTACACCGGAAACGGGCCCTCTCCCGTCAACGCTTCACCAAAGGGACGAGCCCTTTGAAGTGCGGCTTGGCGCCGCATGGTGCCGGCGGACGAGGCGATGCGTCCGCCGGCGAATAGCACCGAATTGGTTACTTCTTGCTCTCGGGCAGGACCAGATTCACAGCGGCATCCTTGGCGGCATCGATGTGCTGAGCCACGACCGGCGTCTGCGGAAGGATCAGGTTGAGCACGATGGCCATGATGGCGGTGGGGGTTACGGCGTTGGAGCCGATGACGGTGGACACCCAGGTGGGCATGCCCTCGCCGGCAAGGCAACCGCTGGCCATCCAGATACCCAAGCCAAAGACAACGGAGGTGCCGACGATGGTGGTGGTGCGCTGCGTGAGGCCCTCGCGGGTGAACATGCGCACACCGTTCATGGTGATGGTGCCAAAGACGCCGACGGTCGCGCCGCCGATAACAGGCTGCGGGATGGCGGAGAGCACGGCAGAGAGCTGCGGGAACAGACCGGCGATGGCAAAGACGGCCGCGATGATCACAAAGACCCACTTGTTGACGACCTTGTTGGAGCAGATGATGCCCACGTTCTGGCCAAGGGCGCTGGTGGGAAGACCGCCCAGCAGGCCGCCGACCATAGAAGTGAGGCCCTGGGACACGATAGCGCCGGAGAGCTCGCGCTCGGTGGGCATACGGTCGATGGAGCCCAGGCAGGCGGCGGAGACGTCACCGATAACCTGGATGGCAACCATGGGGAACACGACGGCGAGGGTAATGCAGACCTCGGGATCAAACTCGAGCGCGTAGGGCATGAGCTTGGGAAGAGCGAAGACCTGAGCGGTGGCGACGCTGGAGAAGTCGATCATGCCAAAGGGGATCGAAACGATCATGCCAACGATCATACCAAAGAACACGGATCCCAGCTTGAGCGTGCCCTTGCCAAAGTTGGCGAGCGCGAAGACGACGGCGAAGGTGATAAGAGCGACGCACCATGCCTGCGGGGTGCCCCACAACGGCGTGCCCATGCCACCGGCCATGTATTTGACGGCCGTGGGATAGAGAGAGACGCCAATGGAGAAGATGACCGTGCCGGTCACGACGGGCGGGAACAGCCACTTAATCTTGCTGTAGGCCAGACCAAAGAGGACCGCGACGGCACCGCCAACGATCTCGCCGCCCAGCAGCGCGCCAAAACTAAAGCCCGAGGCGCCCATGGCCTGAAGGGCCGGCAGGAACGCGAACGAAACGCCCATGACGATGGGCAGGCCGCCGCCAATGCGACGGAAGGGAGCGAAGGCCTGAAGGGCCGTGTCGATCGCCGAAAGAATGAGTGCAACCTGAATGATGTCGGTGCTCTGCTGGCTATTAAAGCCGTAGACGCCGGCCATGATGACCGCCGGGGTAATGATGCCGGCAAACGATGCCAGTACATGCTGAAGGGCACACGGGATCATTTCCTTAACGGGCGGCATGCCTTCGCGAGTGAACAGGGCTTCAGTGCCGTTCGTAACCGTCTCCTGGGTCATTTGACCACCAATCCTCGAAATAGTTGTTTTCGCATCTAACGCTCTATTGTGACGCAGTGCGGGGTTGAGGTTGTGCCTTCGTTGCATATCGTATTAAAGATGATTCTCATTCTCAATAATAATTTTTTGTTATCAGACTATTCTTCAGCTGAGATAATGCATTTCCGCAGGTCAGGAAAGTGTCTGGTCAAAATGACATCTAACTTTTCTTTTGGTCGACCGTTTACCGCTAAATTCCTACCGTTCGTCTGTATTACGCAATGTACCTGCGGATATACGAGTCAATAGACACCGTGTTACCATGAGAAAAAATTGTTATGAACATTTCCGATTTCACCCAAAGGAGTTGCCCGTGAACGAGACCGTACGCCGCTTTTTGCCGATGGTCGATTTCCTGGAGCAGGTACTCGGTAAGAACAGCGAAATCGTCCTGCACGATTTCTCGGATCCCGACCACGCCATCGTCGATATTCGCAACGGCATCGTGAGCGGCCGTAAGGTCGGCGGTCCCGCCACCGATCTGGCACTCAAGATCATGCACGATGGTAAATATCGCGATCTGCCGTTCATTACGGGCTACGAAGGCCGCGGTGCCGGTGGCAAGACGCTGGAGTCGGCGACGTACTTCATTCGCGAGGACGGCGAGATCGTCGGCATGCTCTGCGTCAACACCGATCTTTCGGCCTTGCGCAACATCAGTGCCATGGCCCAGCAGCTTATGGCCTGCTTTGACGCCGCTCCCGCACGCACCGAGCCCTCCCCCATCGAGGTCGAAAGCCTTTCGGAGTCCACGCAGGAGCTCATCGACCGCAGTATTTCCGAGCTGCTGAGCGCTCGCGGGCTGGATGTGACGTCGCTTGGTCAAAGCGACCGCGTGGACGTCATTCGCCACCTCAACGGCAACGGAGTGTTCATGCTCAAGGGCGCCGTAGCCTGCGCCGCCACCGCGCTGGGCATCTCGGAGCCCAGCGTCTACCGCTACCTGCAAAAAGTCCGCAAGGAAGGCTAACCCGCTGACTCCTTGGGGACGGAGGAAAACGGATCATTTTTGTCGCATCGCTTGACAAAAGACCCTGCAGTTCACACGCACTGCAGGGTCTTTTTGCATGTTATGTTTAGTTGTTGCCAACGCCTTAGAGAGCGGCGACGACCTCGATCTCGACCAGACCGCCGGCCGGAAGGGCGGCAACCTGGAAAGCGCTGCGCGCGGGGAACGGAGCCTCGAACTTGGAAGCGTAGATCTCGTTCACGGCAGCGAAGTCGGCAATGTCGGCCAGATAGACCGTGGTCTTAACGACATCGGCAAAGGTGGCGCCGGCAGCGGTCAGCAGGGCCTCAACGTTAGCAAGGGACTGCTTAGCCTGGGCCTCGACGCCCTCGGGCATCTTGCCGGTTGCGGGGTCGATGCCCAGCTGGCCGGACAGGAACACCATGTTGCCGGTCTGGATGCCGGGGGAATACGGGCCGATGGCCGCAGGTGCGTTATCGGAAGACACGACGGTCTTGCTCATGTTTTTCTCCTTACGATCAATTGAGAGAGCGTGAGCGCGGTGTTCACACCGGGAGGCACAGTTCGGTCTGAACACCGCGCTTGATTGGGATAGTACTCAAGGTTTCCGCGCGATGCAAGATTATTATCACGTTGCGAGAATATTTTATCGCCCAACGGTGCCTGTCGGCCGCTGAACGGCACGACCGGACAGTGAAGCTCAAAATGATCCGTTTTCCTCCGCCACCTATGGATCACCTAATCCGATGGGAACGAAGGGAAACGGATCATTTTTGCTGCAAGGGCTGCTGAAGACTTTATCCTGCTTGGAGCACGGGCGTCGCCCGCCGCGACGGCACCACTATACTTTTGAGTATCTGAGCATTTTGAAAGGCAGGATATGACCGCAACCGCCAGTAGAACCACCAACCGCAGACCCGAGCTCTTGGCACCCGCCGGAGGCCCGGAGCCCTTTGCCGCCGCGCTTGCTGCCGGGGCAGACGCCATCTACTGCGGCATGGGCAGCTTCAACGCCCGCCGCAAGGCCACCAACTTTACCGACGAGACCTTTGAGCAAGCCTGCCGCGCCGCACATCTAGCCGGGTCGCGCGTCTACGTCACGGTCAACATCGTCATCAAGCAGTCCGAGATGGGCGATGCGCTGCAACTCATCCATCGCTGCTCCACGCTGGGCGCCGATGCCTTCATCATCCAGGACTGGGGCCTGTTCTTTGAGGTCAAGCGCACGATGCCCGGCATCGAGACGCACATCTCAACCCAAGCAAACATCCACGACGACCGCGGAACCCTTTGGTGCCGCGAGCAGGGCGCCGACCGTGTGACCCTCTCGCGCGAGCTTTCCATCGACGAGATTGCCGCCATTCATGATGCCGCGCCCGATGTGGACCTTGAGGTCTTTAGCCATGGTGCCATCTGCTTTTGCTACTCGGGCCTGTGCCTGCTTTCGAGCTTTGCCATGGCGGGACGATCGGCCAACCGTGGCATGTGCGCCCAGCCCTGCCGCCTGCCCTACGAACTGATCGACGAAAACGGTCGCGCGCTCTCCCCCGCCGGCCGCGAGCGTGCGCTATGCCCGCGTGACACCAACACTTCACAGCTTGTTCGCCGTCTGTATGACGCCGGCGCCGCGTCGCTCAAGCTCGAGGGCCGCATGAAGGCGCCCGATTACGTGTACTCCATCGTTGATGTGTATCGTCACGAAATTGACGACATGCTATCCGGAGCCACCGTTGCCAAGGACGAGGAAGCCGCCCGCCAGCGCCAGCTCAAGCGCTGCTTCAACCGCGACTTTACGCACGCCTATCAGGACGGCACCTCGGGCGACGAAATGATGAGCTATGAGCGTTCCAACAATCGCGGCCAGATCGTGGGCACGGTGCTGGGCAGCCGTCTGGCCAACCGCGATGTGCGCGGCCTCAAGCCCGACGACCGCCGTCGCCGCGCCGCCATCGCCCGCATTGAGCTGTTTGAGCCCGTGGGCAAGGGCGACCTGCTGGAGCTTCGCCACGATAACGAGTTTGACCAGTTCCTGACCACTATTGCCGCCGATGATGCCGCCGCCGGCGATGTTATCGAGTGCCGCGTGCCCCGCAGCATGCCCGAGGGCTGCCGCGTCCGCGTGATTCGCAGTCAGCGTGCCATCGACGCCGCCGGCGCCGCGCTCAAGCGCGATGTGCTGCGCCGCCGAGCTGTTGATGTGTCCGTCGTGGCGCGCCTGGGCGAGCCGTTTACCGTCACACTCACCTGCTCTGACAACCCCGCGCTCACCGCCACCGCCACGGGCTTCACCGTCGAGGCCGCCAAGACCCGCGCCGTCGAGGCGGCAGACCTGGTTGAGCATGTGGGCCGCATGGGCTCCTCGCCCTTTGAGGCAGCGAGCTTTGATGTGGCGCTCGATGAGGGCTGCGGCATGGGCTTCTCCGCTGTGCACAAGGTGCGCGCTGCCGCCTGCAAAGCATTGGAGGAGGCCATTCTGTCGCCGTACGAGGGGCGCGCGAAAACGCTCGAGTTGCCGGCAATTGTAACCAGTAATTCCCGCCCCGCGCCCGAGCACTACCGCGATGAGCCGCAGATCTGCGCCACCGTCACCTCGCTCGAGGCCGCCGAGGCCGCTCGCGCGGAGGGTGCAACGCGCATCTACATGACCACCGACGTGCTCGAGGCTGTCGGACTCTCCCCTGCCGATGCATTTGAGCAGGGTATCGTGCCCGTACTCGACGAGGTCTGCCGTGCCGTCGACCACGAGCGCGTCGACCCGTGGGTTGTTGCCGGCGCCACGGTCGCTATTGGCAACATCTCTGAGCTTGCCCTGGCCGCCCAGGTTGGCGCCACGGCAGAAGTCCGCTCTTGTCTGCCCGTGCACAACACGGCCTGCATGGAGGCGCTTGCCGAGCGCGGAGCCGGTGCGTTTTGGCTCTCGCCCGAGATCACGCTCGAAGAGATTGTCTCGCTCGGCGCCGCCGCGCCCGCGGCTCTGGGCATCACCGTCTTTGGCCGCCCGCGCGTCATGACAAGCGAGCATTGCATTCTGCAGGTCGCCAACGGCTGCATCCACGATTGCGCCAACTGCCGCCTGCGTGCCCGCAAGCTCTCGCTCAAGAATATCGACGGAAAGGTCATGCCCGTCCGCACCGACATCCACGGCCGCTCTCGCCTGTACGATGCTTATCCCATCGACCTCACGCCGCAGGTTCCTCAGCTGCTCGATGCCGGCGTGCGTCGTCTCATGGTGGACGGAACGCTGCTCGAGACGGATGAGGTGGGCCGTGCCGTCGCCCGCGTCCGTCGTGCCGTCGAGGCCGCGCAGGCCGGCCGCAAGCCCGCCGCCCGTCTGCGCGGGGCGACCTCGGGCTGCATGTTTGCGGGAATCAGCTAACCGAAAGGCTTACACGTGAACGAAGAACCTCAAGTCCTCTACTGCGACGCCTGGCTCATGGCCATCGACAAGCCCGCCGGCATGATCGTCCACGGCGACGGCACCGGCGAGCGCACGCTCACCGACTACGCCAGCGACCTGCTGCTGGCGATGGGCGACGGCTTTGCCGCGACCGACATGCAGCCGCTCAACCGCCTGGACCGCGACACCACCGGCGTGGTGTTGTTCTCGCTCGACAAGCAGACGCAGCCCGCCTTTGACCAGATGGTGATCGACCACGCTTTCGAAAAGCACTATCTGGCGCTCGCCGAGGGCAAAATCGACTGGAACGAAAAGCTCATCGACAAGCCCATCGCCCGCGACCGTCACGACAGCCGCAAGATGCGCGTCGGCGCCAGCGGCAAGCCGTCTCAGACGCGCGTCAAGGTGCTCAAGCGTCTTAAGAGTCGCCGTGGCCTGCCCACGCGCTCGTATATCGATGTCGAGTTGCTCACCGGCCGCAAGCACCAAATCCGCGTGCATCTGGCGAGCGAGCGTCATCCCCTGGTTGGCGACGACCTGTACGGAACGCCGCGCCCCTGTGGCCTGATGCTCCACGCCCACAGCGTGTCCTTTACGCATCCCGTAACCGGCGAGCACATCCACATCGAAGCCCCCTGCCCCTGGGAGCCCTAAACCACCACAATGGGGACAGGCACCTTCGTGGTGGTTTTGCCCCAATGGCTCAGCCGCGGTCCCAAAACGTCTCGATCTGTAACAGTTAGAACCCATTTTCCGGTCTATCTGTTACAGATCGAGACATTCGAATCCCCCTCAAGGGAAAATCTCAATCTGTAACAATAACTCGTCAAAATCGGTCCCAGATGTTACAGATCGAGACAAAGGGACGGCAAGGTTCGGAAGCATCTCAATCTGTAACACCTAGCCCACTTTTAACGGTCTAGTTGTTACAGATTTAGACAAAACGGCAGACAACAAAAGCGGCATCGCCCATCGAGGGTGTTGCCGCTTTTCTATTGAGGAACCTAAATGGTTTTGACCTTGCCCTGTCGCTAGACCGTGATGACGTTATCCATCGCCCGATACTTGGCGGGGACCTCACCTGCGGTAATGATCGTTGCGTCGCGGAAGTCCGCAAACTTGACGGGCGCCACCATGCCAAATTTGCTGGCGTCCGAGATTACGAAGCGTTTGGCGGTATGGCGCATCGAGATACGCTTGACCTGCGCTTCCTCGATATCCGGTGTGGTGAGACCTTGCTCGGCGGCGATGCCATTGGAACCCCAAAAACCGCAGTTGAAGTTATAGCGGTCCAGGGTTGCCAAGGCATCGGGGCCAACGAGTGCTTCGGTCTCGGGCTTGAGCTCGCCGCCCAGCACCACGGTGCGCATGCCGCGCAGAGCGAGGTGCTGAGCATGGAGCACGGAATCGGTCACATAGGTGACGCCCTCAAGGCGCGGAAGATGCTCGATGAGCCTAAGCGTCGTCGAACCTGAATCGATGTACACAAAGCTCTCGGGCTCCACAAGCGCCGCCGCACGGGCGCAGATGCGCTCCTTGTCATCATTATGGAGATCGCTGCGCTCATTGAGCGTTAGGTCGCGCGTCACGTGCGCGCGCTCCAGACTTGTCGCGCCTCCGTGCACCTTGGCGATACGGTGCGCGCGGTCGAGCGTTTGCAAGTCACGGCGAATGGTGGACGGTGTCACGCCCAGGGCTTCGGCAAGTTCCGGTACGGTGACCGAGCCGGTCTGCTGTACCATCGACACAATCGCGTTGAGCCTATCTTCCGCAAGCATCGCTTACTCCTCCTCGGGGTACACGACTCCCCAATCGGCGCGGAGCTTGGTCATAAGCTCCATAACATCGGAAGCATAGCCCAGAAGCTCGCGCTTCGAATCATCGCCGGCAACGGCCTTCTCCAGGTCGGCCATCTCGTAGCACAGAGCGTATGCCTCGGTGCCAGCGTGGACCTCCTCACGGTGACCGTCTGCAGTCCACACGATGGTTGCATGGTCGGCGCGCGGATAATCGTTGACCTCGATATAGCACTTATCGAAACTGATGACCGAGCGCTTGGGCTGTTTGGAGTGGAGCGTAAGGCTCACGACGCCCAGCTGCTGCTCAGCATTACGGCAGACAATGCCACCCGCGACGTCAACGCCAGTCTCGCAGGTATTGCCCAGAGACACGACCTCGGCTGGCTGGCTGGCCATAAACAGGCGCATGACGGACAGGGCATACACGCCAATGTCGAGCATGGCGCCGCCGGCAAGGCTACGGTTGTAGAAGCGGTTGGTCAGGTCGCCGTACTCCTTATAGCTGCCAAAGTTGAGCTGAGCGAGATTCATGCGGCCGAACTCGCCAGCATCCATGCGACGGCGCAGCTCCTGATACAGCGGCATGTGAAGCACCGTGGTGGCGTCCATAAGGACCACGTTATGCTCGTCGGCGATGGCACGGGCCTCGTCGAGCTCGGCGGAGTTGAGGGTAATGGCCTTTTCGCAGAGCACGTGCTTGCCGGCGGCCAGCGCGGCACGCAGATAGGTGATATGCGTGTTGTGCGGCGTGGTGATATAGACGGCATCGATGTCTGGATCGGCGTAGAGGTCCTCAATCGTCTCGTACACCTTCTCGACGCCATACTGCTCGGCAAAAGCCTGGGCCTTGGACAGCGTACGGTTGGCGACACCCGCGAGCTTGCGGCCGGCCAGAGCGAGGGACTGGGCCATTTGGTTGGCGATAACGCCGCACCCGATCACGGCCCAGCGGAGCTCGGGGGCCGTAAAGATATCATCGGGGAACGGCTGATCCTGGACCGAGGCAAACGCCGCCTTTGCGGCTGCCTCGGCGTCGAGCGGAGCCTGTTTGGAATCTGCCATATGTGCCTCCTGAATCATCGGAAGTTCTTCATTTCCAACAGCCCTATATTCGCACAAATGCGCGCGCATTTGCTCGTATTTGCGTGTTTATTTGCTTGTCGGTCATTATTTAGCCATAGTTAGCAGATATTTGCGCGGCCATGCGAATCATCGCGCAAGACTCTGCGCGTAAATGCGCATGCGACAATCCTTGTGAAACATATAGGGGCGGAGCACCAAAGCCCTAAAGACAGAGCCAGCTGTATTACTTCACCCCTCTGGGGACACCAGACATCGAAGGACTGTCCCTAGGTGCCGCTTTCGTTGAAGCCTATCCTAGATGGCCAGATATACAGATCTAAAGACCGTCCCTATCAACTAGTCATTTAAGTCTGTCCCCAATGACTGCCAATCAAGGCCACTCATTTAAGTCTGTCCCCAATGAGTGGGGATAGAAAAAGGCCCGGATGCCGTGGGGCATCCGGGCCTTTGCTAGCAACTTGATGTTGCGGGCAGCTTAGAACTTGTGGCCGCACTTCTTGCAGACGCGCAGCTTGTTCTTGCCGTCCTTCTCGTGACCGACGCGGGTAACCTTACCGCACTCGGGGCAGACGAGATTGACGTTGGAGGCGTCGATGGGAGCCTCCTGCGAAACGATGCCGCCCTGCTGGTTGGCAGCGTTGGGCTTGACGGCCTTCTTGACGACCGAAACGCCCTCGACAACGACCTTGTTCTCGGCGGGGAGAGCACGCAGGACAACGCCCTGCTTGCCGCGATCCTTACCAGAGAGAACCTGGACCTTATCGCCCTTCTTGATATACATATATCTCCCCTAACTACAGGGTCTCGGGAGCGAGCGAGACGATCTTCATGTACTTCTTGTCACGAAGCTCGCGAGCGACGGGCCCGAAGATACGGGTGCCGACGGGCGAACCATCGTTGTTGATGACAACGCAGGCGTTCTCATCAAAGCGAATGTAGGAGCCATCCTTGCGGCGGATCTCCTTAACGGTGCGAACGACGACGCAACGGACAACGTCCTTCTTCTTGACGTTGGCGCCAGGGGTAGCCTCCTGGACAGCACCGATGAACACATCGCCGATGCCTGCATAACGACGCTTGGAACCGCCAAGCACCTTGATGCAGCGAATCTTGCGAGCGCCGGAGTTGTCGGCGACGTTCAGCATGGTTTGCATCTGAATCATGGTAGATGTTCCTCCGAACTAAGAACCGAAGAGAGGTGCGCAGCCTTTAGACGGCCTGTGGTATGCAAACCAGGCATACGCACATCTTCGGAAACGTACAAGTCGTAAGAGCGACTGCTTATTTAGCGCGCTCGACGACCTCGATGAGGCGCCAACGCTTCATCTTGGACATAGGACGGGTCTCCATAACGCGGACGGTATCGCCCACGCCAGCCGTGCACTCCTCGTCGTGAGCGTGCAGCTTCTTGGAGCTGGTCATCATCTTGCCGTACTTGGGGTGACGCTTGCGCTCGGTGATGGTGACGACAATGGTCTTGGCACCGGAGACGGAGGTAACGACACCCGTACGGACCTTACGCGAGTTACGCGAATCAGTCATGTTCTCTCCTTAGGTCCTACTCGGCGACAGCGGACTTCTCCGCTGCGATCTCGCGGGCGCGCTGCTCCGTGAGGACGCGAGCAATGTCCTTCTTCACGGTGTTGACGCGAGCGGTGTTGTCCAGCTGGCTGGTGGCCATCTGGAAACGAAGGTTAAAGAGCTCGGCGCGCATTTCCTTCAGCTTCTCAACGAGCTGAGCGTCCGAGAGCTCACGAATCTCTGCGGGCTTCATTAGTTCTCCTCCTTGGCGGCGGCGGCGTCCTCAGCAGCCCACTTGGCCTCGAGAGCGGCCTCCTCAGCCATCTCCTTCTCGATGCGCTGCTCAGCGTTCTTAGCAGCAACAATCTTGGTCTTGATGGGAAGCTTGTGCTGTGCAAGACGCAGAGCCTCGCGAGCGACCTCCTCGGGCACGCCCTTGACCTCGAACATGATGCGGCCGGGCTTGACGACGGCCACCCACTCCTCGGGGTTACCCTTACCAGAACCCATGCGAGTCTCGGCAGGCTTCTTGGTGATGGGCTTATCGGGGAAGATCGTGATGTAGACACGACCGCCACGCTTCATGTAGCGGGTCATGGCAATACGAGCGGCCTCGATCTGACGGTTGGTGATCCAATGGGCCTCGAGAGCCTGGATACCAAACTCGCCGAAATGCAGCTCGGTATTACCCTTGGCCTGGCCCTTCATGGAGCCACGCTGCACCTTGCGGTGAAGAATACGCTTAGGGGCAAGCACTACTGACCCCTCCTCTCGGAGTTACGACGACGAGGACGGGAAGAGCCCTCGAGTGCAGGGTTGGGAACAGGCTGGCCCGGGAGCTTCTCGCCTAGGTAGATCCAGACCTTCACGCCGCAAGCGCCCATAGTGGTGCTGGCGACAGCCGTGCCGTAGTCGATCTTGGCACGGAGGGTGTGCAGAGGCACGCGACCCTCGCGGTACCACTCACGACGGCCCATCTCGGCACCGCCGAGACGACCGGAGCACTGGATACGGATGCCCTTAGCGCCGGCCTTGCGGGCAGACTGGACAGCCTTGCGCATAGCGCGACGGAAGGCAACGCGGCCCTCGAGCTGCTCGGCGATAGACTGAGCAACGAGGTTGGCGTCGAGCTCGGGGCGCTTGACCTCGACAACGTCGACGGAGAGCTGGCCCTTGGAGACGCCAGCGACCTTCTCGAGCTCGGTACGGAGAGTATCGATCTCGGCACCCTTCTTACCGATGACAACGCCGGGGCGAGCGGTGAGGATGATGACCTTCACCTTGTCGCCAGCGCGCTCGATCTCGACGCGGGAGACAGCTGCGCGGGAAAGACGCTTCTCGAGGTACTTGCGAATCTCGAGATCGTTACCGAGGGTCTTAGCGTAATCCTTCTCTGCGAACCAGCGGGAGCGCCAGTTCTCGGTAATGCCAAGACGGAAGCCGGTGGGGTAGACTTTCTGACCCATACAGCTTTACGCCTCCTTTCGAGGAGCAACGACGACGGTGATGTGGGAAGTACGCTTCAGAATGCGAGAAGCGGAACCCTTGGCGCGGGGACGGATGCGCTTAAGCGTCGGACCCTCGTCAACATAGGCAGCGGCGACAACCAGGTTGTCGGCACGCAGACCGTTGTTGTTCTCGGCGTTCGCAACGGCGGAACGGAGAACCTTCTCGACATCCACGGCGACGGCGCGGTCGCAGAAGTGGAGGATGTCGAAGGCCTGAGCGACAGGCTTGCGGCGGATCAGATCGACCACCAGGCGGGCCTTGCTGGGGGAAACACGCACGTACTTAGCGACGGCGCGAACCTCGGTGGCCTCAGTTTCAATAGACTTAGTTGCCATTTACGGTTAACCCCCTATTTGGCCTTGTGGCCACGGAACGTACGAGTCGGCGCGAACTCGCCGAGCTTGTGACCAACCATGGACTCGGTAACATACACGGGCACATGCTTGCGGCCGTCGTGGACGGCGATGGTGTGACCAACCATCTCGGGGAAGATGGTGGACGCGCGGGACCAGGTCTTCACGACGTCCTTCTTGCCAGCCTCGTTCATCGCGGTGATACGCGAGAGAAGGCGAGTCTCCACGAACGGGCCCTTTTTGAGACTTCTGCTCATAAGTGCTTTCTCCTAAAACTCGGTATCCGAAATTACTTCTTACGGCGACGAATGATGTGCTGGTTCGAGACCTTCTTCTTCTTGCGCGTACGAAGGCCCTTCGTCGGCTTACCCCAGGGGGTAACGGAGGGACGACCAGAGGTGTGGTTCTTGCCCTCGCCACCGCCGTGCGGGTGGTCGACAGGGTTCATGACGGTACCGCGGACGGTCGGGCGCACGTTCATGTGACGCTTACGGCCGGCCTTGCCGATGACGATGTTGGAGTGATCGGCGTTGCCGACCTCACCGACGGTGGCGCGGCAGGTAACGAGGATGCGGCGCATCTCGGAGGAAGGCATACGGACGATAGCGTACTTGCCCTCCTTACCCATCAGCTGGCAGGAGTTACCGGCGGAACGGGCGATAGCAGCGCCCTTGCCCGGCTGGAACTCGACGGCGTGGATGAGCGTACCGACGGGGATGTCGGCGAGGGGCAGAGCGTTGCCCGGCTTGATGTCGGCGTCAGAACCGGACATGATGGTCTGACCGACCTCGAGGCCCTTGGGGGCCAGGATGTAGCGCTTCTCACCGTCAGCGTAGTGCAGCAGAGCGATGCGAGCGGAACGGTTCGGATCGTACTCGATCGTGGCAACCTTGGCGGGCACGCCGTCCTTGTTGCGCTTGAAGTCGATCACGCGGTAACGACGCTTCACGCCGCCGCCCTGGTGGCGGGTGGTGATGCGGCCGTTGTTGTTACGACCGGCCTTCTTGGGCAGGGGCTCGAGAAGAGACTTCTCGGGCTTGGTGCAGGTGATCTCGGAGAAATCGGAGATCGTCTGCCAACGCCTACCAGCGGAGGTCGGCTTAAGGTGCTTTACAGCCATTACAATCCCTTTCAATAGGAATCCGTTAGCCATCGCAGACAGGGATTCGAGGTTCTGCCTCGGGTGCGATGACACCGGACGTATACACGGTTCCGGGCGTGTCCATTTTATACGCCCAAAACCTTGAGCTCTCGCCTCCCCTATTTGGGAGGCATGAGCTCACTCAACAGCAGCGAGTCTTAGGCCTGGTTGCCAAAGACCTCGATGGTGTCGCCCTCGGCCAGCGTGACGATGGCCTTCTTCCAAGAACGGGTCTTGCCGGCGACATAGCGCACGCGCTTGGTCTTGGGCTTGACCGTCAGGGTGTTCACGCGAACGACCTTGACGCCGAAGATCTCCTCGACAGCGTCCTTGATCTGATACTTGTTAGCATCCTTGGCGACCTCGAACGTGTACTTGTTCAGCTCCATGCCGGAGAAGGAACGCTCGGACACGATCGGACGGATGATGATCTCGTGGGCGGTCATTTATGCAAGCACCTCCCCGAAGTGAGCGGCGATGTCGGCGGGCATCAGCACAGCGTTGTTGTTGACGAGATCGTAGGTGTTGGCCTCGTCGGCAGTGATGATGAACGTCTTGGGAATGTTGCGGAACGACAGGTAGGCGTTGACGTCCTCATCGCGAACGATGATGGTCAGACGCTTGCCCTCAAGGCCGAGAGCCTTGAGCATGGCGACGGCAGCCTTGGTGGAAGGCTTCTCGAAGCCGTAGTCGTCGACGAGCACGAGCTCGCCATCGGCCAGCTTGGCGGACAGCGCGGAGCGCATAGCCAGCTTGACCTCCTTGTTGTTCATACGCTTAGCGTAAGAACGGGGCTTGGGGGCGAAGACAACGCCACCGTGACGCCACTGGGCAGCACGGATGGAACCCTGGCGGGCACGGCCGGTGCCCTTCTGACGCCAAGGCTTCTTGCCGCCACCGGAAACCTCAGAGCGGCCCTTAGCGGACTGGGTGCCCTGACGCCAAGAGGCCATCTGGCACTTGACGATGTGGTGCATAACGTGGATGTTCGGCTCGATGCCGTACACCTCAGCGGCGAGCTCGGCCTCGGCGACCTTCTTGCCCTCGCTGTTCTTTACTTCAAACTTTGCCATTTAAGTGTTCTCCTTGGTATGACGCTGGGCTAAATGGGCTGGGCCCTTAGGCCATACGGATGGCGACGAGACCATTCTTGGCACCCGGGACAGCGCCCTTGACCAAGATGAGGTTCTGCTCGGCATCGATGCGGACAACGGAAAGGTTCTTGACGGTAACGCGCTCGTTACCCATGTGACCGGCCATCTTGACGCCCTTGAGGACGCGCGCAGGATAGGCGCACTGACCGATAGAACCGGGGTGACGCTGGAAGTGAGAACCATGCGTCATAGGACCGCGGCGCTGACCCCAGCGCTTGATGCGACCCTGGAAGCCCTTACCCTTGGAGGTACCGATGACGTCGACCTTCTCGACATCAGCGAAATCAGCGACGGTGACGACCTCGCCGACCTTGTGCTCCTCGCCGTTCTCGACGCGGACCTCACGAAGGAAACGGACAGGCTCGAC
>CABUVH010000019.1 GCA_902494935.1 uncultured Collinsella sp.
ACCCACGGCGTTGAGGTCGTCGACCAGGCGCGACAAGGCGGCATCGCGCTCCCCGCCCTCGGCAATGAGCGCGCACTTGATGGGAAAACCAGTGCGCAGCGCCTCGGCGGCTGCACGACGACCTTCGATAAACTCGCCCTTGGGAGCCTGGACAGCGTCGCGGTTGCGATCGCGCTGCGGACGTGCGGCCTGGGTGCGATCGCGCTGGCCCTTGGGAGCGGCAGCGCGGTCATTGCGGCGAATCGGACGCGAGCCAGAAGCAGCCTGCTTGCCGCCACGAGGCGCACGCTTGCGATTGTCGGCCATAAAGTGACCTCCTAAATACAACTATCAAACGAAACAAAATAAACGACCGCCCATGAATATTAATTCGGGCGGTCGGTACGGGTTTTCCAAGTGCCCGAGATTGCCGTGAAAGAGGAGCGACGCGTACTTGAGTACGCGAGCGACGGTTTGAACGGCAAGGTCGGGTGCTTGGGAAACCCGGGGGGATTAGAGAGATTTGATACGAGTGCCGGCGGCGGTATCTTCAATCGTCAGGCCCAGGTCCTTGAGCTGGTCGCGGATGGCATCTGCCAGATCCCAGTTCTTGGCGGCACGGGCCTCGGCGCGGGCCTCGAGAATCTTGGCAGCGGCCTCGTCCACGTCGTCGCCCGTGTAGGCGACCAGACCGGCGGCAACGCCCAGCAGACCCAGCGGCAGCTCGACCTTGGGCTCGGGAAGCTCGACGCCAAACGTATCGAGCAGCTCGGCCAGCGTGTCGGCGGCGGCAAGCGCGGCGGCCTTGTCGGCAGCGTCGCCCGCCTGCTCTAGGTACTGGTTGCACTCGGTCACAAAGCCAAAGACGGCACCCATGGCGCCGGCGGTGTTAAAGTCGTCGTCCATGCACTCCTTAAAGGTGGCACGGGTCTCGGCGGCCTTGGCGGCAAACACCTCGGATGCTGCCTCATCGGCATCGGCCGTCGCATGGCTTGCAGCCCAGCGCAGGTTCTCGACCGTACCGGCGATACGCGTGAGCGAGTTCTCGGCGCCCTCCAGGCGCTCCCAAGAAAAGTCGAGCGGCGAGCGATAGCTCGTCTGCAGCATCAGAAGGCGCAGAGCGGCAGCGGAGTGCTGCTCGAGGACCTCGGCCAGCGTAAAGAAGTTGCCGAGCGACTTGGACATCTTCTCGCCGTCAACCAGTAGCATGCCCGTGTGCATCCAGGTGTTGGAGAAACCCTGGTGCCAGGCGCAGGTGGCCTGGGCGCACTCGTTCTCGTGATGCGGGAAAGCAAGATCGGAGCCACCGCCGTGGATATCGATCGGGGTACCCAGGTAGCGATGCACCATGGCGGCGCACTCGGTGTGCCAACCGGGACGCCCCTCGCCCCAGGGGCTCGGCCAGCTGGGCTCGCCGGGCTTGGCGGCCTTCCACAGGGCAAAGTCGAGCGGGTCGATCTTGTCCTCGTTCTCCTCGATGCGCGCACCAACCATAAGGTCGTCGATGTTGCGGCCCGAGACCTGGCCGTAGTTGGGATCGCTGCGCACGGCAAAGTACACATCGCCGTTATCGGCGGCGTAGGCGTGGCCCTGCTCGATGAGCGTCTTGATCATGGCGATCATGGGGCCGATCTCCTTGGTGGCGCGAGGACGCACATCGGGATCGAGCACGTTGGCGGCGCGCATGACGCCGATGAACTTGTCGGAGAACTCCGTCGCGACCTCGGCGGCAGTGCGGCCCTGCTCGTTGGCGCGCTTGATGATCTTGTCATCGACATCGGTGAGGTTCTGGGCGAACGTGACCTCGTAGCCGCTCGCGATGAGCCAGCGACGAATCACGTCAAAGCTGATGAACGTGCGGGCATTGCCGATGTGGATGTTGTCGTAGACCGTGGGGCCGCACACGTACATGCGGACCTTGCCGGACTCGATGGGCTGGAACTCTTCCTTTTTATGGGTAGCGCTGTTGTAGATACGCATTCGTTACTCCTTAACGGTTTTCTGTAGCAGGCAGACGGCCCAGGCGCCGATTCCCTCGCCCTGGCCTTCCCAACCGAGCTTTTCGGTCGTAGTGGCGGCGACGCCCACGTTTCCGACGTCAACGCCCAGGGCATGGGCAAGGTTGGCGCGCATGGCATCGCGGTGCGGGGTGATCTTGGGTTGCTGACAGGCAATGGTGCAATCGGCATCGACAAACTCGAAGCCCAGCTCGCGCGCATAGCCCATCACGCGAGCGAGCAGCACCATCGAATCAGCACCCTCATAGGCGGGATCGGTGTCGGGGAATAGCTTGCCGATGTCTCCCCCGCGGCAGGCGCCCAGAATGGCGTCGGCCAAGGCGTGCGCGAGCACATCGGCATCCGAGTGGCCCAGCAGGCCGCGCTCGTAGGGAATGTCGACCCCGCCGATGATACATCGACGCCCCTCCACCAAACGGTGGACGTCGTAGCCGTGGCCAATGCGCAGGTTACTGAACATGGGGAAGGTCCTCTCCCTCGGCCATGCGGCCAAGCAGAATCGCGGTTACGGGACGCAGGTCCTCGGGCACCGTCACCTTAAGGTTATCGCGCGGGCTCTGGACACAGCGGACGCGCCCGCCCATGCGCTCGACCAGCGATGAATCGTCGGTACCGATAAAGCCCTCGGCGATAGCTGCGGTGTGGGCGCGCTTCATGGCGTCGACGCTAAAGATCTGCGGCGTCTGCGCAGCCCAATAGAGCTCGCGCGGCGGCGTCTCGACGATATTATCGCCGTCGACGATTTTGAGCGTGTCGATCGCGGGCTGACCGCACACGACACCGTCGAGCGAGCGGTCGCCCACAAGCACGTCGATAGCGTGATCGATGGCCTCGGTGGTAATGAGCGGACGAGCGCCGTCGTGAATGGCGACATATTCGAAACCCGCCGGAACCGCATGCACGCCGGCACGGGTGGAATCCTGACGGGTATCGCCGGCATCGGCAAAGCTGATGGGCGTATCATAGTCAAACGGGTCGATGGCCAGGCGGCGCATCTCGGCACGGCGCTCGGCAGGACACACCACCACGATGTGGCCGACTTTGTCGCTCCGATCGAACGCACGGATGGACCAGCTCATGAGCGGACGGCCCGCCACGTTAACGAGCTGCTTGCCGCCGGGATTTCCAAAGCGCTGGCCGCTGCCGCCGGCAACGACCACGGCGCATACGGGCGCCATTATGCGTTCCCCTGTTTGGTGCCCTTCATGCGGTACAGGGAGTCCGCAAGAATGGCAGGGTTGTTGACGCCAAAGTCGCCCAGGCGCTCCGGATCCTCGCTGATGTCGTCCATGAGCTCCTGCAGCGAGCCATACTCGTCGACGATTTTCTCGGCCACGCCGTCGCGCACGACGGACACGCGCGAAAGCGTGCGCAGGCCTAGCGGTGTCATGACGGAGTCCTCGTCCAGGTCGTCGTAACCCAGAACCGCCGCCACATGCTGTGGGTCGGACAGGTCCTTAGGCGTCATACGGGCAAGCTCAGTGCGAATCTTCTCGGCGTTTGCCTCGGAGGAATCGCTCGCGTAGTCGCGAATCATCAGGTCGTACTCGGTATCCATGCTGGAGCCGGCGAGCTGCTCGAGCTGCATCTGCACGAGCTTGCCCTGGTTGCCCAGCTTGACAATGCAATCCTTAAGCTCGGTCTTTGCCTGCTGCATGATCTCGAAGCTCGAAAAAATACCGGTAATGTCGGCGAGCGTAACGTAGTCGTCGAGCTCGAGGGCCGTCAGGCGCAGCAGGGAGCGATCGAGCGACTGACGGGTAGTCTGGAGCGTGGCGACGAGCTGGTTGACCGAGCTCATGATGGTGGTAACGGGCTGGATCTCGTAGCTCTTGCCGTGGACGTACACGTTAACGACGGCACGACGAGCCGAAACCGAGATCACGATGGCATCGGTGAGCACCGACATGCGAGCGGCGGTGCGGTGACGCATGCCCGTCTCGCTCGTGGCAAGCGAGGGATCGGGATTGAGGTGGAAGTTGGCGCGCAGGATCTGGGTGAGGTCGCCGTCGATGACGATGGCACCGTCCATCTTGGAGAGCTCGAACAGACGATTCGAGGTGAACGAAATGTTGAGCGGGAAGCCGTCGTTACCGGCAGCGAGCACGTTTTCGGTGTCGCCGACGCAGATAAGGGCGCCCAGGTGACCGGCGATAATCATGTCGAGGGCGGTGCGGATCGGCTGACCAGGTGCCGTCAGGCGGATGGCCTGTTCCATACGCTTTTGCAGCTCGTTCTTATCCAAGGCATCGCTCCCATCGTATACGCTCCATAAACGTCAATAAGTTTCTCACGGTTTGCCCCTGTGACGCCCGCAAAATCCGATGCTTACAGAATGAGCGAACACAGCTTAGGTAGCTCATTTGGGACGAGGCTCTCTTGACTGCTCATGTGGTAGCATCGGGTCTCATATAAATGAGGGAGTAGTCGCGTAATCGGGCTCGCCCGCAGAGAGGGAGCCAGACTATGGGACTCGCCGAGCTCGTGCTGCTCGCTATCGGCCTTTCTATGGACGCTTTTGCCGTATCCATCTGCAAGGGCCTTGGCATGAAGAAGATCAACCTTAAGGTCGCCGTAGTGCTCGGCCTGTTCTTTGGCGGCTTTCAGGCCGGCATGCCCGTAATCGGATGGGCGCTCGGCAGTCAATTCATGGGCATCATCGGACCCATCGACCATTGGATCGCCTTTATCCTTTTGGCCTTTATCGGCGGCAAAATGCTGTGGGAAGCCTTTACCGAAGACGAGGATGGGGGCGACGGCAAGGATGCCGAAAAGATTGACCTGGCAGAATATCTGATTCTTGCCATTGCCACCTCGATTGACGCCCTAGCCGTAGGTGTCTCGTTTGCGGCGCTCTCGGTTGACATCGTTCCCGCTGTATCGCTTATCGGCGTCACAACGTTTATCTTCTCCGTCGCCGGCGTAGCGATCGGCCACACCTTTGGCGCGCGCTACGAAAAACCCGCCACCATCGTGGGTGGCGTCGTACTCATCCTCATCGGGCTTAAGATCCTGCTTGAGCATCTGGGGATTTTGGCGCTGTAACGCCAAGCACAATCGCTCAAAACTCAACGCCAGCACAAGGCCTTATGCAGAGTTTTGCATGAGGCCTTTTCGTGCAGACTTTTGCATGTCATACTAATATGCAAAAGTCTGCACGTTAGGAGATCGCCGTGGACACCCTTCCCATCACCACACCGCGCCAAGCTGGCATCTACGTGCGCCAGGCACGCGAGGCTCAGGGTCTCACCCGTGCGACCCTCGCTAAAAAAGCCGGTGTTTCGGAGCGTCTGCTCGCATCGCTCGAGCTAGGAGACGCCACCGGCATTCGACTCGACAAGCTGCTGACGATTTTCAATGCTCTTGGACTGGCACTCGCCGCTCAAGGGGATATCGGCGAAGCGAAAAACGAGCGACCAGTCGACGCCCCGCATGCCAATCCGCTGCCTCGCAGCATCCCCAGGCGCCATCACACTCAACGTCCTCATCATCGCAACCATCGTAGTACCCCCATTCCGGCTCTTGCAGATGCCCCCTTTACATCCGCACTCTACGACGAGGTCTTCGCCGATTTCGCCATGTCCAATCTCGGAGTCTCGATTGCCGCAAACGTATCTAACCAAACCAAGCCCGAAGGGAAATAGCCAATGGCCAGAACATCACTTCGGACCATTATTTGCGACGTACCTGCGGGAACGCTCACGCAAGATGAGAACGGTCTTATCAGCTTTACCTACGATCATGACTATGACGGGCCAGCCCTATCGACCAACATACCCGTATCGAATCGCACATACGGACAACAGGTCATGAATCCGTACCTGTTTGGCCTTCTACCCGACAGCGAGGACCAGCGAAAAGCGATTGCCGCCGAATTCGACGTTAGGCCCAACAATCCCGTTGCGTTGCTCAGCCATATCGGACTCGACTGTCCGGGCGGAGTGCAGTTTTGTGCCGAAGAAGATGCCGATGCCGTCCTGCATCGCGCTGGCGAATACCGCCCTATAGACGACCACGAAATTGCTCTCCGTCTCAAGTCGATCAGAGATGACCGCGATGCATCGTGGATGGGTCTAGATGAAAGTTGGTCACTCGGAGGCAACCAGGGCAAGTTCGCGCTCGCGTTCATAAACGGCCGCTGGTGCGAATGCATGGGCTCCTCGCCCACGACGCATATTTTCAAAAATGGCGTTATCGGATTTAAACTCGAGGCTCTGAATGAGTTTGTCTGCATGAAAAGCGCCCAGCGCGCCGGCATCGCAACGGCAAACGTCGAATATCGTATGTTTGAGGACGAACCTGCCCTCATTGTTGAGCGCTATGACCGTGTGAAAGTCGAAGACGGAACGATCAGGCGCCTACATCAAGAAGACCTCTGTCAGGCACTTGGGGTGATGCCCTCCCAAAAGTACACGGCAGACGGCGGCCCGACCACCCGCGACATTCAAGAGCTCCTCGTAAATACGAGCCACCATCAACTTAACCTATATCTGTTTACGCAGATACTGTTCTTCAACGCCATTATCGGCGCACCGGATGCGCATGCGAAAAACTATTCCCTGCTCCTTGGAAACGACGGCGCAGCCATGATGGCTCGAATGTACGATGTCGCGTCGGGTTTGGCGTATGAGCGCATGCGTCGCCGGGCGCGCCTTGCCATGAGCGTTGGCGGCGAAAATCGTGTGGGGCGCATCGGTCCAGGCGCCATCCGCCGATACCACGGTATGGGCGACCCCGCACTGGAGGCGGCGCTCACCGATGCCGGGCTTTCTGAGAAGTTTTGCTTTGCGACCATGATGGACCTCGCCTACGAGGTACCCATTTGCATGGAAGAGGTCATGGACGAATACGCCGACCTGCCCGGCATGGCGGACCTGCGCGAGCATATGCTCGGCCCCGTCCGCGAAAACTGCCAGCGCACCCTCGACCTCATCAGGGCAGAAATGGACTAGGTGACCGTAATTTCGCAATTATCAAACAAAAGAGGGGGGGGGCACCCGTCGCAAACGCTCGAATGCCCCCTCTCGTAATGTCATTTGCAATCCGCTAGCACGTGACTCGGACTGCTGCTAGCGCAACCTTTACGCGGCAAGGCGCTTGAGGACGTCGATGAGCAGCTCGTAGAAGCGCTCGGCAGAAGCGAGCTCCATGCTCTCGTCCGGGGTGTGGACATCGGAGAGCGTCGGGCCCACGGCGATGGCATCCAGGCCGTGCAGGGCCTCGGCAAACAGGCCGCACTCAAGGCCGGCGTGAATGGACTCGATGCGCAGCTCGGAGCCAAAGAGCTCGCGATAGCTCTCGACAAAGATGTCGCGGACCGGCGAATGCTCGGCATAGCTCCAGCCGGGATACTCGAACTCAAACTTGGCGTCGAATCCCAGGACATCGGCCAGCGTCTGCAGGCGGTCCTTGAACTCGTTCTGCAGCGAGGTGATCGAGGAGCGCGGGGACAGCATGATCTTGACC
The DNA here is from genome assembly GCA_902494935.1 of uncultured Collinsella sp. Classification (GTDB taxonomy): domain Bacteria; phylum Actinomycetota; class Coriobacteriia; order Coriobacteriales; family Coriobacteriaceae; genus Collinsella. Next base: position 7,464 of record CABUVH010000019.1, read on the forward strand.
TCGTCATCGGAGGTGGCAACCACGCCGATGTTGGAGGAAACCTCGACGGAGCCGTCGGTGGCGACGTTGCGGCGGATCACACCGTTGGGGGCAAGACGCAGAGCGCGAATAAGGGCAAGTGCGGACTTCTCGTCCATGGCCTCGACCTCAGCGTTGTCGGCAATCTCAACCGTGCAGGTAAAGCCGGGGTCGAAGACCTCGAGCTCGGCAGTAACGTCGGCGATGATGCCCTTTGCGATCTGGGCCGCGGCCTCGGCGGCAGCGTGGTCGGCGTAGACCAGAACAGCCTTGCACTCACGGTTGATGGCGTTGTCCTTGGTGCCGCCGTTAAAGCTAACGATGGCGGGCTCGCCGGCAACCATCAGGCGGTCGATGATGCGGGCCATGATGAGATTGCCGTTGCCGCGCTCCAGGTTGATATCGCTGCCGGAGTGACCGCCCAGCAGGCCGGAGATGTCGAGCGTGAGGGTGCTACCGGTCTTGTGCTCGCGCACGATGGGGCAGGTGTAGGTAACGACGACGCCGCCGGCGCAGCTGACGGTGGCAACGCCCTCTTCCTCGGAGTCAAGGTTAATCATGGTGCGGGCGCTAATCTGGGACTTGTCGAGCGTCTCGGCGCCGACCAGGCCAGTCTCCTCGTCGGTGGTGAATACGCACTCGAGGGCGGGGTGAACGATCGAATCATCATCGAGAACAGTGAGCATCAGAGCGACGGCAATACCGTTGTCGGCGCCCAGAGTGGTGCCGTTAGCGGTGAGGACGCCGTCCTTGACGACCAGGTCGATACCATCGGTCGTAAAGTCGTGCTCAACGGAGCCCAGCTTGTCGCACACCATGTCGATGTGGCCCTGCAGCATCACGGTCGGGGCATTCTCGGCGCCGGCAGATGCGGGCTTGCGAATGATGACGTTGTAGACCTCGTCCTGATACACATCGAGACCGCGCTCCTTGGCAAACGCGACCAGGAAATCGCTGATGCCTTTCTCGTTGCCAGACCCACGGGGGATCGCGCTGACCTCCTCAAAGAAATGGAACAGCTGGGCGGGCTCGTAGCCGGTAATCTTGTAGTCCATGGTGCCTCCTTGGCGCAACTGGTTAGACAGTAAGACATGCGACTTGTATATTCCCAGACTTTGCGTGCATAAACCAGTCGAAAACGCCGAGCGCCCTCGCATCATCGGCTAACGGTGGACCGTATAGCGTAACGGCCACAACTTCCGCAGCTCTACAAATCGAGGCGCCCTTTCCGGAGCGCCTCGATTGCGCGTATCAAATTGTCGCCACGCCCTACAGCGCGCCGGAACCGGCTTGCATCATGCCGCCGGGGCCCGAGGTCACGCCGCCGCTCACGGGCGCGGCGTTGCCGGTGTGCGGTGCCGCCGGGGCGGTATCGCCACCGAGCGTGCCCACCGGACGCGGTGCCGGGATCTCGCCCGTGCCGTGGCTAAAGACAAACTTGCCATCGGCCACGTCGCACAGGACGGTATCGCCCTCGCCCCACTCGCCAGCCAGCAGTTCCTCGGACAGCGGATCCTCGATGAGCTTTTGGATAGCACGACGCAGCGGACGCGCGCCGTTGGTGAGGTCGGTACCCTCCGCCACAATCTTGTCGTAGGCCGCATCGGTAAGCTTGATGTTCATGCCGTTTGCGATCAGGCGCTGGCGCAGATCGTCCACCAGCAGGTGCGCAATCTTGGTCAGGTTCTCGCCCGAGAGCTTCTGGAACACCACGATGTCGTCGATACGGTTGAGCAGCTCGGGGCGGAACAGGCGCTTGAGCTCGCCCATCGCGCGGCCGCGGATCTCACTCGAGGTGAGGCCCTGCTCGCCGGTGGTGCCAAAGCCAACGCTCGCATCCTGCGCGATCTCGCGGGCGCCCACGTTGGACGTCATGATGATCACGGTGTTGCGGAAGTCGACCGTCTTGCCCTGGCTATCGGTCAGGCGGCCCTCCTCCAGCACCTGCAGCAGGATATTGAAGATGTCGGGGTGCGCCTTCTCGATCTCGTCGAACAGCACGACCGAGTACGGATGACGGCGAACGGCCTTGGTGAGCTGGCCGCCCTCGTCGTGGCCCACATAGCCCGGAGGGCTACCAATGAGCTTGGAGACCTCGAACTCACTACCAAACTCCGACATATCGAAGCTGATGAGCGCGTCCTTGCTGCCAAAGAGATACTCGGCGAGCGTCTTGGCGAGCTCGGTCTTGCCCGTGCCGGTGGGGCCCAGGAAGATAAAGCTGCCGCCGGGGCGACGCGGGTCCTTGAGCGGCGAGCGGCTGCGGCGCACGGCCTTGGCAACGGCCTCGACGGCCTCGTCCTGGCCGATAATGCGCGTCTTGAGCACGCTTTCGGCCTGCAGCAGGCGGCGGCTCTCGCTCTCGGTGAGCGAGGACACCGGCACGCCCGAGGTCACGGACACGATGTCGGCAATCTGGGAGACATCGATGGTGAGCGGGCTGGCGTCGAGCTCGGCCGTCCAGGCAGCCTTGGCCTCGGCGAGCTCAATCTCGGCAGCCTTTTGCTGCTCGGTGATCTCAGCGGCCTTGTTCATGTCGTCGCTCTCGGTGGCCTCCTGCGCGGCGGCCTTAAGCTCCTCCACGCGATGCTCGGCCTCGCGCACCGGCTCGGGCGCGCGGTTGGCGGCGATGCGGGCGCGGGCGCCGGCCTCGTCAATGAGGTCGATGGCCTTATCAGGCAGGAAGCGGTCCTGAATGTAGCGGTTGGAAAGGTTCGCGGCGGCCTCGATAGCACCCTGCGTATAGCGCACATGGTGGTGCTCCTCGTAGCGCGGCTTGAGCGCGGTCAGGATCTTGACCGTGTCCTCGACGCTCGGCTCCTCGACATCGATGGTCTGGAAGCGACGCTCAAAGGCCGGATCCTTGGTGAGGTACTTACGGAATTCCTCGGCCGTGGTGGCGCCGATAATCTGGAAGGCACCGCGCGCAAGCACGGGCTTGAGCATGGAGCTCGCGTCGATGGAGCCCTCGGCAGAACCGGCACCGATGATAGTGTGCATCTCGTCGATAAACAGGATGACGTCGTCGGCCTCGGTGGCCTCCTGGATCACGTTCTTGAGGCGCTCCTCAAACTCACCGCGATACTTGGCGCCCGCAACGAGGCCCGGCAGGTCGAGCGTCCAGATGTTCTGGTTCATGAGGTTCTCGGGCACGTTGCCGGCAGCGATCTGCTGCGCCAGGCCCTCGACGATGGCCGTCTTGCCCACGCCGGGATCGCCCAGGATAAGCGGGTTGTTCTTGGTGCGGCGCGAAAGGATCTCCATCATGCGCTGGACTTCCTTTTCGCGGCCAATCACGGGATCGAGCTCGCCGTCGCGCGCCTTTTGCGTGAGGTTGGTGGCGAACTGCTTGAGCGTGTCGGTGCCGCTCCCCTTTTGCTGAGAGGCATCCGAGCCGCTAAAGAACGGCAGACCCGCACCGGGACGACCAGCACCGGCACCAGCGAGCGGACGCTTCTTGTCCTGGTCCTTGGCGGTAAGTTTCTCGATAGCCTTTTTGATGGAGGCGGACGACACACCCAGGCGCATGAGGATGTCCATGGCCATGCCGTTACCCTCTTCGACGATGCCAATCAGCAAGTGCTCGGTCGACACGTAGGTCTGGTTGTTCTCACGTGCCACGCGGAAGGAGCGCTCCATCACGCTAATGACGAGCGGCGTAAAGGCAAGCTTGGCAGCCTCGGTCTCCTCGCTGGGCTCGGGAACCGTGGTCTGGACCTCCTTGAGGGTGTCCATGATGTCGTCGTAGGAGATATCAAGCGAGCGCAGCGCCTCGGCAGCGATGCCCTCGTCCTCCTTGGCGAGTGCGAGCAGCAGGTGCTCGGTGCCCACCTTATTTGAGTGCAGATCGAGCGCCTCCTGTTTGGCCATCGACATGACCTTGCGCGCTCGATCGGTAAATCTATCTAACATGCTCGTTTCCTTACATGAGTTCATCGAAATCAAAACGCCCGCCCGTCGGCGGCGCTTTTGTCTCTTTACCCACAGGTTGTCTATGTTAACAGCTGGAGGAATATCTATAAACCCGGCTCACATGAATGCAGGTTATGACCGCATCGCGGGACTCACCGCGCGATGCGCGACAGGCGCCCCGCAAGAGAAACCCTAGGCGTCTTTCACCACGTCGGGACTCGTCGCACGCGATGCGCGATAGGCATCGGCCTCCTTGGAGACGCGTTCGAGCAGCTCGGATGTATCGACGCCCTCGACTTGCGCGACCGTTTCCACCGTCTGCATGGCGACCGCCCTCAGGTACGCGCACGCGCTGTCCCCCGGCTGCTCGAGGTCTATCTCCTCGCCGCCCTCCCGGGCAAAGCCGACCGCCATCACAAAGCCCATGATGCCCGAGACCAGAAAGCCCACCGCAAAGCTCGAATCTGCCTTGAGCTCTTCTCCGTCGGGGTGGACGATCTCTCTCACGCGGTCGATGATGATCGTATGGATGCCCTGCACGACCTGCTCGGCGACACCCGCCCTCATGGTGATGACGATGCGCCGCAGCAGGCAGCGGACGTCGCGCCGGTCGAACGCCGAAAGGTCGCCCTCGCTCGAAAAATGCCAGAGGGCATCGGTGATGAGCTCGTTATCCTGCAGCAGCTGGGCTATGGCGATGGCGACGAGTTCATCGAAATCGTGAAAATAGTAGTAAAACGTTCCGCGATTGCACTGGGCGGCGCGGGTCACCTCGCCAACCGACAGCTCGAAGATGCTGTTGTTCTCGATGAGCTCCCAAAACGCCTCGATGATACGGGTGCGCGCATCGGGCGCATCGGCGTCCTTACGCGGTCTCGCCATGCGCCTCACCGCACCTCTGCGCCTTGGCGTTCATGATGAGCATCTGAAGACGGTTCTCCACGTTGGCGAAGCTCACGTCGGGATCGTAGTCGAGCGGCAGGAACTGCGCCGTGGGATACTGCTCCTTGAGCGCATGGATGAGCCCGCGCCCCACGACATGGTTGGGCAGACACCCGAACGGCTGCAGGATCACGAAGTTGCGGCAGCCGCGCTTGGCGTGCTCGAGAATCTCCGCCGGAATCAGCACGCCCTCGCCCGCATCGAACGTATGGTGCAGGATCTTATCGCTCGCGCGCACGAGCTCGGGCATGCGCGTCGGCGGCTCGTAGAGCGGGCTCGCCGCGCCCAGGCGGTCGCAACGGTCGTGCGCGAGCTCGAACAGGTTGTCCGCCGTGGCGTACCAGGCCTTTTCGGGCAGCGACAGGTCGACGTGGAACTCGCGCGACTGCGCATGCTTGTAGAAATAGGTCTTGCGGATCACGTCGGTCATGCGCGCCTCGATGACCTCGAGCCCGTTGTCCTCGAGGTAGCGCTCGATCTCGTGGTTGGCGCCGAGATGGAAATTGAGCAGGTACTCGCCCACGATGAGAACGGTCGGATGCGGGTTCGAGCGGTCGTACGGAACGGCGTCCATGATCGCAAGCGCGCGTTTGAAGCCCGTCGCCTGGCCTCTCAGCCCGGAGCGCTCCATGCCCTCGATAACCTCATCGAGCGCGCGGTCGAACGCAGCGTCCGCCGCGCCCTTCTCGAGCTCGTAGGGACGGATGCGCCTAAGCATAGCCTCGAGGGCATCGATCATGGGAAGACCGTAGGCGATCTGGATGCTCGGGCCAAGGCCGAGCTTGAAGCCCGGATGCGCATTGTGGGCATCGACGTCGTCGTTGGTGAGCACCGGGACATAGTCGTATCCCGCGTCGTCGAGCGCGCGGCGCAGCAGGGGCATGTAGTGCGTCAGGCGGCAGTCGCCGATATACTTGCCAGTCACCACGGCGACGTCGTGCGGGTCGTACTTACCGCTCTCGAGTGCCGCGAGCGCCTCGCCGATCACGATTTGCGCGGGGAAGCAGATGTCGTTGTGCACATAGCGTTTGCCCAGGCGGATGGCATCCTCGCGCCCGATATCAAGGGCCTCGGCGCGCACGCCCTGATTGCGCATCGCCGCGGTCATGAGCCTGCAGAACGCATGGGAGGTGTTGGGGACCAGCGCGATCTTGTCGTGCCGGTCGCGCTTGGTGTACTTGACCTTATACGGGTCGTCGAGCGGATGGACCGCGTGCACCCGGGCGCCCTCGGCACGCTCCTCCGCGCGACGACGGTTGACCGACTCGATAAACGAACGCACGCGAATGCCCATGGGACCGGCGACGTCGCTCTCATCGAGCTTGATCATCATCGGAACCTTGGAGCCCATCTCGCCCATCATGCGCGCGATCTCGTCGGTGAGATACGCATCGTGGCCGCAGCCGAAGCTGCCCATCTGCACGAGCTCGAGCTCGGGCGTCGATGCGACGATGACCGCGCACGACAGCATGCGCGCATGGTAGTTGTTCACGATGTCGATGCGGCTGTTGGAAAGATCGACGTTGCAGACCCCCGGCACCGCATCGGGCGTCAGCACGGGGATGCCGCGCTCAGAGAAGAGCTTGGGCAGCCCGTGGTTGACCAGCGGGTCGTTGTGGTACGGGCGCGAAGCGATCACCACCGCGTAGCCGCCGTCCTCGCGCACGTTCTCGAGCACCTGCCTGCCGCGCAGCTGCAGCTGGTTCTCAAACGTCTGCTGCGCGCGGTCCGCCTGCTCGGTCGCCTTGGCAACCAGGTCGGCATCGATATCGAAGGTCTCCTTGCACCACGCCTTGAGCTGGCGGTTTCGGTCGCCCTCGTCGTACCAGTGGAACAGCGGCGTATCGAACGGAACGCCGAAACGCTCCTCCGGGTTATCGGAATTGCGCATCACGTAGGGGTATCCCTTTACGACGGCGCACATCCACTCGCTGGTAGAGGCGGTGTTTTCGGTGGGCACCGTCGTGATGATGGGCATGAAGATGCGGTCGACGCCGGCGTCGACGAGATTGCGGATGTGCCCGTGGACGAGCTTGGCCGGGAAGCACACGGTGTCGGATGTGACGTGCGCCAGACCGCGCTCGTACATCGCCTTGGTGCTGCGTCCCGAGACGCGCACCTTAAAGCCGAGCGTGCTGAAGAACGTCGACCAGAACGGCATGGTGTCCCAGAACTCGAGCACACGGGGAATGCCGATCGTGACATCGCGCCCCCCGCAGACGGGAACCGTGGGGTACGGCTCGAACAGCAGCTTCTCGCGGTCGACAAAGAGATTGGGGGCAGCCGCGGTCCGGTCGCGCCCCGTGCCGGGTGCCTGTGCCTCGCAAGCACCCTGCGGACGCAGCTCCTCCGCCGCGGGAACCTCGCGCACGAGCTCATCCCATGAGATGGCGCCGCCGCGCGGGCAGCGATTGCCCGTGACGTAAAGCGAGCCGTCGCCAAATGCCACGACCGCGCGCTGGCAGCGGTTGTTGCACCGACGGCAGGTAACGCCGCCGAACTCGCGATGCTCGAAGCGCTCCACGGCATCGAGCCCGATAAACGACGTGCCGGCGTCGCCCTTGCAGCATTCCTCGCGCGCGAGCAGGGCGATACCGATAGCGCCCATCAGCCCCGGGTGGGGCGCACGCGTGACGGGTTTGCCCAGATACTGCTCGAATGCGCGCAGCACCGCGTCGTTTCGGAACGTGCCGCCCTGGACGACGACTTTGTCGCCCAGACGGTTGAGATTTGAAACGCGAATGACCTTGGTGAACACGTTCTCGATAATCGAACGGCAGAGACCGGCCATGATGTCGCCCGGACCCTTACCGCGCCGCTGCTCGGAAACGACGCTGCTGTTCATGAACACCGTGCAGCGGCTGCCGAGAACGGCGGGGGCTTTGGACGAAAATGCCTCGGTCGCGATATCCTCAACGGCTATTCCGAGGTTTTTGGCAAAACCCTCGAGGAACGAGCCGCAGCCCGCAGAGCACGCCTCGTTGACGACGATATCGGTCAGCACGCCGTGGTTGAGCCAGATGGCCTTCATATCCTGTCCGCCGATGTCGAGCACGAAGGTCGCATCGGGAACGCATACGCACGCGGCGCGGGCGTGCGCGACCGTCTCGACCGTATGGTAGTCGGCGTGGAACGCGCGCGCGAAAAGCTCCTCGCCGTATCCCGTGGTGCCCACGGCATCGATCGCAAGCGTGACTCCCGCTGTCTCCCAGCGGTTCTTCAAGCTGACAAGACCCTGTTGGGCGACGTCGAGCGGTCTGCCGTTATTAGACGCGTAGAACGAATCGACAAGCTCACCCGCCTCATCGACCAGGGCGAACTTGGTCGTCGTGCTCCCCGAATCGATACCGAGCGCCACACGCACCGTCTCTCCGGGCGCATACGCATCCGGACCCTTTGCCGGCATCTCTTTGCCATGGCGTGCCGTAAAATCCGCCTGCTCGGCAGGTGTGGCAAAAAAGGGCTGGGCAAGACGTCCCTCCCCGCTTGCGGGCGCGACCGTCTCGAGCTTATCCAGCCGGACAAAAGCGTCGGGAAGGTCGATCGGTTGGGACGATGCGAACATGTCGGTCAGCGACAGGGCGGCACCGCGCGCGACCATGATCTGCGGATCGCGCGGGACGATAACCTGATCGTCCGATAGATTCAGTTGCTCCCGGAACACGCGGACCAGTGTGGGGTTGTAGGCGAGCGTACCGCCCTCGAAGATTACCGGCGGCTCGATGTCGATACCCTGGGCCAGACCGCCGATCGTTTGGCGGGCGACCGCGTGAAGCGCCGAAAGCGCCAGGTCGGTGGTAGGAATGCCCTCGTTGAGCAGCGGCTGGATATCGGTCTTTGCGTACACGCCGCAGCGGCCCGAGACCTCGTGGACGGTCGTTCCCCGGCTTGCGAGCTGCTCGAACTCGCCCGATTCGGTGCCGACCCCCATGAGCTTTGCCATCTCGTCGATAAATGCACCGGTACCGCCTGCGCACGAGCCGTTCATGCGCATGTCGGCAACCTCGATGTCTCCCTTATCGTTGGTGCGGAAGAAGATCATCTTGGCGTCTTGGCCGCCCAGCTCGATGGCGCAGCGCGTCTGCGGATAGAACCTGCTGATCGCGAGCGCGTTGGCGACCACCTCCTGAACGTACGAGGCGCCCAGCGCGGTCGCGATATCGCGCGCACCCGAGCCGGTCACCGCAACGCGCAGCGACTCATGGGGAAAGCGCTCGGCGAGCTCGCCGAGCATGGCGCGCACGCTCGCTGTCTGACACGCCCCGTGGCGGCGATATCCCCACCACGCCTCGGTCATATCCTCGTGCATCGCGTAAACTTTGGTCGTCGTCGACCCTACGTCCAGTCCTACTAGCAACGCCATAATGCTCCGTCTCTCGCATTTTTCCTGCTAGAGATATACCACTCTACGTAATACAACAGACTGTTGTATTTAAACTCCGTATAAAAAGCGGCTGCCGAAACGCTTCAGCAGCCGCCGAATGCACCAACAGATTGTTCTGCGCGCTAGCACGTCGGGCAACGGAGCAGCACGGGCCCTCCGGTCATGCGCACCGCTCACGCCCGCGATGTCGCCGAGAGAACTATCCACGCTTAGGGCTCCAACCAAGCAAGTCGCCCGCGCTCAGCAGATCCCTAAGCGAGCTACTCGCACTCAGGAGCCATAGCCTGCTCCAAGAGCTCGGCATGCTCCTCCTCGAAAACCGTCCCCACAGGGAAGGCGCGACGGAAGACGAAGTGGGAAATCGGACCGGCTACCAAAAGGTTCCACGGCAGCGCCATCACAAAATTATGCGGGATGTTGATCATCCAGATCGCGGGCACGGAATACAGGTTCGCAAGGATGCCGCCGGGCATGTGCGTCAGACCCTCGCAGGCACCGTACAGCGACATGATGATGACCATGGGAACGACCATGCAGGAGCTGACGGCGAGCGTCATGGCGAGCGGCGAGCTCTTGCCCGGAGTGACCAAGTACTTAAAGGCGAAACCCTTGGCGAGCGGGCTGGCGACGAACCAGTCGCAGCACATGGCAAAAATGTAGGCAACGGGGAAGCCGAGCCACGCAGCGGCAACGACCTCGCCGTTGATGGCCCCGTGCTGCAGGGCAACGTTGTAGATGCTCATCCAGAGCACCATGCAAAAGCACATGATAAAGGTGAACAGCAGGCTCTCTCGTTTGTTGATAGGCATAAAGGGCATTGTCCTTTCTGTGTTACGCCGCGGCACCACGCAACAAAAACGGGCGGGCAAGATGGAGCTGTTGGGACTTCATCTCGCCCGCCCGTGGTACGTGCGTCTGCGACTACTTATGTGGTGGAACTACCCTAACACGAACGGCGCGCGCTTCGTAAGCGTTGAGTTTATGGAGATGCAGGGCACCAATAATCCCCCCCCCGACCCCATAAGTTGCGGTGGAATACGGACTGTTTTGACCCTTTAAGCAGCAATTCAGTCCCTATTTCACCGCAACTCATTGGGGGTGCAAAGTAACCTGTCCCCTTTGCACCAATTAGCTGGTGTGGCGCCAGCGAGGGTCGGTGAGTGTACGTGCCACACCCAGACCAACGGGCAAAAACGCCACGATGAGCACTGCACGCACAAACCAACCGAGCATATTGACTGTGTCGAAGGTGCACATGTAATACATCGAGCGATACAGATACAAACCCGGCACCATAATGACAATCGAAGGCACCGTGAGAGCGATACGCGGGTAGGTGAGCTTGACTTCGGCCAAGCTTGCCAGCAGACCCGATACCAGCGCGCCGATAAACGCTGCTGCCTCGGGAGGCATTCCCGTGCTGAGGCCCAGGAAGGGAATCATCGTCGGCGCATCGACGAGCGTAAGGCGCAGGGTATTGGAAACGGCGCCGATCAACCCAGCTGCCGCGGCCATCTTTACCGGGCTGTTGAACATCACCGAGAAGCCGAATACGCCAACGAAGCTCATCACCACGCGCAGGAGCGTAAGGGCAAGCGGCGAAAGGCCGAGCGGGGCAAAATCATCCGGTGCCAGCCCCACACACTCGGCAACCATCCAGCCCACAAGGGTCGCCATCACAATAATCGACACGGCATACGAAAGACGCTCAATGCCGCTTCGCATATCGAGCTTAGCGATGTCGAGGCCTGCCGTAATGAGGGGAAAGCCGGGAATCACGAAGAGCATGGCGCCGATATAGCCTTCTTGGTGCGACATTGCCCCCGGTACGACCTGGCCAAGGCCGAGCAATGCCAGCAGATACGAAACGCAAGCGAGCGCAACGCCCGTCGTCAGCGCGCTAAACTGGCCAAGACCCTGCTTGAGAATATGGGAGCGAGCAAAGTTACCGACACCAGCGCCTACGAATGCGCAGGCCATCTCGATAGGGCCGCCGCCGAGCAAAAAGACGAAGGCGCCGCAAGCACAGGCTGCCGCAAGGCCCTGTTGCCAGGGAGAGTAATCGGGTTTTGAGCTCTCAACGGTCCTGAGCATCTCGTGGTACTCGTGTACCGTGAAGCGACGACCATAGGTCTCGATTTCCTTGAGGAAACTCTCCATCATCCAAATGCGATGGGTATTGACTCCCGTTGTGGGCAGGCTGACAACCTCGTTAAAGCAGTGGCCATCTTCGATGCAAGTACACTCAAACGACAGAAGGCTCAGGTCGACGTGAATCGTGACGCCGAGTACGGCAGCAACACGATTCATGGTATCGCGCACGCGCCAGGCACCTGTTCCGCTTGCCAGCATAAGCATGCCGGTGCGGCAGATGATGGATGACTTATCGGTGAGCGGCGCATCGACGGCAAGCTCATCGCCTGCCGTCACGATCTGGTGCCAGTCAGTTTTCATATGGAGCGCGCCGGCACGAACGCCGTGGTGCATGGGGGCTCTCGAAAGCAGCGAGT